>JACRMA010000041.1:9173-22814 GCA_016235085.1 Candidatus Zixiibacteriota bacterium
ACAAGAGTGTCCGGCCTACCGATATCGCTACAACCTGGTAGGCCGGACACTCCTGTCCGACCCTTTTCAACACGCCCTCCCACCGTGGGCTGGACCTCCCATTACCGTCCACCAAATCGAAACGTCACTCCCAAAACGTGCGTTCCTCCCAGATCCGGATGGCTCTGATACGCGTAATCAAGTGAACCTCCGCGAGCGAGAATTCGTGCGCCCAGGGAGTATCGAATCGGGTCCAATCGCAGACCTGAGAGAAATGTCAAACTGACTCCTAACGGCAGGTCTCTGGCCACCTGTAGGCTCTGGCCGATGCCGAACCGGCTGCTTTCCCCAGAGGATTTGGACCAGACGCCCGCAAGCGTAAGCTCGGGTCCCTCCCAGGCGGCCGACATCTCGACCACAGCAGGCACAGTGTACGATTCGTACAGACGGTCGATTGTGATTCCACTGATCACCGCACACGCAACCATCTGCCGCAAAGGCCGCGAGGCCACTCCCAGATCGATTGACGAACCGGAGTAGGCCTTCGTGTTATCACCGAACTCCACACGGTCGTAACGCACTCCTGCACCCACGGTCCATTTTCGCCACGGTTCCGCTGAGACAATCATCACGCCGTGAGATTCCGTGTAGAGACCCGGCTGTCCGAACTGGGCGAACCCCGCTCCGACAACGGCCCTCTTCGCAATCCGTACAGTGACGCTTCCCGTCCGCTCCCGCAACGCCTCCAATTGGTAGAGATTCCGTGTGGCCAGTGAGCCGGTCACAAATGATGTTGAGAACGCCGTCAGGGCCGGGTTCAGCCAGATGGTTGCCGCATCGTCCGCCGAGCCTGCGTAGGCGCCGCCGATTCCCACTATCGCGGCGGAACCGGCTTCATCGGTCGCGCCGCAGTTGCCAGCCCGCCATACGGCGACAATTAGCACGCTCGCCAGCGCAAACAGCCGGACCTCCCACTTCGCAGTGCTCTTGATGATATCCATCACGGTCCCACCACGATTACGAGTTTCGTCGTCGCGCCCTCGGGATCGGAGCGCGCCAGCAAGACGTAGGGCCCCGGTCGAATTCTCGCGCCGCTGTTGTCGGTTCCATCCCACTGCGCCGAACCAGTTGCGGACGGAGTCTGATCGGCCAATGTCCGGATGAGCCGGCCATCGAGATCGAAGATTTTGAGCGTCAGCCGTTCGCCGATGTTCAACCGATACTCGATTTGCGCTGGTATCCCTGCCGTCACGTAGATCGGATTCGGAGTAACCGCGACATGAAATGACCCGGCCCGATCGCTCCGTTGCGTGTTCTCGCGACCCGGCGTTCCTCCCAATGGATCAACCGACTCTGCCCAATCGCCAGAGCCGGCAAACGTCGCAGACATCTCCAGGCGTTCAGTGGAGTGATCGTCGCCATACGTCCCTCGATAGCTCACGGAATCGATTATTTCATCCCCGGCGCCGATAAGCCGGATCCGGTCGCCCGTGTTGTTCAACTCATGCCAGGCAGGAATCGGGATCAGATTGCCGGAGAAGGAGGGATAATGACTGCGAAATGCGATTTCGTTTTCAGTGAGTATCCAAAATTCCCCCGGCCCAATTGCTCCAATACTGTCGGGCAGGGGAGAGGCTCCGGAGGAATCTCCGACTCGAAGACCGGCCAGATTGATTGCGAAATCCGCCCGGTTGGAAATCTCTAGCCACTCGTCGGGGCCGCCCACCGTCGGATCGGCGAGGTATTCAGAGATGATGATGAGCGGTTGCGAGAAACGCACAATGGTGGCAGTGGAGAGCGTGTCATTCAGGGGATTTCCATCGGCGGTGAGTCGCGCGTGGAGAACATGGGGACCAGGAGGCGGGTCCGGCCATTGGATCACCACGCTGTCGTGTTCCAATTCCCCGATCTCCGAAATCGGAGCGGAGGCGACCGGGATGAGGGTCCCGGATGCCTGGGAGGGAAGAGTGCCGTCGAAGAGTTCCAGCGAGCCATTCTGAATCGGTCCCAGTCCGGTGTTGGATATGTGGGCGAACACGCGAATCGTGTCCCCCCAGCGTGGTTCACTCGGCGTCAGCCGCAACGAATCCAAGGCAAGATCATAGCGTACGGGGAACACGGAGTTGATTCGTCCCGGGGTTGAGCCTGTCGTGTCACGGCAGAAGCCGAAGTTCGCCGGACGATCATCGTGATTCGGGCGAATCCGTTCGAGGGAAACTCCGTCTCCCGGATCGTGCGACCAGAGCATACGCGAGGTGTCGCCGGATGGTGACATCAAGGTCACTGTGTCATTTGCATTGCGCAGCGAAATCTTCGCAAGGATGACGGGGAATGACTCGACCGGCGAGTCGCCCCAGATGCCTGAACTATCACCCCAGACTGATTCTAAACTCCCGTTCCCCAAGGTTTTTCTGGCGAGAATCAGAAATCCACCAGGAGGAATGGACAAGTTGGTGTCGAAAAGCGTGGTGTCGCGCCCATCGACAAGGCGATACCCCCCAAGCGAGATAAAGCCGTTCCCCGTGTCTGGCCAGTTGAGCAGTTCGATCCACTCCAGTGATGTGACCGATCCCGGTTCGTTCGCGAGCGCTTCGTTAATGAGCAAATCTGCGGCAAATGACTCTTTCCCCAGCCCCATGCCGGTGAGGATTCCAAACGCGATCGCCAGGATCGATCGTAGTCGAATGGCTGGTTTCATCTTCCTCCGACCATCCTGATTCGGATTTCCACATTGCCTTCTTTGCTGCGGGCCTCGTATCGCTGCCAGACTAACGCGGCTTCGAGACGCAACATGGACGCAACTGTGATCACTTCGGTGAAATAGAAATACCAGTACCCGTCCGCCGGGCGCTGCAAATCCGGGTCATACCAGCGCACAGCGGGTTCCAGTCGGAGCGCTTCGCTAAAGTTCCACTTCATGGACAGGCTTGTGCGAAGATACTTGGTGCCCCTTTCATTATGGCGCCCCAGTTCTACTCGAGTATTCATCCGCCGTTCAGAAGTGCCGATTTCCAGCGATGACCCGAACCCGTGCTGCGCGGTTCCACTCGAGTCTGTGCGTCCGCGCGCAAAGGGCCGAACGCGGAGATTGCCACGTTTCCAATTTGCATGGACCGTCCAAGATTGCTGTACCGGTTCGCCGTCGCCTTCGCGATGTGTCAGCCACTCCCAATCGATGCTGGCGCCCCCACCGAGGATCGGCGCGACTGGATTGAGCCGGGTTGCCAGTGAGAATCCACGCTCACCTGCGGTGCGCGAGGCGAATCGTTCCGCAATCCCATCGAGAACGATCGTTCGCGTATCGCTGTGCCCTGGTCCCCCTCCCCAGGGATTGGTGTATCCAGCGGCGTACGACCACGCGCGGCCATGAAAGCGCCCGCCGTCGAACCGCCAGAGCGCCTCCGCGGCCTTGGCGGTGGCGCCTTGACGGTCAATCGCGATCTCGGCGAGGATCTGGCGTTCATTTTGGCCAAGACGGATATGGCTGCCGGCGATTCTCTCCGTGTACGTCCCTGCGCTATCGCGACGCGCGACAGTGCCCGTCAAGCCGATGACGCCGACTCGGATTGACCGGGTGCCCGCGGTCAGTTGCAGTGCTGCCATGCGCTCAATTAGCCGCGTCGATCGGACATCCGAGACAACCAGATCGCCAGAGATTGTGCGGGATTCCCCGGCTGATAACCAGAGTCCATTGAATCGCGATCTCAACGGCTGCCACCAATCCCCATTGGCAGGCGCCGATGAAGCCGATCCTACAAGGCGAGAACGCCGTCCCACGACCAGACCGCGGCCCAAGCGGGGCTCGACATTCCCCATTTGAAGTGCAAGCCCATGACTCTGCCAGGACAGGAGTCGACGTTGCCAGACACCATGCGTGCCGTCATGCCGCCAGTCGATCACGCCGGTGAAATCGGAGGCATGAATGCGGGCGAGAGTGTATCCCGTGCCGGGAGTCGAGTCAGTCAGGTCAGCATTGTAACCGCTCCGCCACGACCACCGAGAGTGCGCTGTCGACGGGTTTGAAGTTCCTCTCGAGGGCTGGGCGATCTCAATACCGGAGTCTGGTGCGGCAAGGAATCCGGCATTGGAACCGGGAAGCGCTTCCCAATCTGAGACCGGAACACTCCTGGTATCTTCCCCCCAGCGTGCCTGATCGATCAGGTCAAGATAGTCGTCGAAGCTGATTTCCCGTTCATGCAGCGCCTCCCAGAGATCTTCCTCGGACTCGTACGAACGGGTGTCCGGCTGCTGTGCCCACGCAATAGATCCGACCGCCATTTCCAAAAGGAATCCGGCAAACACAATACGGCCCGGGATATGGGACCAATCAAAACGCATGTCGCAATCAGCCCACCAAACTGCGTGGCAACGGAAACTACAGAGAGGACTATGATGAAATCAAGGGATTTCGAGTACTGTGTTGGCAGGATAGTGCTACATGACGAACGGGGGGGAGTCGTCCGTAGTGGACGGAGTACAAATGAGTTGGGTGTTATAGTCCATATTGCCGAATCTTGCGGTACAAGGTTCGTTCGCCGATCCCGAGCATCCGCGCCGCCTTGGCCCGGTTGCCATTGGATAGCTGAAGCGCCTCGGTAATGCGCTCGCGCTCGGTTTCTTTCATCGAGCGGAATTCGGTTCCCTGTAGTCCGCCTCCGTCGTGGTGCGGTTGGTCGGCGAAACGCGTGACCGCCCGTTTCAGGTAGTCGAGGTCGCGCTTCAGCTCCGAGAGTGCCGCGAAGATCATTTCGCGCTCGACCACATCAGTGCGGCGTCCGGTCGGGACCGGCAGAAGCATAGCCGGCCGCACGCTGGTCAGAAGCTCGCCGATCTGCTCGTGACCAATCACCCGGCCGGGGAAATGCACGTTCGCCCGTTCGACGAAATTCCGCAGCTCTCGCACATTACCGGGCCAATCATAGTCGATCAGGCGCACCAGGCCGACCTCGGTCACTCGATCCAATAGCCGGATCGCGGCGCCGGCTTTGGCCGCCACATTGAAATGATGTTCCAGGAGTGCGGGTACGTCGCCACGATGATCCCGAAGGGACGGCAGCGTCAACTGCACAACGGCAAGGCGGAAATACAAATCGCGGCGGAAGCGTCCTTCGCTGGACGTATCAGAGAGATTGCGATTGGTTGCAGCGACGATGCGAAAGTCGACTGGGATCGATTCGACCGATCCCACGCGGCGCACCTGCCGTTCCTCGAGGACACGCAGCAAACGCGACTGCACACCGGGTGTCGTCTCGCCGATTTCATCGAGAAAGATCGTCCCGCCGTCAACCGCCTCAAATACGCCCTTCTTGCGGCCGAAGGCATCGGTGAACGCCCCCTTCTCGTGACCAAACAGCTCGCTTTCAAGAATGGTCTCTGTGAAGGCCGAACAATTGAGCGCCATGAATTGACAATTCGCGCGCGGACTGTTCTGATGAATTGCCCGCGCGGCCAGCTCCTTACCGCTGCCCGATTCACCTTCGATCAGAACCGTCGCTTCCGACGGAGCCGCCGATAGGAGAAGCTCGGATGCGGCGCGCAGCGAAGGCGACAATCCCACCCAACCGCATCGGGCCACACGCGCCCGATCCGCGCCAATCGCGTTCAGTCGCGCCGAGAGTTCAGCGGCCGCGAGATCGCGTGACAGTTGGATTGCACCCCATCGCTCCAGCACGGCACGATCGGTCTGCGGTCTCTCTGATCCAGTCCCTGGGGAATCCTCGGTCACCAGAATGAGATCCGCGCTGGGAGCGCGAAGGCGGATTTTCTGCAGAACAGCATCAACAGACAGGTCTGTCCCGGATGGATCGATCAAAGCAATATCAACCGGCCGCTCGATCAGACGCCGCAATGCAGTCATCAAGCCATCACAAGCCGAATGCGTGCCGCCCAGCGGCGCCAGTCCCGCCCGCCAGCGTTCCGCCAGTGCGCGGTCACTGGTTACGCTGAAGAACTGATACGATGACGCTGGCATGGCTTGTGACTCCGTTGAAATCTACGCGGTGGGCTGACACTTTGCAACCGCACCGCACACCCCCTCACCGGTGCATCCAAATAGGAGAGCCGGGCGAACCGGGGATAACTGTAATACACATTTTGTGGTTTGGGCGACCTCAGTAGTCTTTGTGCGAAGCCCTCAGAATATCACCGCTTCGCGGTAAACGCGGGCGAGGGCGCCCGCGCCACATTAGTGCCGTACAAGGCAAGCTCCCCTCTCCCATTTTGGGAGAGGGGTAGGGGGTGAGGGTTTTTCCGCGGACGCGACGCCTTCGAACTTTGCCTTAAAACGGCAAATCATCATCCTGTGCCATCGAGGTTGATGGCTGTGGATAGGCCTGGTTGGCGGATTCTGGCGCGGCCATCCCTTCCCCGGTATCGGATTCGCCACGTCTCGCACCAACCATGAAATACTGCGCCACCACCTCGGTGAACCACTTCCGATTGCCATCTTTGTCGTCGTACGACCTGGTTTCGAGACGCCCCTCGACATACACCTGGCGCCCTTTTGTCAGTGATTGTTTGGCAACCTCAGCCCACCGTCCCCAGCATTTGATGTTGTGCCACTGAGTATCCTCTTGGTCGGTACCGTCTTTGCCCTTCCACTTCCTAGTCGTGGCTATTCTGAATGTTGCGACGGCCTGCTGTGATGGCGTGTACTTTAGTTCAGGATCTGCCCCCAGATTGCCGATGAGCTCGACACGATTCAGTGATGCCATCTCGATTCCTCCCTCCGCGTGACGCGGCGCAGAATGATCCACGACCAAACATCAAATCCATATTTCCATCAATCCAACCCGGCCCCGTCCAAGGATGGAGCAAAGATCGCAGCCGGGTCAATCACTTTTCGCAATCCGTGGCTGGAACGTTGCGGATAGAATATGATCCGGTCAAACCGCCACCGCTTCATTAGCTTACACGATACGGCATGCCCGGCTTCCCGCCGGAGTCCGTCAGATGCTCTCAAGTTCCGTGTTGGCCTTACTTGACCCATCACCTGTTTTGGACAACATTCCCCACGGCAACTTCGCCGGCTGGGCGTGGTACTGGGCCGGCGGGCTGATTCTATGAAACGTCTCCGTGTCGCGATCGATCAACTGGCGCCCCGTCTCGGGGATATCGAGACTAATGCCGCCACGCACCGCGCGTCGATCCTGTGGGCACGAAAGCAGAAGGCCGACCTGCTGGTCTTTCCTGAGTTGTCGCTCACCGGTTATTTGATCATGGGTATGGTCGCGCGGACCGCGCTCACTTCAGCGGACCCCGTTCTTGCGGGCCTTGCGGCTGAAGCCGGACCGCTCGGGGTCATCCTCGGCTTTGTCGAGAAAGCCAGCGATGGACGGTTCTACAATTCGGCCGCCTATCTCAAGGATGGCGCTGTCCGTGCGGTTCAACGCAAGATGTTCCTTCCCAACTACGGGATGTTCGATGAGAAGCGCTTCTTTGCCGAGGGGGATCGTCTCGAACCATTTGATGCCCCATGGGGACGGACGGGGATTCTGATTTGTTACGACGCGCTGCATCCCGTCGCGGCCTATCTTCACGAACAGGCGGGGGCGCAGCTCATCGTGACGGTCGCGGCTTCGCCAGCGCGGGGGATCGGTCCCGATGGGTCCATGTCGGGCCGGGAAATATTTCGATCTGCGCACCTCGCCCATTCACGGCTTCTGGGCTTGCCGACAGTATTTGTGAATCGCGTTGGGACCGAGGAGGGGCTGACGTTTTGGGGGGGATCGCAGGTGATCGATCCTCTGGGGCAATCGCTGTGCGAGATGCCTGAATACGAAAGCTGTCGCGAAATCTGCGAAATCGATCTCGAGGCGACCGCCCGCGCCCGCACCCGATTCCCTCACCTTAAGGAAGGGCGTCCGGATTTTATCCTTCAGGAGTTGTGGCGCCTCCGCATGGGACCGCGCCTGCCAGTCATAACGCCGGGGAATCAACCATCATGAATAGCCCGCGTGTCCGCATAGATTTGAGTCTCGACCCGTTTGTCGCAGTCGGGCTGATCATCGATTTCCTGGCCGGCCATTTCGCGAAGAAGGGATTTGCGGATGCGGTGCTAGGAGTCTCCGGTGGAGTCGACTCGGCCGTCGGGGCCGTCCTCGCGGTTGAAGCGCTGGGGGCCAGCCACGTCAAAGGCCTTGCCATGCCCGCGGGCAGCTCCGATCCGGCGAGTCTCAGGGATGCCGAAACCGTAGCGTCCGCGTTCGGGTTTGAACTTCTATTGCGGCCGGTTGGGCCGGTCGTGGATGCATTCTTTGATGGCTCGGCAAACGTTGATCGCATGCGGATTGGCAATGCCGCCGCGCGCGCCCGCATGATGCGATTGTTTGATTACTCGTATGAACATCACGCCCTCGTGATCGGCACTTCGAACAAGACCGAATTGCTGCTCGGGTACGGAACCTGGTATGGCGATCTGGCCTGCTCGATCAATCCCATCGGCGACCTCTACAAGACGCAAATATGGCAGTTGGCCGATTTCCTGGGCGTCCCGGCCACGGTGATCCACAAGGCACCCTCCGCCGACCTGTGGCCCGGTCAAACCGATGAGGGGGAACTGGGGTTCGCGTACGAGGACGTTGATCAGCTCCTTTATCTGATGATCGATGGCGAATACTCGTTCGAAGCGCTTGTCGATCATGGTTTCTCTCCGGAGTTCATCCGCAAAGTTGTGGGCCGGATCACGTCCAGCCAGTTCAAACGGTCCCTGCCCACGATCGCCAAGGTGTCGGCGAAGACCGTGGGTATCGACTTCCACCTTTCCCGGGATTGGGGCACCTGAAGTCATCCTGTTTCACCGGAGTCCGACTCTTGAGTTCTGATTCACATGCGTCTTCTGAGCACGCTGCCCCGAATGGCGATGCACCCGCCGGTGTCCTCTATGTCGTGGCGACGCCCATCGGCAATCTCGGCGACATTTCGGCGCGCGCGTTGGAGGTCCTGCGCAATGTCGATCTGATACTCTGCGAAGACACACGCCACACGCGCAAGCTTCTCGCGCACTATGACATTAACGCCAGAGTGGAGGCGTATCACGACCACAACGAGCGGCAGAAGACACCATCTCTTGTGAGCCGTATCCAGTCCGGTGCGCAAGTGGCGCTCGTCTCGGATGCCGGGACGCCGACGATCTCCGACCCTGGGTATTCTCTGATCACCGCATTGTCACAGACAGAAATCAGCATCATCCCGATACCAGGGCCGTCCTCGGTGACGGCGCTCCTGTCGGTGTCCGGTCTTCCAACAGATCGATTCGTCTTCGAAGGGTTTCTGCCAGTCAAGTCGGGCAAGCGGTCGCGACGATTGCAGGAACTATCGACCGAAGATCGTACCATCGTGTTGTTTGAGTCCCCCTACCGGATTGCGAGGACACTCGCCGAATGTTACGGCGCGTGGGGAAACCGCCGGGCCTGCCTCGGACGGGAGCTCACCAAGAAGTTTGAAGAGATCCGGCGCGACTCACTTCAGGGTCTTTGCGCCTGGTCCGAGGGCCGGTCTTTCAAAGGGGAGATCGTCCTGGCTGTGGCCGGTCGGGGGCGTGACGACCCCGAGGCTTGAACCGGGTTCCGCCTCATTCCTTGCAGTTCGGGTCCGATCCAGTTAGATTCGCCCGCCATGAGATCAGCCAGCGCTGAGTCACTGTTGTCCCGCATCTGGCGCAACGCGCGTCCTCTCGACCGTTTGACCGCCGGTTACGTGGCCGTGTTCGGACTCGGCATGCTGACTCTGGGCTGGTCGCATCCCTCCACGAAGTATCTGGTTCCCATCCACCTCGGCTTATTGGTGGCGATCGGTGCGATGATTTCGAACTGGAATGACCACCGAGGTCTTCGGGGATTCCTCCGAAACATGTACCCGGCGATCCTGTACACGTTTTTCTACGGCGAAATCGCCGTTGCCGTGCACTGGCTGTTCCCGGGATTTTTCGACGCGCAACTTCTGGCGTTTGAGCGCGCTGTATTCGGAATTGACGTGAATGTCTGGCTCATTCCAGCGCAGAAAGCCTGGTTGAACGAGTGGATGATGCTCGGGTATTTTTCGTACTACCTGATAATTCCCGTCCTGGCGTTAACATTGTTCTTCCAGGGGCGTGTGCAGGAACTGCACGACTCGCTGATGGCGGTCACGGTAACGTTCATGATCTCCTATGCCGGTTTCGTCCTCTATCCCATTGCTGGTCCACGGTACCTTCTTGCCGGGCAATTTAGCGGCCCGTTGGACGGCTGGTGTTTCGTACCGCTGGTGAACTGGATCATCGCCTCCGCCGCGATTCATGGGGGCTGCATGCCCTCATCGCACGTGGCCGTGGCTTTCGTCGTCTTGATCTGGGCGTATCGAACAAACCGGCGTTTGGCCATGTTCATGACGCCGTTCATTATCACGCTGTTTTTCGCCACTGTCTGGGGCCGCTTTCATTACGTCTCCGATGTGGTTGTCGGCTTGCTGGTCGGTGTCGTCGGACTGAAGTTCGCGGCCTGGCGGTGCTCTCTGCCGCGACGCCAAGTTCAGCCGGAATCCGAAGCGAGTCTGCGCCAGGTGCCGGTGGCCTCATGAAATTCGAATTCGATAACGGTCTGGCGATTCGAATCGCAGTTTCCGGGGCACAATTCCGCCCGAAGCGTGTTGAAGCTCATCTGACCTTGGGATGGAGCTTGACTTATGTGCCCTGAATTCTTTCACATCGGCCCCTTCGCCCTGCGTGCCTACGGTCTCACGCTCGCGCTATCCTTTTTCCTAGGGTTGTTTCTCATTGGCCGCGAGTCGCGATTGCTGGGTGAGGACGCGGAGCGGACTTCGAATTTCGCTTTCATTTTGATAGCGTTCGGGCTGTTGGGCGCCCGTTTGGGGTATGTCGTCTACCATTTGGACGAATTCACCGGCCATTGGCTTAACGTGATCAACCCGTTCGCTTCGGGGGAACGCTTCGGCATCGCCGGCCTGAATCTGCAGGGTGGCATGCTTCTCGCGTTCATCGCCGGGTGGGTTTACGTGCGCCGCTGGAAGCTGTCACTGCCCGCGACACTCGATGCCGTGGTTCCCGCCGTGGCGTTCGGCATATTCCTGACGCGCATTGGCTGTTATCTGAATGGGTGCTGCTTTGGCATCCCGACGTCAGTTCCCTGGGGCGTCAGTTTCCCCGATGGCTCACCGGCGTATTCGTTTCTGGGCTCGGCGCATGTGCACCCGACGCAGTTGTACTCGTCCGCTTACGGGTTGCTGTTGTTGTT
This sequence comes from Candidatus Zixiibacteriota bacterium, assembly GCA_016235085.1. Classification (GTDB taxonomy): domain Bacteria; phylum Zixibacteria; class MSB-5A5; order WJJR01; family WJJR01; genus JACRMA01. Next base: position 20,381 of record JACRMA010000041.1, read on the forward strand.
CGTTTTGCTCTGGGTGAATCGCCGTCCCCATCGCATCGGTGTCACCACGGCAGTCTTCTTTATGGTCGAGGCCATCTTCCGTTTCATCATCGAATTCGTGCGCTACTACGAAACCGAGATGTGGTTCGAGACCGGCGGGTTGAAGCTGACGTACAATCAGTTGGTGGCGGTCGGGCTGTTCATCATCGGTGTCATCTTCTGGTGGAATTCACGCCGCTTGGAGATGCGCTCAGTGCCTATTGTGACCGATGGATCGGAAATCCCTCCTGAATCGCCTTGACGTGGTGCCAAAACAGTGGGTATAATGGAAAGTCTGCCGATGCTGTTCGTCGCGCGTTCGCGTAACGTGTTGGGCGACAGTGCTGAACGGCAGCTTTCGGAAGGTGCAGGGTCGGTTTTCGATGCATCACGAGCGCCGCTCGACGTATGAATCTTTTTCCATCCCCTTCGGGCGGGTCTGCGTCCGGATGGGCCTTACCCCGAATGTTCTGACGCTGGTCGGTCTGCTATTGGCGGCGGGAGCCGGGGCCGCGTTCTGGCAGGGGAGATTCTTCCTGGGCCTGGTTCTGATGGTGGTGGCATCGATCGCGGACATGCTGGATGGGGCGACCGCGAGGGCCGGAGGCCTGGGAACGGTGTTCGGCGGGGTGCTGGATCACACGGTCGACCGGATCGGTGAATTCTTCATCCTGCTCGGTATCGCCCTTTCAGGCCGTGCGAATCCCGGCTGGGCGATGTTTGCCCTGTTCGGGATGTGGACCGCATCCTACACGCGGGCCGTGGCGGAGTCGATCGGCGGACTGAAGTCGTGCGCGGTGGGATTTGCCGGACGTCTGGAGAAGTTCGTTTTGATTATCGCCGGAGCGATGTTGGAAGAGTTCTTCCCCAACATTGCGATGAAGTCGGCTTTGATCGTCGTCGGTATCGTGTCATTTGTGACCGCCTCGCAGCGCCTGATCTATGCGCGTCGTGAACTGTCGGGGAAGGGTGCGGTGGGCTCATGATGCTGGCGTTCGGAAATCCGGTGTACGATTCGATCAAGACACCCTGGGTGTGGACGCGTGATCGCGTCCTGTCCGGATGTGCCACCAATGCCGGGCTGGCGTTCGCCAAGCTGGGCGGTGACGCGTGTGTCGTCGGGCGTGTGGGCACTGACCGCCTGGATCATTATCACAAGGCGCTGAAGTGTTATCGGATCGGGCATCACACCGAAACTTGCCGCGAGACCGGCGGTTTCAAACTTGACTACGATCACCAGGGACGCCGTGAACTCGATGTTCTCGGGCAGGCGGAACCCATTTCCCAGATACCGGACTCCATCTCTCGCGCCGGAATCGTCTTCATCGGCCCGGTCCTTCAGGAAACTCCATTTGAGCTCATCCGTGAGGTGCGTTCCCGCACCGACGCGGTGATGGTGCTCGATCCCCAGGGGTTGTTGCGACGGATTGGTCCCGGTGGCCGCATTGAGCACTACAAGCCCGATGGCATTGAGGACATCTGCGCCAGCTTCGACGTCGTCAAACCCAATGAGTTGGAGACCGAGATTCTCACCGGTGTGGATCCGCGCCAGGATCTCGAACGCGCCGCGGATATCCTGGTGGGCTGGGGCATCCCGACCGTCGTCATCACGCTCGCTGAGCTGGGGGCGTTGATTGTGACGGAGGGGCGCCACTACCGGATCGATGCCTGGCCGACGCTGGCCGCCGATTCGACCGGTGCCGGCGACACATTCGCGGGCGGGCTCATGTATGCGCGTTCCCGGGGGATGGATTGGCGCGCGGCCGGAACGATGGCCACCGCTGTCGCCTCAATGATGATTGAACAATGTGGACCAGAATTCGAACTGACTTTGCAGGAAGTGCAACGACGTGCCGCCAGGGTCGCGGTGACCGAACGCCGCGCGGCTTCCGCCGCGGTGGCGTGACAGGAGAGCAATTGCCGGCTTCGGCGTTTCATCAGAGGAGAGTCACATGTCGAAAGTACGCGTAGCCATCATCGGCGTGGGAAACTGCGCCTCGTCCTTTGTTCAGGGGGTTCATTATTATCGCAACGCCAAGAGCACCGATTTCGTGCCGGGTCTGATGCATGTCAACCTGGGCGGTTATCACATTTCGGACATCGAATTCTCGGCCGCGATCGATATCGACAAAAACAAAGTCGGCAAGGATCTTGGCGAGGCTATCTACACCAAGCCCAACAACACGTTCAAATTCTGTGATGTGCCCAAGATCGGTGTCACCGTCCAGCGGGGCATGACGCATGACGGGCTTGGCGAGTACCTGTCGAAGATTATCGAGAAGGCCCCCGGCGACACGGTGGACATCGTCAAACTGCTGCGTGACACCAAGACGGATATCGTGGTGAACTACCTCCCGGTCGGCAGCGAGGAGGCCACCAAGTGGTATGTCGAGCAGATATTGGAAGCGGGATGCGG
>JACRMA010000041.1:22822-51527 GCA_016235085.1 Candidatus Zixiibacteriota bacterium
CGGATTTGTGAATTGCATCCCGGTGTTTATCGCGCGGGAGCGGTACTGGCAGAAGCGTTTCGAGGACAAAGGTCTGCCGGTGGTCGGTGATGACATCAAATCCCAGGTCGGCGCCACGATCGCGCACCGTGTCCTGACGCGTTTGTTCCGTGAGCGCGGTGTGAAACTCCTGCGCACCTCGCAGCTCAACGTTGGTGGCAATACCGATTTCTACAACATGCTCGAACGCCGCCGCCTGGAGTCAAAGAAGATTTCCAAGACGAATGCGGTGACCTCGCAGCTCGATTATGATCTGGGCGAGGACAACATCCACATAGGCCCGTCCGACTATGTGGCCTGGCTGGCCGACCGCAAGTGGGCGTATATCCGCATGGAAGGGCAGAGCTTCGGCGATGTGCCGCTCAATATCGAAATGAAGATGGAAGTTTGGGATTCGCCGAACTCTGCCGGGGTCGTGATCGATGCGGTCCGTTGCTGCAAGCTCGCGTTGGATCACAAACTCAAAGGCGCGCTGGTTGGACCATCGGCGTATTTCAAGAAATCCCCGCCGGTTCAGTTTACCGACGAAGAGGCGCGCCGGATGACCGAGGAGTTCATCGACAAGTACCGGCGCACCGACGTGGAACCGGCTGCTGCCAAGCCGTCCACCGCCGGCGCCAAGACCACCAGCACAGTCCCAGTCGGCAGCACGGTCGGCGTGCAGCAGTGATGGGCCCACAGTCGGCCTGATGGCATTGAGGGAATTTGATTCCATGTAAGCAGATCAAGGCGGCCCAGCCGCCTTTTTCGTCCCCGCCAACGGATGGCGGCGCAGGCGAGATGCGAGTGAGCGGCCTATGAAGAAGCGACGCGGGTTCTTTCTGGTGGTGGAAGGCGCCGACGCCTCTGGCAAGACCACGCTCGTCAAGCGTCTGGGCGATTCGTATGACCGTCTCGGCTGGACGGTGACTTCCGTTCGCGAGCCGGGCGGCACAGTTGTCTCGGAGAAAGTCCGGCGAGTCTTGCTGGATCCCGGCGTTTCCATGAACGCCCGGGCCGAATTGTTTCTGTATCTGGCGGCGCGTGCGCAGGTGGTCGATGAAGTGATCGTTCCCGCGTTGAAGCGCGGGGAACTGGTCATCGCCGACCGTTTCAGTTTATCCACCTATGCTTATCAAATCGGCGGCCGCCGCCTGCCGGCGCGCGCCGTTATGTCGGCCGACCGTCTGGCCCGGGCGGGTGTCTCGCCCGACCTCACCCTACTCTTGACCGTGACCTCCCGGCAGTCTGCAGAGCGGCGGCAGGAGATCAACCGGAAACGCGATCGCATCGAACAGGAGCCGCCCGGGTTTTTTCAAGCGGTACGGGCCGAGTACAGCCGCTGGGGGCGCAACAAGCCGGGTATCATTGTGATTGATTCGGGATTGGGTGCCGATGGCGTGTATAACCGGGCGCGACAACTGCTGGACCGCAGTCTGCGTATGCGAACCGTCTAAAGTGCGGTGGCCATGACATCGGGTCGGATCGACATCGCCTCCACAGAAGCTCCGGTTTCCGAAGAGCACTGTTCGCAACCGGCGCCCAGTTACGTCACGATCCGCGGTATCCTCTGGCTCGTCATCATCTGTGCTCTGGTGTTTGCCAGTGTGCGATGGCTGCGGTCGGACCCGCGCCAGCGCGCGGTTCTCGCTCTGACCAGTGCCAGCCGTTTGATCTTCGACAGCGGTGTGGTGCCGGTCGACCCCGCGATCTTAATTCAGGCGGGAGCCGATGGACTGCTGTCGGTGCTTGATCCGTACTCATCGTATTTGTCACCGGAGGAATACGACTCGTTCCTGGAGGACACCGAGGGTGAGTACGTCGGTATCGGAATCGAAATCGCCACGCGCGATGGCGAAACCGTCATCTATCACGTATTCCCCCAATCTCCGGCGGCAGAGGCATTCCTTCGCCCCGGCGACCACATTATCTCTGTCAATGGCCAGTCGGTGGCAGGCCTTCGCGGATCGCAAGTTGTGCAGGTGATGGCAGGTCCCAGTGACACACCGCTGACCCTGACCGTCGAGCGCCCAGGGGGCAGCCGTCGCACCATGACGCTGACTCGGCGCAAGGTGGACGTCGATGTCTTTCCGATTGTCGGAATTACACAGTCCGGGGTCGCGTATGTCCGCTGGACAGAATTCACGGACGGTTCCGGGGATCGACTGGCGGCGATTATCGAAGATCTGCTGGTTGACCGGCCCATTGGCCTTGTTCTTGATCTCAGAGAAAATCCTGGTGGGATTCTTGATGAAGCCGTGACCGCTGCGGGGATATTCTTGCCAACCGGGTTCCCCGTCTGCGAACTGGTCGGGCGCTCTCCTTCCGCCTCTGGAAAATTCGTTACCGGCTTGGCGCCATCAACCTATCAGGGGCCGGTCATCCTGTTGCAGGATGAAACGACTGCGTCCGCGTCCGAGGTGTTCATTGCCGCATTGCACGATGCCGGGCGGGCGCTGGTCGTCGGTCGAAAGAGTTTCGGCAAGGGCTGGGTGCAGACCATTTCGCCACTGGAGGGCATGGGGGCGCTCCGACTTTCTACTGCCCGGTACTCGACACCATCCGGCCACTTCGTGGGCGATCCCAGGGCCTCCCGCCAGCAGTACGACTCGATTCTGGCGGGATACGAACCCGCAGGAGCCGGTCTTCCTGCCGATCTGGCCGTTCCGGCTTCCAAGGTCGGCGCGTGGGAAGTGTCGTGCCTGCAGGCCGGCGTGTTTGCCGATTATGTCGCCGTAAATTCTGATGACTGGCCGGCGGCAGGAGTCGAGGATTCCGCGATGCTTCTGGAGGGACTGCGCCACTTCTGCGATAGCGCCAATATCCATCCCGCCGGTCCTGTGCAGCAGTTGATTGATCGTCTATCGGGGAACGCCGACACGCTGCTTCAATCGCCGCGAAAGGATGAGGCCAGAGAGCTTTTGAAGGGAGCGGCGCGCACCGACGCCGAACTGCTTTTCAATCGTGAACGTCGCCGTTTCCTCCGGCGGTTGTGGGAGGAACGTTTGATGACCGTCTCCGACATCGATCCAGGTGAGTTGGAGGCACTCATGGAGTTCGACCAGGATCTCGCAGTGGCCCGTGATCTGATCGAGGAGCCGGAGCGATATCGCCTGATGCTGGAAAGCTCACAGGCGAAGCACGTCTCGGCCAGCGAAGTCCCCTGACATTTTCTCGGGCGGGGGGAAGGGACTCATTGACGCCTCATGGACTCCAACCTTGATTGATTGATCTGAGGCGCCGTTGATGCGGAAGGTGTTGTCAATAAGACATGTCGACTAAGCATTTGTGCAATGCGGTTGTGATGGCGGGGGGATTTGGGACGCGGCTGAAGCCGTTGACCGTCTCGGTTCCCAAGCCGATGGTTCCGGTTGGCAATCGGCCGCTGATGGAATACGTAATCGAGCTGCTGGCCAAGCATCGGTTCAACAAGATACTGGTTCTGCTATACTTTCAACCCGACGCGATCATCGAGCATTTCGGTGATGGTGAGAAGTTTGGTGTTCATCTGGAGTATGTCCGGCCCGACGCGGATTACGGCACAGCCGGCAGCGTGCGCCATGCGAAGTCGCAACTCTCCGACCGGGGGCCGAGGGCACCATGGTTCTAACGCGGCGGGAGAATCCGCTCGCGTTCGGGATTGTCGTGACCGATCCCGACGGACGCGTGGTGCGGTTCCTGGAAAAGCCGGCGTGGGGCGAGGTTTTCTCCGACACGATCAATACTGGGATCTACGTCCTCGAAAAGTCCTTAATCGAACCGTGGCCGGCAGAGCAATTCACCGATTTCGGTAAGCATGTCTTTCCCCAATCGCTGAGCCAAGGCCATTCGTTGTTCGGGTATGTCAGCGGGGGGTATTGGCGCGACGTGGGCAATCTGGCCGAGTACGCGCAGGCCAGTCGTGACCTCCTCGACCGCAAAGTGGATGTGCGCTGGCCCTATCCCGAGCGCAAGCACAAAGGGGCCGTAATCATCCAGGCGCCGGACTGTGTGATTGCCGAAGATGCCACTTTTGAAGGCACGGTCTTTCTGGGAGAGCGCGTTTCGGTCGGCAATGGCGCCCACCTGGCCGATTCGGTTATCGGGCCGGGCACTGTGATTGGAAGCAACACTCAGATTAGCCGGTCCGTGCTGTGGTCTGCGGTGACGGTCGGTTCCCAGTCCATTCTGGAAGAGACAATTGTCCAAACGGGTGTACGGTTGGGTGACGGCGTCAATCTGGCCGAGAAGACGATTGTCTCGGAAATGTGCCGGATTGGCGCCAATGCGACGATTAAGGCCAACTGCCGTATCTGGCCCCGGAAGCGCGTGGAAGAGGGCGCAACCGTGGCTTCGAGCATTGTCTGGGGTGAACAATACAATCGGGAGCTGTTCACCGATGCCAAAGTCAGCGGGTTGACGAATCGCGAAATTACACCGGAATTCGCCGCCCGATTGGGTGCCGCATTCGCCTCCATGTTTGATCCACTGGGTACGGTCGTCCTGGGGCGCGACCGAACAGTTGAAGGGCGGACGGTTGGCGAGGCGCTTAAGTCGGGAATCGCCTCGGCGGGGCTGAATATTCGTGATCTCCGCGATACGATCGTCCCGATTGTCCGATTCGACTTGAAACATGGGGGGGGCCGTGCTGGCGTTTACGTCCGCTCGTCACCCGATATCCCGCAATCAACCGACATTATCTTCTTTGATCACGAGGGATTCGACTTGCCGGCAGGCACGACGCAATCCGCCGAGCGGCTCTTCTTCAGCGAGGACTTTCGCCGAGTTGATCCCAGCGACATCGGTTCGATCTCTTACCCCGAGGAGGTTCTGGCGAGATACCGTCAGGATCTCTTGCATCAGGTCAATGTGGAGGCAATCCGGTCGCACAATTTCCGTTTGGTTGTCGACTACGGTGGCGGGCTGGCCGGCACGATTCTGCCGCCAATCCTTTCCGAGATGGGCGTTGAAGCGACCTCGCTAAACGTCACGCCTGGCCGGCAGGAGACCGGGGGCGGTCGCTCCAACCATCGTGCGCTTTCCCGCATCTCCCAGGCCGTTGAGTGTGACTTGGGCGTTTCAGTCAACCCGCCAGGGGAGAAGATCGTTGTCGTCAACCGTCTTGGGGCTGTCCTCTCGCCCCAACAACTGCTTCTGACGATGGCGGGGTTGTATTGGCGGATCCACCCCGGTGCCACGATAGCGGTTCCGGTCGCGGCCACGCGCGAAATCGAGAACCTTGCGGCGCGGTCCAAAGGGAAGGTCATTCGTGTCAAAAACGATCATCTGGCCATGATGCGGGCGGCGGCGTCAGAATCCGTGGATTTTGTCGCCGGCACGCGTGGTGGGTTCATTCTCCCCTCCTGGCAGCGGGGCACCGATGCCATGGCGAGTCTGATCTTCCTCCTGGAATTGCTGGCGCTGACCGATACCGACTTGTCCCAATTGGTCGAAGAAGTCCAACCGGGTGCAATGGTCGAAGCGAAGATCGCCTGCCCATGGAATCTCAAGGGGATGTTGATGCGGCGCATCATGGATTACACACACTCCACGCCGCGGCAACTCGTTGATGGTGTGCGGCTTGTGTATGAAGATGCAACTGTGTGGATGGCGCCAGGACGGCGGACGGCCCACTTCCTGCTTTTGGTCGAAACCTCAACTCCCGAACGGTCCGAATCCATTGCTGATGAATGGACCAAGCGGCTCGCAGAATGGCGGGATGCCGCAGAATAATCCCGGTCTTCGCACCGCCCACCCGCTCCTCGCATGCTCCTCGCGGAGTTAGTTTGCTTGACTGAACGATTCCAAGGGCGAATATTGGTCGCTTCTTTGGAAACCAGGTGACAGCAGTGACACTGATTCCAGCAATTATACATCTCCGAATGCCGCTACGCCGGATCGCCGTCTTGGGTGCCGCTTGGGCCGGTGTGTTCGGGGGAATAGCCGGGTTGTCGCTGACCAGCCGTTCCGCTTGGGCCGAAGAGGCGCCGCCGACCGTAAGAGAAGTCCGTCCGGCGGCGAAGCTGGACTCACTGACCGGTCTGCAGGCCGGCCCCGTCTTCCTGGATCGGGTCATCGATGCGACCGAGTATCTGATCGGACCCGGCGACGGATTACGAATCGGCGTTGTCGGTGAAGCCCCGATAACACTCGACGTGATGGTGACACCCGAAGCCACGGTCGTTTTGCCGATCGTTGGGGCCGAATCGGTGCGGGGCAAGACGCTGGCTCAGGTTCGGGAAGACCTCACGAAACTGCTGAAGGGTTATTACCCGCGAAGCACGGTGACCGTGTCGCTGACCGAAGTAAGGCGATTCCGTGTGACCGTCAGCGGCGCCGTTCGCAATCCCGGGCTTCATATTGTTACGGCCAACACAAGAGCATCGGAAGTCCTCTTACTCGCAGGGCTGAATGATCACGCGGGCCGTCGCTCAATTCGCCTGTTGCGCGGTGCTGAAGAATCGCGAGTGGACCTGATCGCATTCGAGCGGCTCGGACGGCGTGCGGCCAATCCCTACCTGACCGAAGGCGACATCATCAACGTTCCCGAGAAGGACCCGCGTTGGGGAACCATTGAAGTGGCCGGCGCGGTTAATGGCCCGGCTCAGTTCGAATTCGTCCCCGGCGAGACGGTTGAAGATCTTCTGAACCTGGCGTACGGTCTGGCGCCGAATGCCGACACCACGTTTCTGGAACTCTGGCGATTTCATTCCGGGGAATCCGTTTCCCGGCGTTATGACTGGTCGGCGGGCAGCAAGTTCAGTGAGTGGCGTCGTACGGAATTGCTGCCGGATGACCGGTTGATCGTGCGAGGTGTTGACCAGTTCCGCGAGAAGCTCTCCGTGCGAGTGATCGGCGAAGTCCGCCGCACAGGAGTCTACATCTTCCCGAAAGTCGGGGTGCCGTTGCACGAGGTCATCGATTCGGCGGGTGGATTTACACCAGATGCGGACTTGGAGCATGCTTCGATCATTCGTTCCGCGTCTCAGAACTGGCTCATCGAATACGAGAAGCGTGTCGCGCGGCTGCCGGCGGACTTGCTCTCCCGTTCCGAGACGGATTGGATGTCGGCCCGTGCCATGAGCGAGCCAGGGCGGATTTCAACCGACTTTGTCCGGCTGTTCAAGGGCGGGCAAAAGGAGTATGACGTAATCCTGTCCGATCAGGATGTGGTCATCGTACCCGCGAAGGTCGCATTCATTAACGTGATTGGACGTGTCGTGCAGCCCGGGCTGGTTACCTATAGGCCCGGCGGGGATCTGAATTACTATCTGGAACGTGTCGGAGGATATTCTTGGCGGGCGGATCGAGGCGGCACTTTCATCGTCAAGGCCGGCACTGGCACGGCACTGAGAAAGAACGATGTGAAGATGATCGAGCCGGGCGACTTGGTCGTGGTACCGACGAGGCGCGAAAAGCACTTCTGGAATGGCGTTAAGGAAACGCTCCTTGTCGCATCCAGCCTCGCAACCATCTACTTGGTAATCCATCAGGCAACGAGATGAGCACCCCAGTGAGCCGATCGCAGAGAAGTGATGACGGGGGCGCAATATCCGGGGGCCTGGGAAGTGGACTTCGTCTGATTGAGGTTCTTGTACGCGAGCGGCGCCTTCTGTGGCTCTATCCGCTCGTAGTGACCATCATCGTGGTTCTGGTTTCGTTCCTGTTCCCGAACGTGTACCGTTCGACGGTCAGCATCCTCCCTCCCGAGAGGGATTTCCAAAGTATGAGTGTGCCACTGGGTGATCTGAAGTCATTGGCCTCCGGTGGCATGTCGTTGCCGCTGATGGCCACGCCGTCAGACATCCTTGGTGCGGTATTGATGTCGCGCACCGTCCGTGACTCGTTGGTAACCAGGTATGGGCTGGATCGGCGCTGGGGCATCAGTTTCGATAAAGCCGTGGGCCGGCTTTTGAGCCAAAGCGGCGTTAAAGTGGAGCAAACCGGTGTTGTCGGTTTTTGGGCGAGTGATCGCAATCGGTTTTTTGCTGACACGCTGGTCAATGCTTTGGTTGACGAAGCCGACCGCCTCAATCGGGCGATTGTCACCAACAAGGCGCGGCGCACCCGCGAGTTTGTCGAGGGCCGGCTGACCGAAACCAAGGCGCAGCTTGACCTGGCGAGCCGCGCGCTGGAAGAATTCCAGAGCCGTCACCGCAGTGTTGCGCTTGAAGCACAGATCACCGCGATGGTCGGCAATGCCGCCAAACTCAAGGCCCAGTTGACTGCCGATCAAATCGAATTGTCGACACTCGAAGGCACACTCTCCGAGGAGCACTTCCGCGTGCGGCAGCTCCGCACGCGTATTCGTGAGACGCGCAAGCAACTTGAGGACATGGAATCGTCCGCGATGGGCGACAGTATTGCGTCGACGTCGAAAGAAATCGCCGGTCTGCCGCGCATCGGCCAGGAGTTGGCTGAGAGAGTGCGAGACGTCAAGATCGCTGAGGCGCTTTACACGCTTCTGACCGAACAATACGAAAACGCGCGAATCCAGGAGCGGCGCGATACGCCCTCGTTCTCTGTACTGGATCGGGCCGAGCGCGGCGGGAGAAAAGTGAGTCCCAGGCGGGCGCTGATCGGGATCGGCACATTCCTCGTGGGCATGTGCCTGGCAGCCGCGCTGATACTGGTCCGTGAGTATTTGTCTCAGCTGGCTGTGACCGACCCAGTCCGGTACAACTCGCTGGCCACCGCGTGGGCATCTCTGCGGCCGGGCAAACGATCTACCCGCACGTGAGAATTTGAGGAGAATCAAGGCATGAGCAGTTCGCCGTCAGGATCCACCCGCCCCGTTCGCGTTGGCGTCATTGGATTAGGTGCGTGGGGGAAGAATCTTCTGCGCGAGTTCTCCCGCGGGATTCATTCCGTGGTTCCGATTGCCTGCGATGCGCTCCCGGATGCCCGGGCCAAGGCGGCCGCTCAATATCCGGGATTGAAGGTTACGGATGATGTGAAGCAGGTTCTCTCTTCGGATGTGGAAGCCATCGTGGTATCAACGCCACCCGCGAGCCATTTCGAACTGGCGAGTGCTGCGCTCGATCACGGCAAGGATGTTTTTGTGGAGAAGCCGCTCGTCCTTGATCTGGAACAGGGCGGGCAGTTGGTGGAGAAAGCCAGGCGCAACGGCCGGATTCTGATGGTCGGACACATCATGGAATATCACCCCGCTGTCGAATGGCTCAAGAAGTACATCGAAGATGGCGGACTCGGCAAAGTGTACTACCTGTATGCCACGCGCGTGAATCTGGGCAAGTTGCGCGATATCGAGAATGCCATGTGGTCGTTTGCGCCGCACGATATCTCAATGATTTCATACCTTCTTGGTGAACTGCCGCATCGCGTGGCCGCCGTAGGCCAGTCGTATCTGCGTCCCGGCATCGAGGATGTTGTCTTCCTGACCATGTGGTATAATGAGAAAATGATGGCGCACGTGCATACCAGCTGGCTGGATCCGCACAAGGCGCGTTCGCTCACCATTGTCGGCCAGAAACAAATGGCCGTGTTTTCTGACACCGACCCCGCCCAGCGAATTACGATCTTTGATAAAGGCGTGGACGTGACCATGGACTACAACACGTACGCCGAATACCTGACCTTGAGAACCGGTGAGGTCCATATTCCCAAGGTCGACAATGCGGAACCGCTGGCGGTTGAATGCCGGCATTTTATCGACAGGATACATGATCGCAAACCGCCCCGGTCGGATGGGAATGACGGGCTGCGGGTTTTGCGTGTGCTTGAGGCCGCCCAGCGGTCGCTGCAATCCGGCGGCACGCCTGTTGAGGTTGCATTTCCCGACGAGGAGAAGAAACCGTGAGTATCATTATTGATCCGACCGCGCGAGTAGCGGAGGGAATCCGCTGGGGTGAGTTTTGTGTCGTTGGTCCCCGCGTAGTCATTGGCTCCGGGTGTGAAGTGGGCAATCATGTGGTGCTGGCAGCGGATACCGTGATCGGGTCCGGCGTGCGCATTGATGATGGCGCTGTGATCGGAAAACTGCCGATGCGCGCTGCCAATACCGCCGTCACCAAACTCGCCGAATTGCCACCGGCACGTGTCGGCGAAGGAGCGATCATCGGGACGCATGTCGTCGTTTACCGGGGCGCGAGCATTGGGCAGAAAGTGCTCATCGCCGATCTTGCCACCGTCCGCGAAAACGTGACCATCGGTGATTTCACCATCATTGGCCGGGGTGTGGCGGTCGAGAACTTCTGCACCGTGGGACGGTACTGCAAGCTGGAGACGAATGTCTATATCACGGCCTATTCGACGATTGGCGATCGCGTGTTCGTGGCTCCCGGCGTGCTGACCTCCAACGACAATTTTGTCGGACGCACTGAGGAGAGGTTCAAGCACTTCAAAGGCGTCACCGTGGGCCGTGGCAGCCGTCTCGGCGTTGGTTCCGTGATCTTGCCGGGGAAGAATGTCGGCGACGATGCCCTCGTAGCGGCGGGCGCCCTTTTGACCAAAGACGCACCGGCGCGGATGATCGTCGCTGGAATCCCTGCGAAGACCATGCGACCGGTTCCCCCCGAACAGTTACTTGACGCGCAGAATTGGCCCGATGTTCAGAAGAAGTCATAATGCCAGGAGAGTGTAATGCCAGTGCCTTTGCTTGATTTAACCAGACAGTATCAAAGTCTGAAAATCGAAATCGATGCGGCTGTTGCCCGGGTGTTGGCCCATTCGAAATTCATCATGGGACCCGAGGTCGCCGCGTTTGAGAAGGAAGTCTCGGAAAAGCTCGGTGTGGCGCATGCGATGGGAGTGGCGTCGGGCTCCGATGCGCTCATCCTGGCGCTCCGCGCTGTCGGTGTCGGGCCGGGTGACGAAGTGATCGTGCCGACATTTTCGTTTTTCGCCACCGCCGGATCCGTGACGCATGTAGGCGCCACGCCGGTCTTTTGCGATATCTCCAAAGATGATTACAACATCGATGCGGCATTGATCGAACAGAAGGTCACCAAGAAGACCAAAGTGATCATGCCGGTCCATTTGTTCGGCCAGATGCCCGACATGGATAAGCTCCGCGCGGTCGCCGATGCGCACCATCTGGCCATCGTTGAGGATGCGGCCCAGGCCATTGGCGCCTCGTACAAAGGCATGACGGCGGGCCGATGGGGCAAGGCGGGATGTTTCTCCTTTTTCCCCAGCAAGAATCTCGGTGCGGCCGGCGACGGCGGGATGATCATTTCGGATGATCCCGGAGTTGCGGACAATGTGCGTATGCTGCGCGCCCACGGAGCCAAACCAAAGTATTATCACGGCATCATCGGCTATAACTCGCGCTTGGACACAATCCAGGCCGCGATCCTCTCGGTCAAACTCAAACATCTCGACACATGGAACGAACAACGGCGCGCGCATGCCGATGTCTATGACAAGGAATTGGCCGGTGTCGGGGATTTGATCCTCCCCAAGCGCACGGCGAACGCCTACCATATTTATAATCAGTACACGATTGCCACAGACCGTCGCGATGGTCTGACTGCTCATCTCAAGGGACTGGGCATCGGAATGGAAGTCTACTACCCGCTGCCATTGCACGCGCAGCAGTGCTTCGCCGGGCTGCCGGGTGCGGGCACACACCTTCCGGTTGCCGAGAAGGCGGCTGTCTCCGTGGTGTCCATTCCGATCTTCCCGGATTTAACCCAGGCCGAGCAAGCAGCGGTAATCGACGGGATCAAAGCATTCTTCAAATGAGTGCATCGGGCACCGGCGCGACAGCATCTCGCGGGCGGTCGCGCGCGGCGGGCCGTTCCGGCCGGAGGCGTTCATCACGGCCGCTTGTTGTCTCTGCCTTCGGAACACGTCCCCAACTGATCAAGCTCTCAACCTTGTGGGAGTTGCTCGAGGGCTCCTTCCGGTCGGTCTTGATCGACTCGGGCCAGCACTATGACTATGAGATGGCAGGCACATTCTATTCCGGCGGAGGCCTTCGGAAACCGGATGTCCACCTTGGAATCAAGCGCGATACGGCGGCGGGGCAGGTTGCCGGTATCGCCGATGCCCTGGACCGAGCTTTCAAGAAGCTGCGACCGGATGCGCTCATCACCTTTGGTGATACCAGTACCACCGCTGGCGCTGCGCTGGCGGGAGCTTATCACAACATTCCGGTGGCACATGTTGAGGCCGGCTTGCGCTCATTTTCTCTGGATTCTGCTGAGGAAAAGAACCGCATCGTGGCCGATCATCTGGCGACGTGGCGCTTTTGTCCCACCAGCACATCGATTACAAATCTGAGGAGAGAAGGCCTGACGGTCGGAAACTACGGTGTGGGTGATGTGCTCTACGAGTCGTTCTGCCGGATGGGTGCCAACCGAATGGACACAGAACTCCTCGCGCATTTCGGCGTCACGCCTGGCGAATACTACTTTGTCACAAGCCATCGGGCGGAAACCGTCGACGATCCCATCCGTTTGAAAAGACTTGTTGGCATTGTGAAGTCGCTTGATCGGAGGACCATATTCGCTGTCCACCCGCGTACCCGTAAGAATCTGATCGCAAACCGGCTCTGGTCGAGTTTGAGTCGGCACTCGCGATTGGTGCTGACCAAACCGCTTGATCATGCGCGCACCCTGACACTCGTGCGGAATGCGCGTGCTGTGCTTACTGACTCCGGAGGCGTGCAACGTGAGGCGTGCTGGGCCAGGACGCCGTGTCTCACGTTGCGCGACCGGACCGAGTGGATTGAAACTGTTACTTGCGGTGCCAACCGCATTGTCGATCTCGATCAGGATGGTGTGAGAGTGGCGCTCCGCCGGCCGTTCCGCATCAAGCCGGCTCCCGACCGGTACTTCCGTATGCGCGATCCCTCCCGAAGAATCGTGGAGCGATTGCGCGCCGATCTGTCATAGCTTGGGATCCCCTCGCCATGAGTGTTGTTGGTAGCGGGCCGAATCGATGACGAACACGTCCCTGCGGCATGCCGGCCTGATTCTGATCGCGACCACCGCTGTCGCCAAGCTCGTCGGATTCCTGCGCGAGGCGGTTATCGCTTCCGCGTATGGGACGACGCATACCGTGGACATTTATCTCGCGGCGATGACGTTGCCCGCGATGGTCGTCACGATCGCATTCCACTCAATCCCGAATGCGTTTGTCCCGCTTTTCGCTGAGAGGAGTGGACGGATTCACGTACGACGGCAGGCGGTGTGGCTGCTGGGCGTGATGGCTCTGCTTTCCGCTGGTGCCTGGGTGCTGGCCAAGCCCCTGGCCGGGCTGACAAACGCGGGATTCCCTCCCGAGTACCGGGAGGAGACCGTCGTTGTGCTTCGCATCACAGCCGTGGCCATCGCGATGGCCACGATCGAAGCGCTGACCCGAAGCCGGCTGCTGGCGCAGCGGCGATTCCTGCGTGCGGGCTTGTCACTGATGTGGCAAAGCGCGGTGATGATCGTGGCCATTTGGTTGTTCCCCAGTGGCGGTGCGCGGACACTGGCATGGGGATTTGTAGCCGGTGGTGCGGCGGCGGCTCTCTGGAATCTGCTCCCGGCCCGAGGCCGGACGGATGTCGCTATGCCGGTTCCGGACCCCATCGCTGCCGAATCTGCCGGTGTCAGCATCAAGTTCTGGGTGCCGCTCGTGCTGCTGGCAGACTCGATTCCGCAGTTGTATTCGGTCATTGATCGTCATCTGGCCTCATACCTTGCCGAAGGCTCGATTGCTTCGCTTCAGTACTCAAGCCTGATCGCGACCATGCCCGTTTCGATTTGTGGACTGACGCTGGGGACGGCGATTCTCCCATTCCTTTCGACGGCGATTCATGATCGGAATATGGCACGTGCCTCGGATATTTTCGACAAAGCCATTCGCTGGTCGTTGCTCGTGGTTGTGCCGGTCACGATCTGGATGCTCTTTTTTGCCAACGATGTGACGAGGCTGCTCTACCAGCGTGGGGCATTCGGCGAAGCATCGCGTCAGCTCACCGCTTCAACTTTGTTTGTCTACACAATGGGACTGATTCCCAACGTGCTAATGGCAATTGCGGCCAAGGTATTCTATGCCCTTCGCCGCTGGGGGCCCTTGCTTCTGGCATCCAGTCTGGGAATCATCGCCAAGTGGTTCTTGAGTATCCTGTGGGTTGACCAGGGAGGGACAGCCGGCCTCGCGGCCGCGGCCGTGGCCGGGTATGTCATCGGGATGTGTGTCCTGGCCGTGGCTTTGCCAGGTTCTCTGCTGGCGCGCTGGCGAGGTTGGGCCAAGATTCTTATCGGATTGGGTGTCGTCTGCTCTTGTGGATCACTGGTGACGGTCGGTTTGATACACGCGCTGCCCGAGCTCTCCTCGGCGCTTATCGCGACTATCAGGTTGTCTGTAGGGGCCTGTCTGTGTTTCGTGGGAATTTGGTGGGCTGCGCCGAGGATTGAATTAGTGGAATTCGCATCCATCAGAGCGGCGATCAAGCGGCCTTCTTCCCGCTCATAAGTCAGGTCTTCACTCCGTTTCTTGCGCCGACCATGCAGCCCAACGATCGCATCCAAACAGTGATCATCGTCCACCTGCCGGGCGATTTTCACCTCACACACCGGCGCGAGATGCTGTTGGCCCTTGCCAGGGAGCTTCCCGGCAGTGTCGCCTTGCTCCTGGTCAACCGGCCGATCACGTTCGATGTGACGCCACTCAAATATCCTCGGAAGTTCTGGACTGGGATTTGGCATACACGGGTGGAGCCTGAGCCGGATCGCCGCATCTGGATTATGACCCCCCGCCTGGCATTTCATGAGAGAATCGCCCAACGCTCGGAGACACTCGTCGGCATCAAACGAAGGTTGATGGCCGCTCAACTGAAGACGACTCTCTCAAAGTACTTTCCACGGGCCACAAGGATCATACAGTGGATCTATCATCCCGTCCAGGATTGGGTGTTCGGCACGATGGAGGGTGCGGGGAAGGTTTATGAGTGCTACGATGAGTACCGCTGGCGTCCCACCGGGGAATTCGATGAGAACACCTGGACGAGGGAGCAGAAGACACTCAAATCCGCCGATCTGACATTTGTTACCACGGAGGGCCTGGGCATTCCCCGCACAGCCTTCGCGAGGCGGCTGGAGTGCCTGCCCAACGGGGTACCGGAGTACTTCTTTTCGCCTGCCGCTCAGTCGGCCGACCCCATCGATTCTATCAGCCAGCCGCGAATTGGGTATCTTGGCAATGCCCGTACAGGCGTCGCCTTCGACTTGCTGGAAGCCGTCTTTCGCAACCGGCCTCAGTGGAATCTGGTTTTCATCGGGCCTGTCGAAAACGAATCGGCCATCCAAGACCTGAAGCGATTGATCAATGTCCATTTTCTGGGTCGGCGGCCACAGTCCCAAGTCCCGGGCTTGCTGCAAAGATTGGACGTCGGATTGGTTCCACTGCTCGATACTGGATTCACGCGAGTAATGGCGCCGCTCAAGCTTGCAGAATATCTTGCCAGTGGTGTTCCGGTGGTGGCGACGGATCTGCCGGATATGCGGAAGTTCACGGGTGTCGTTACACTGGTGCCTAGCCAGCCAGCACCCTATGATTCTGCCATTTCCGAGTGCTTGGCGCAAGGGAAACCGTCCGTTTCCGCGGGTTTGATCGAGGCCGCACGGCCGTACTCATGGAATGTGATCTGCCGCCAGGGAGTGATTCCAACCCTGACTGAAGTATTTCATTTCGCTTAGGAGTCTGTTTGTGCGGATAGACCCGATTTCTGACTCGCTCACCAGGCCGAAGCAAGACTCTGAGCATGTCAACCACGATCACTTCCGATAGTCGCGATCCGAAGGCGAAACGGCCGTGTGTCCTTATTGTGGCGCCCACTCCTGTCGCTACGTTCATCCGGCAGGATTTCGAGATCCTTCAGTCTCAGTTTGACGCCGTGTTGTTCCCGTACGAAAACCCCACTTCGATTCCGCGACTGCGGCATGAGGTTCGGGACGCAGACGCGATGGTCATTTGGTTCGCCGGACGGCATTCGCCCCCGAGTGTTTGGTTGGCGCGGACGCGTGGAATACCGATTCTGACAGTCATCGGCGGATACGAAGCTTTTTGGATACCAGGAATCCGCTATGGCATTCCTCCCGGTTCACTCCGAGCGCGGCTGCTGCGATGGGTTCTCGCAAACTCGAGGCGAGTCGCGGTCGTCTCGCGCGTGATGGAAGAACGAGTATTCAGACTGTATCCTGAGATCATCCCGAAGACGACTCGTATTTCCAACGCAGTTTCCACGCAACGTTTTCAGGTCGGCACGGCTCCGAGGCGTCAGGGTGTGTTGTGTGTGGGTGTTATCAACCGCAGCACGCTGATCGTCAAAGGCTGGCAACTCTTCCGTGAGGCCGCGATGCGGATGCCGAAGGAGCAGTTCACGGCAATAGGATCTGTCGCCGACCGCGCCGGTTTGGAGTTCGTTTCCAAACTGCCACCGAATCTCACCTGGCTCGGCGCCCAATACGGGGATGACCTGATTCGTCGGTACCAAGCGGCATCGGTGTACTTCCAGGGTTCTGTGCACGAGAGTTTCAGCCTCGCCCTCGCTGAATCGATGGCCTGCGGCTGCATTCCCGTCGTGTCGCGCAATGGCGCACTTCCGGAAGTTGCCGGAGATGCCGGGTACTATCTTGATGACCTGACTCCAGAATCGGCAAGCAAGGCTATTACCGCGGCCTTATCCGCATCGGAAGATCGTCGGACGTTCGCCCGTCAGCGCATTGTTGAGAACTTCGATCTCGAACGTCGGCGTGTCGCGCTCTGCGACTTGGTTCGTCAAATGGTGGGAACCCGCTAACTCGTTGAAAGCCATGACTCCACTTCCCGGCCGAAGCCCGTGGCGGGGCGGATTGCACTGGCAAAAAACCGCGAATGCTGGTATCATGAAGGCGTGGGAGAATCGCCTCCAGAGAACGGTTTTTTGAAGTCTTTGTCACAGTACATCGGGCGCTGGCGCTGGATTGTCTGGGACCTGGTGGCCCTTCAGGTGGCGTTTGTTGTCGTCTTCTGGCTGCGGTTCCGAATGGGGTCGCCGGGAGCTGACGTTCCGGTGCCGCCTGTCGACTATCTGGGCCCGGCCTGGTGGATCTCTGTCTGCTGGCTGGTGGTCTTCGCGTTGTTCGGCCTCTATCGGACAGCGGGTTACCGGACGATCACCGCCGAGCTCACTCGTCTTTTTCACGCGGTCACCTTCGGTACCCTCCTGCTGGCCGTGCTGACGTTCGATCCCACGCGTCCCTTCGCGGAGCCACGGACGGTTCTTGTCGGTTACTGGTTGGCGCTCCTGGTACTCCTCGGTGGCGGGAGGTTGCTGCCAATCCTGCGGTTCCGAGGGGCCGACCGGACTGAGTCCTTCAATATCGCTGGTCCCCGGCTGGCGATTCTCGGGTCGGACGCGGTCCTGGTCGTCGTTTCCTACTACATGGCTTTCTGGCTGCGCTTCGACGGCCGGATCACCTCGGACGCCATGGTGGCGTTCTGGAATACACTGCCTCTCGTCTTTCTCGTCCGCATTGCGGCCTTCATCTATTTTCGTCTCTACTCCGGAGTGTGGCGCTACGCTTCGATCAATGACCTGATGTCGATTCTCAAGGCCGTAACGACTGGGACCGGCTTGCTGGTATTACCGGTCTTCTTCTTCGGAGTTCCGGGGTATCCACGGTCTGTGTTCCTGATCGATTGGGTGCTCATGGTCATCCTCCTGGGTGGCGGCCGATTCGCCCTGCGTGCCCTCCGGGAGTTCCCGCCTCGATACCTGCGGGGCGGTCGGCGAATCTTGATCGTCGGTGCCGGAGATGCCGGCGAGATGCTGGTGCGCGAGCTGACCAAGAATCCCAGTGGCCTGATTCCGGTGGCGCTGATAGACTCCAATCCCCGAAAACATGGGGCACGATTGCACGGTGTCCCTATCGTCGGCGACCAGAGACAGCTGGCTTCAGCGGCGCGCCGATTTCGCGCTGAGGAAATTCTGATCGCCATTCCGTCGGCGACCGGTGCACAGATGCGCGAGATTGTTGCGGCCTGTGCCATGACCGGCCTGCCGTTCAAGACTGTACCATCGTTGCGCGAGATCATCGACGGCCGTGTCAGTGTGGGCCAGACGCGCGCCGTACAGGTCGAGGACCTCCTCCGCCGCGCACCGGTCGAAACCGATCCTTCGATGCTGGGCCGATTGCTCGCCGGGCGCCGTATCATGGTGACCGGTGCCGCTGGCTCCATCGGCAGCGAGCTGGTCAGGCGGATTCTCCCGTTCAAACCGGCTCAGGTCTTCCTGGTCGACCGCGCCGAGAATGCCCTCCACGATCTCCTCGAAGAGTTGACCCGAAGCGGCGACGCGAGCAATGTCGAAGGCGTTTTGATCGACATCACCGACCGCACCCGATTCCACAGGAAGTTCGCACGGCAGATTCCCGAGGTGATCTTCCATGCGGCAGCCTACAAACAGGTTCCGCTGGCGGAGCATTACCCCGATGCCGTCGTGCTGAACAACATTGGTGGATCGCGTTTCCTGATGGACTGGTCATTGGAACGCGGGGTAGGCACGTTTGTGAACGTGTCCACTGACAAAGCCGTCCGTCCGCGAAGTGTCATGGGCGCCACCAAGCGCGCGGCTGAGCTTTTGGCCTTGCGGCGTGCCGAAGAGGGACGGACGAAATTCGTGAGCGTCCGCTTCGGCAATGTTTTGGGCTCAAGTGGTTCCGTTGTCCCACTATTTGAACGCCAGATCCGGGCCGGCGGTCCGGTCACGGTGACGCATCCCGATGTCACGCGCTATTTCATGACCGTCGGTGAAGCGGCGCTGCTCGTCCTGCAAGCGGCAGCAATTGGGAATAATGGACAGCTTCTGGTATTGGACATGGGCGATCCGGTGCGTGTCGCCGATCTGGCGCGCGACCTGATCGCACTCTCTGGGTTGAGACCGGACCACGACATCAAGCTCAAATTCATCGGTCTGCGTCCAGGGGAGAAGCTGGCCGAGGATCTTTTTGGCCCCGGTTGCACTCCCCGCCGGTCCTCCCACGACAAAATCTGGCTCATCGATGCGGTCGATGATGCCGCGCCCGACTTTGAATCTCGGATCACCGATCTGATCGCGATCGCGCGCGATGGCGATCTGGAGCGAACCCTGGAGACGCTTCATGCCGTCGTCCCAGGATACGCATGTGACGATGAGTCACTCGAAGCCGATTCGGATGGCGCCGATGGGAGCGTGCCGGCATCCGGATTGACCGGATCGGGATTTGCCGCGGTGAAGAATCGGTCCCTGAACGCCGATTGATCACGACTTCTGGCAGCACTGGTTTTTTCCAAAGGAGAATCTGGAACATCATGCTGGATCTCAAATTCATCCGGGAGAATCCGGACCTCGTTCGGCAGGCAATCGCCAATAAGAACGAAGCGGACAAACTCGACGAGTTGTTGGCACTCGATGGGCGCCGTCGCGACATCATCGGTGAGGTGGAGGCCCTAAAGCATCAGAAGAATGTCGCGTCCGAAAACGTGGCGAAGACCAAGAAGGCCGGCGGTGATGCGTCCGATGCGATCCTGGCAATGCGCGCCGTTTCGGACAAGGCACAGGCTCTCGATGAATCGCTCCGGGTGGTCGAGGAACAAATCCTCCAACTGCAACTGCGCATTCCGAACATTCCAAACTCGGATGTCCCTGTAGGAGACGAATCGGCGAATCAAGAACTTCGTTACTGGGGTGAGAAGCCGTCACTGGCGTTCAAACCAGCGCCACACTGGGAGCTTGGCGAGACGCTGGGGATTTACGATGGGGCCGCCGGCGCCAATGTCTCCGGATCGGGTTTCTTCGTGCTCAAAGGCGCGGGCGCCAAAATGCAGCGCGCGCTGGTCAGTTTCATGCTCGACCGGCATACGGCGCACGGTTACCTCGAACATCGCCTGCCGTACCTGGTGACGGCGCGCACCATGCAGGGCACCGGACAATTGCCCAAACTCGCGGAGGACATGTACCACATCGAAGCGGACGATCTGTATCTGATCCCGACCGCCGAAGTCCCACTGACCAATTTGAGTGCCGGTGCCATCATCTCCGCCGACTTGCTGCCTCAGAAGGCCGTGGCGTACACGCCCTGCTTCCGCCGCGAATCCGGGGCGCATGGCAAGGACACGCGCGGCATGTTACGCGTCCACCAGTTCGACAAGGTCGAGCTCGTCAAAGTCGTAGAGCCGGAACATTCCTATGACGAATTGGAATTGTTGCTGGCTGATGCAGAGGCGATTCTGCAGGCACTCAGACTTCCGTATCGCGTCAAGCTGCTGGCAACGGGCGATTTGTCGTTTGCGGCGGCGAAATGCTACGATCTGGAAGTCTACTCCGCCGGTGTCGACACATGGTTGGAGGTCTCTTCCTGTTCGAATTTCGTCGATTTTCAGGCGCGCCGAATGAACCTGCGGGCACGACCAAAGGGCGGAGGAAAGCCATTCTTCCCTCACACGCTCAACGGTTCGGGACTGGCGCTGCCGCGCACGATGATCGCCATCTGGGAGAATTACCAGACGGCCAAAGGTTCGATCATGGTTCCCGAGATTCTTGTGCCGTACATGGGCGGGCAGACCGAGATCTCCTGATCGTGACGCGAGTCTTCGTGGCGGTTCAGCTATGAACCAGGTAATCACCAAAGCGATTCGCCGGCGGTTTGGAACCGTGCTTCACGGCCGAACCGGATACGCCGGGCTCCCTTTGGCCTTTAAGGGTCTCCTGATCCTCGGGGTTGTGGCCATCGCGATCCTGCTGGCGTACTCGACTCAAAAAATGGTTCGCGAACTCAAGGCGTCTGAAGCCCGGCTGGCCAATGCCTATGCTGGCCAATGGAAACGCGCCGCCGAATCAACCGATCCGGGTGAAATCGGCTATCTGTTCGATCAGATCATCAGCAGGAGCGACTTCCCGATCATCGTCACCGACCCCGACGGGAAACCGCTTTACTGGCGTGGCTTGAAGGACATCGACGAACACGATACGACCACTGCCAACCGGCAGAAGATCATCTCGTTGATGGACCAGATGAGTACGGAGTATCCTCCGGTGCCGATTGTCTACGAGGGAAGGACGCTCTACGATCTTCATTACGGGAACTTTGAACTGATCCGGGCCGCGTCCCGCTTTCCGTACATCATGCTTGGCTTGACCACCCTGATTCTGGTCATTGCCTACGTCAGCTTCAGCAACATCAAACGCGAGGAGCAGCGGTATATCTGGGTCGGCATGGCCAAGGAGACGGCTCACCCTCATGTCGCTGCTGGGTTGGCTGGAGAAGCTGCAAGAGCAGTGCGTGCCCCCTGAACAAGAGAGCTCTGAGTCCGCTGACGACGTCGGCTATGTCCTGACGCGCATGCGTGCCGACGTGGCGCGCTTGAACCGTGTGGCGCAGCGCTTCAGCAAGATTGGCTCCGATCCCGACCGCAAGCCACAACAGGTGGAGCCCGTCGTGGAAGAAGTTGTTGCGTACTTTCGAGAGCGGCTCCCGCTGCAGGGGAGGGGAGTTCGAATTACCCTGGACACAGAGCCTGCCCCACCGGCCGCGATTAATCCGGAATTGGTGGCGTGGGTCCTCGAGAACCTGATCAAGAATGCCATGGAGTCAGTTGACGCCAAGTCGGGCACAATTGCGGTTCACTGCGGCCCCAGTTCCCGTGGAGGCGTACAAATCACGGTAACGGACAACGGGCGCGGCATCCCCGGCAAACAGCAGCAGAAGATTTTTCACCCCGGATTCACCACGAAGAAACGCGGCTGGGGACTTGGTTTGACCCTGGCCCGGCGCATTGTCATGGAATACCATGGCGGTGATTTGTATCTTGACGATTCAGTTCCGAACCAGGCCACGCGGTTTATCGTAGAACTTCCCGCGTGATGACAGTTGACCGGTGGCCAACGCGTATGCGAAGTGAAGGGGCAGGGAACAGATGGTGAGTCGGCAATTACTTTGGGTGGATGATGAGATCGAGCTGCTCGAGTCTCATTTCCTGTTTTTGAAGGGGCGCGGCTACGAGGTGACCGGAGCCCATTCCGGGGAGGATGCCCTCGAATGGATCCAGAAGCGCCGCTTCGATCTGGTGCTTCTCGACGAACAGATGCCGGGAATGGATGGGCTGACGACACTCGAGGAATTGAAGAAGATCGATCCCAATCTTCCGATTGTGATGGTCACCAAGACGGAAGAGGATCGGATCATGGATCAGGCCATCGGCAAGAAGATCGATGATTATCTCACGAAGCCGGTCAATCCGTCCCAGATTCTCTCGGTCATCAAGCGGCTGCTGGAGCGTCGCAAGATCCAGTCCGAGCATCTCGCCAAGAAGTACGTCGAAGATTTTAATACGCTCCGCGATGCACTCTCGCCAAAGGCGCATTGGAAAGAATGGATCAAGGCGCACTTTATGCTCTCCCGCTGGGATCTGGAACTCGACTTGTTCGTCAATCTCGGACTCGATCAGACGCACCGTGAGCACAAGCGGGAGTGGAACGCGGAGTTCGGGCGGTGGGTCGAACGGGAGTACCCGAAGTGGCTGGCGCAGCTGGATTCGCCCGACCGCCCTCCGCTGTCAATCGATGTCGTGACGCGGCACCTGGCGCCCCATCTCCGCGCCGGGAAGAAGGTCTTCTTCTTTGTGATCGACTGCGTTCGGCTGGATCAGTGGTTGAATATCGAACCGGAGTTGGCTGAGTACTTCACCATCGAGCGCGATTCGTATTTCTCCATCCTCCCTTCGGCCACCCCGTTCAGCCGCAACGCGATCTTCTCGGGCATGTTCGCGGACGAGATCAAACGGCTCTACCCGGAGCTCTGGCAGATCGGCGACAAGGATGAGTTTTCCCGCAACCGGCTGGAGCGGCAGCTCCTGGACCAGCAGTTGGACCGGCTGGGTGTGCGTCTCCCGGTTGCCCCGAAGTACGTAAAGGTTCTGGACTTTGCCGAAGGAGAGAATGTCTATCGCAAGTTTTCCGCTTACAAGGATACACCCCTTCTTTCGGTTGTGTACAACTTCATCGACCATCTCGCCCACGGGCATTCGGAGGATGAGATCCTCCACGAACTCGCGCCGGATGAAGCCGCGTTTCGCGGCCTGATGAAGACATGGTTTATAAACTCCTCGTGGCTGAAAGTCCTTCGGAAGATTGCCCGCGAGCCGAATGCTGTCGCCGTGATCACGACCGATCACGGCAGTATTATGGGGACTCACGCTTCGGTTGCGCACGGCCGGAAGGACACTTCGCCGAATCTGCGCTACAAGTTCGGCGACAATCTCAATGGCGACCCCAAGGAGGCGGTGATCATCCGGGATCCGCGAACGTACCGGCTGCCGATGTTCACCATGAACACGACGTATCTTTTGGCCAAGGAAGAATTCTACTTTGTTTATCCGACCAACTTCAATGAGTATCAGCGCAAATTCGCCAACACATTCCAACATGGCGGCATCTCGCTGCCGGAGATGATTCTCCCCGTTATCACGTTGACGCCGAAGTAATCGAATGCCCCCCGGCAAACGGCGATGGGATGGCGGGCCCGTCACCTGACCTCCCGGAATGGCTCTGCAGACATGAACTCAGCGACCACGCCCAGTCTGTCACCTGCCGGTGCGCATGTGACGAAGTCTGAAGCCGAAACGGAGCTGTTGGCAACCGCGTTCGCTCACCTGCTGAATCCGGGAACCTGGGTGGGACTGATCGGCCCGCTCGGCTCGGGCAAATCTGTATTCGCGCGCGCCGTGGGGCGTGCCTGGGGTGTGGAGGCGGCGATGCCATCTCCAACATACACGCTGATGAATTGCCTTGTGGGCCGATGCCCGATCTACCACATGGACCTCTACCGGATCGAGTCAGCTGACGAACTGGATTTCGCCGGGCTCACGCCGTATTTTTCGCTATCGGGCATCTGTCTGGTCGAGTGGGCCGAGAAAGCGCATTCCTTGTGGCCCGCGACGGGATGGACGGTCACATTCGACCAACTCGACGAATACTCACGACGGATTGAGATTGCCTCATTCCGCAACCATAGTTGAGGACGTTTGCGTGCTTGTCGTGGGATTCGATTGTACCGCTCCGAGGCTGACGCTTGGAATCAGCGATGGCGATCGGACGCTCGGCCGCTGGGACGACGCACCCCAGAGACATCGCGGTGATGCGCTGGATGGTTTGATCGACCGCGCTTTAACCGAAATCGGAATGACGCGCGCCGAGGTCCGCGGTTTGGCCTTGGTCACCGGTCCTGGTTCGCTGACGGCGACACGCCTTGGCTGGGCGACCGCCTGTGGTTGGGCCAAGGCCACCGGCATTCCCATTACCGGTTGGACCACACCCCGAGTGCAGTGGCGCAAATGGATGGGCGACAATTCCACCTGTGCGGGTGTCACGAAGCACATCAGATCGGGTGCCATTGTCTATTGCATGATTCATCATCGCGGACTCGAATTCTACTGCTACCAGCTAGCCGTTGGGAGTCCACCGGGAAATCCAGTTGCAGTACTTCTCGATGAATGGCGGCCGCCCGCCGTTCCTGCCCTACTTCTCGGTCCGGGCTTGTTGAGCCATCGCGATAGGTGGGCTGCGATGATCACGCCGAACCTGGAAATCGTTTCCGAAGAGGAAGCGCTGGTCGGCGGAGACACGCTCGCACAGTGGGGCATCGCGGAGTTGAGCGCAGGCCGGCGGTTGGACCCAACGATCTCACCTTTGGACTATGGTCTGCCACCGACTTTCCGGAAAGCGTCATGACAGCGGGTGGAGCCTTGATACGCGACATGATATTGAAGGACCTCGCTGAAGTGGCTGCCATGGAGCGCGATATCTTCCCCGATCCGTGGACCGAGGATATGTTTCGGGAGGCGCTGACCCTCAATAAATCGGTCAATCTGGTCGCCGACGATGGTGACGGTTCGTTGTGCGGTTATCTCTGCGCCCAGGCGGTGGCTGATGAAATTCAGATTCACAACGTTGCCGTTGCCACGACCCATCGCCGACAGGGGATTGGCCGTGCCCTTCTTGAGTACGCCGAGAAACAGGGCGGCGAGAACGGTGCCGTCTGCGCCATTCTGGAGGTTCGCATTACCAATACAGCAGCCCTTGCGATGTACGGGCAGATGGGGTATCGTCGGATAGGCCGGCGGCGCGCTTACTACCGGAAACCGGTGTGTGACGCGCTGGTGTTGCTGAAGGTGTTTGATGGTGCCCCGGCGGAAGAGACCAAACAGGATGCGACTTGATGGAATGGTTCCGTAAGGCAAAGGCGGGGCTGACCCGCCAGGACAAGCAGGACATCCCTGACGGGCTTTGGACCAAATGCGGCGGCTGCGGGGAGATTATATACGCCCGCGAGTTGGAACGCCGTTTCTGGGTTTGCCCGTCGTGCGAGTATCACTTCCGCATCGGTCATGCCGATTACATTCGCTTGCTCCTGGATGACGGTGTTCTGGAAGAATATGACAGAGGTCTGATCTCCGGTGACCCGCTTAAATTCAGAGACAAGAAGAAGTATCCGGAACGCATCGCGGATGCCCAGCAGAAGACCGGCCTGGCTGACGCTGTGGTCTGTGGCATCGGTAAGATCGGTGGACGCGCGGTTTCGTTCAGCGTGATGGAGTTCGCGTTCATCGGTGGCAGCATGGGTTCGGTGGTCGGGGAGAAGGTGGCTCGTGCCATCGAACGCGCGATGACCCGGCGCATTCCACTCGTGATTGTCGCCTGCTCCGGCGGCGCCCGCATGCAGGAGGGGATTCTCTCCCTCATGCAAATGGCCAAGACCAGCTTTCTCCTGGCGGAGTTGGTGGAGGCGAAGATTCCCTACATTTCCGTGCTGACCAATCCCACCACCGCCGGGGTGATGGCATCATTCGCGTCGCTGGGTGACGTCATCATTGCCGAACCTGGAGCGCAGCTCGGATTCGCCGGCCCGCGCGTGATTCGCGAAACGATCCGTCAGGAATTGCCGCCGGGATTCCAGAGCTCCGAGTTTTTCCAGGAGCATGGCTTCCTCGACAAGATCGTCAAGCGCACGGAATTGAAGCAGACCTTGGTCAACTTGCTGACTTTTCTCTCCGGCCCGAATTCCGGAGTCACGGAAAAGACCGGGGCGACTATCCCGATGCCCGGGGGCCTGCCAGAATCGACTGCGTGAATTTGGGGTCGCGTGTGAACTACCACGAGGCCGTGTCTCGCATTTATTCTCTCGAATTCTGGGGAATAAAGCTCGGCTTGGACAACATCGAGCAATTCGCGCGCCGTCTGGGGAATCCCCACAAGAAGTTTCCCTCGATTCACATCGCCGGCACGAACGGCAAAGGATCGGTTACCGCGCTCCTCGATTCCATTCTGCGCACGGCGGGGTATCGGGTGGGACGGTACACCTCCCCTCACCTTCGTGATTTTCGCGAACGGATACATGTGCAAGGGCGCCCCGTCGCACAAACTGACGTGGCCGACTTTGTCCGGCGGCATTGGCCGGCCATCCACCGCGAGCGATACACATACTTTGAGACAGTCACCGCAATGGCGTTCGACCTGTTCGCAAGACAGCATGTCGACGTCGGCGTCATCGAGGTGGGTCTGGGTGGGCGGTTTGATGCCACCAATATCGTGCGCCCGGTGCTGTCGATTATCACCAACATTGATCTCGACCACACGGAAGTGCTCGGAAATACGCGCCGGGAGATCGCCTTGGAGAAGGCGGGTATCATCAAGGAAGGCACACCGGTCGTGATCGGGCCGCTGGTACCCACGGCGCGACGCGCTATCGAGAATGTTGCCCGGGATCGCAATGCACCGTTGTGGAGCAGCGACGAAATTCTGGGTGAGTTCACCTTTCCAAGGTACAAATCACTGATGTCAACGCGCTGGCAACTGCCGCTTCCGGGCGATCATCAGGCCGCGAATCTGGGCGTCGCCCTCGCCGCATCTCTGGTGCTCAGTGCCCACGGGTTCCATCTCACCGTGCCGCAGTTGCGCCAGGGAGTCCGCAACACTTGTTGGCCGGCACGGTTTCAGATCATCCCCGGCAGGCCAACGATGGTCTTCGATGTTGCTCACAACGCACCCGGCGTCCTGCGGGTCGTCGCCACATGGCGCAAAGTGTTTGGCCGGCGCCGTGCAGTCCTGGTGTTTACCGCCCGGGGGGACAAGGACTTTAAGTCGATGTGGCGGGCGCTGGCTCCCCACACTGCGCGGTGGATCGGCTGCCCACTGCCGCATTCTCCGGGAATCCCTGAGAACACGATGTGTGCCATGGCACATGCGTCATCCGTGCTCTTTGAGTGGTGCTCCGATGCCCCAGCCGCATTGCGGCTCGCCCAGATCGCGGCGGGAAGCAATGGGTTGGTGCTGGTTGTGGGATCGCATTATTTGGTCGGCGACGTGATACGACCCGAGCATTTTGACAAAGTGCCGGCCGGATCCCGGCAGATACAGGAACTGCCTTGGGCCGGAATTCTGAGAATGGCGCAAACGTGCCGATAGAATGTCAAAGACTCGGCGCGAACGACGGTTGCCGGGAACAGACAGCCGTATTGTGTGTTTCGGGACTGCGGCGTTGACTTTGAGTCGCGCGCTTTGTAGCCTGCAATTTCTGATGAGGAGGACATATGTCGAAACCAGTTGAAGTCACAGATGCGAATTTTGAAGCCGAAGTACTGAAGTCGGACATTCCTGTTCTCGTCGATTTCTGGGCAACCTGGTGCGGTCCGTGCAAGATGATTGCGCCGGTGGTCGCGGAATTGGCGCAGGAGTACGACGGCCGCTTGAAAGTTGCCAAGATTGACGTCGACAAGAACAACTCGGTGGCCAGCCAGTTTCGCATCATGAGCATTCCCAGTCTGCTCTTTTTCAAGGGCGGCGAAAAGGTTGACCAGATCATCGGTGCCGTCCCCAAGCAGAATTTCGTGGACAAGATCACCAAGATTCTGGCATGACCGTCAACCCAGAGCTGAGCCGAGGCGCCTCCGAACCTATGAGCAACTCTCCAGTCATATCCGCCGATGTTGTTTGGGAAGGCGGGATGTCGTTCGTGGCGCGAACCGACTCCCATCACTTCATCACGTTGGATGCATCGCCCGAGGATGGCGGGCAGAATTCCGGCCCCCGTCCGATGGAAGCGGTTCTTTGCGCACTGGGCGGATGCACCGGCATGGACGTTGTCGCGTTCCTGCGCAAGAAACGGCGCACGGTCGAAGCCCTCACTGTTCGTGTCAGCGGCAAACGACGCGAGAGTCCACCGCGCATCTTCGAGGAGCTGAATCTGGAGTACCGCCTGCGCGGTCCCGATCTCACCGATGCCGACATCCGCTGGGCGGTGGAGCTATCCATCAGCAAGTACTGTTCGGTTTTGGCGATGCTGGGTCAGACCGCCAAGGTCGTGCCCCGTTGGACACTGGAACCTTCGGCCACTTCGTAACATAAATACCCCTGAACTCGACGCCTGCCGCCGTTGTTAGAAGGTAGGCGGTGGTGCTTTGGGGCATATGTTTGCATGGACTTCGTCGGCTGCCGCGACGATAATCGCATATAGGAGTACAACTGGGGTCCGGAATGGGATATACAGTGGTCAACAGGGGTGGATTCAGCACATGGGGCGGCGGCGGGATGTTTCCACCGGCGATCAAGGCGTTGCTGTGGGCAAACGGGGGCATGTTCCTGCTCCAGATGTTTGTCAGCGCGCCGCTCCTGCATTACCTCGGTTTGTCGCCGGCGATGGTCATGAAGGGGGCTGTCTGGCAGCTTTTTACCTACATG
>JACRMA010000123.1 GCA_016235085.1 Candidatus Zixiibacteriota bacterium
CGGCAGCGCGTATGTCACGGGGTACACCCGCTCCCCTAGCTTTCCAACGCAGAATCCGTATGACGGAGATTTCAACGGCAACTACGATGCCTTCGTGATTAAGCTGACCTGCGACTGCCCGAAGCAAGGCGATATCACCGGCGATGCTTTGCTCGATGTTTTCGACGTGATTGGCGTGATCGGCATTGCCTTCAGCGGTGAGCAAAATCTGCAAGACCCCGCGTGTCCGACAGCGCGTGGCGACGTCGACAACAACGGAGTCACCGACGTCTACGACGTACTCTACCTGATCGCAACAGCGTTCAGCGGCGGTGCGGATCCGATTAATCCGTGTGGTGGGTAGAGTGCGTTGTTCACGCACCATTTTGGCGACCGGGCACGATTGCGGTTGTTGATGAAACGGGGAGGTCCCAGGGATACGTCCCGGACGAAGTGAGGCGGTCGGGCCCTCGAGAGAGTCGGTGCGTCGATGACGCACCCTACCTGATCGCGACCGCGTTCAGCGGCGGACCCAATCCAATCGATCCGTGCGGCGCGTAGGGCGCGTGCGTGCGATGGGGAGTGCGGCGACGCGTCGCCGCACTCCCATTTCTCAGCACGTTGGCCGTATCCTGTCCCCGCCGGCGCATTTCCTCCATCGCTCTTCCCTCAAGTGTGCGGGACAGGGGTGTGCTCCGCGCCGATGGGTGGTGTTTGCATCTTTGCGATTGCCGCTCTATCTTCTGCCGAGGCATGAGCCTGCGATGAAGGATTCCGTCACACTGTTCGACCGAGGACGCTTCTCCGGGGCCGGACAGTTCATCCAGTTCGGGACCGGGTCACTGGGTGCCAAAGCCAACGGCCTGGTGCGTGTCAGCCGTGTTCTGAGTGAGGAGGTTGCCACTCAGTTCCGCCCTGCCATCGAGATCGACATCCCGCGACTGGGTGTCATCGCCACCGACTGGTTCGAACAGTTCGTGAAACGGAACGGCTTACATGCTACGGTTCGTGGAATGGATGATGATAAGAGGGTTGCCGCCGCGTTTCGCAAGGCGGCGCTTCCTGAGGAATTGATTTCCGATCTCCGCTTGTTCCTGGCGCACTTCCAGTGTCCGCTCGCCGTGCGCTCGTCCAGTCTGCTCGAGGATGCCATCCACGAACCGCTGGCCGGCGTCTATGCGACCCGGTTCGTTCCGAATAATGATGCGGACGAAGAATCGCGTGTTGCGAAGCTGGTCAGCGCGATCAAGCAGGTGTACGCTTCGGCCCTCATGGCGAAAGCGCGGCTTCTGTTGCAGAACCTGCCACATCGTGCCGTGGATGAGAAGATGGCGGTGATAATCCAGGAGGTGGTCGGCACCCAACACGGCCACCGGTTCTATCCTCACATTTCCGGAGTCGCGCGATCATTCAATTTCTATCCTCTGGGGCTGTCGAAGCCTGAGGACGGAATGGCGCAACTGGCTTTGGGCCTCGGAAAGATCATTGGCGAGGATGGTATCGGCTGGTCGTTTTCCCTGTCGTGTCCGCAGGCGAGTCCGCCGTACGGGGAACTCAGCGAACTGGTGGAGCAATCGCAGCGCGAATTCTGGGCGATAGATCTCCGGTCGCCGGTATCGGAGGAAGCCTCGGGCGAAGCGGAGCACCTTCAAAAGCTCTCACTCAGCCAGGCCGAAGAGGACGGAACGTTGGCCTTCACCGCCTCGACCTACAGAGCCGAGGATGACAAGGTGGTGATGGGAATCGTCGGCCATGATCCCCGAATCCTGGACTTTGGGCAGATACTAAGGGCCGGTCTGCTGCCTTTGCCGGAATTGCTTCGTGAGTGCCTGGATCGTTGCGAGGAAGAATTGGGTGCCATGGTGGAGATCGAATTCGCTGTGACATTTCCGGACCCGGACCCCACTCCGGCGCGCTTCCGATTCTTGCAGGTTCGTCCAATGGTGGCGACATCGGATAAGATCGAAGTGGCTGCGGAGGATTTCGAAAGCAGGGATGCTGTGGTGGCCTCAGATTCGGCGCTGGGCAATGGGAAGAACGAATCGATTCGCGACATCATATATGTAAGGCCGCAAACGTTCGACCCGTCACGGACGCGGGAGATTGTACACGAGCTGGAGACCCTGAATCGAACATTGAAAGATGCAGATATCCCGTATGTGCTAATCGGTTTTGGCCGCTGGGGAAGTTCTGATCCCAGCGCGGGAATCCCGGTCAATTTTGGCCAGGTGGCCGGCGCCAGAGTCATCGTTGAATCAACTCTGCCGTGCATCGATTTCATGCCGAGTCAGGGCTCGCACTTCTTCCACAATATCACATGTTCGCGCGTGCTCTATTTCTCGGTGCGGCACGGTGGCGCGCATCAGATCGACTGGGCCTGGCTTGACCAATGCCCCTCCGCCGCCGAAACGCAGTTTCTCCGCCACATCCGGTTGCCATCGAAACTCACGGTGAAGGTCGATGGCCGAACCAATCGCGGCGTAATTCTCAGATAAGCCAATATATCGCGAACTCGCAGGGTGGGCTTTGCCCACCGGCGCTAATGAACGCGCCCTCAGCGCCTGGGAGTACCTTGTGCAATCATCCGGATGAGCGCATCGCGCAATGCGGGACCTTCACCGTGGACAGGGCGCAACGCCTCCGCCAGCTCGGAGTAGCCTCGCTGGTCCAGCCAGGATGAGAGGATGTCATCTCTTGAGATACCGTCAACTTCCTCAATGGAAGCGGCCAGAAGTGCTTCCGTCAGATCTTGCAGGTTCCGAACCTTCGTGCCGCCCACAACCAGCGGAATTCTCTGCATGCGTTCCATGGCGGCCTTTACGGCTTCCTTCAAGAATGAAATCATCTGCCGTCCACGGAGCCGGCGTGGCCGCAACGTGTCTCCCAAAGATTGAAAGCCGTGCATATAGAACCAGGTGGAGAACTTGTCTTTCTCACCGTACGCTTCGAGCAATGAACGCAGGCGCTGGGCGTGGGAGTCGGCGCCGTCTGCCGCAATGAGCAGTTGGTAGATCCCGCCGATGTCGCTCGCGCGGTACACCTCCGAGCCGCTCTCATCATATATGACGAAGTCCCCCATGCCGGTCCGGTCGCGAATGAAGGAATCCAACGCGGCCAGGCTGGCCGGATCGCCTTTGGTCAGCATGAACCCGCGGTCCGACAAGTTCGTAGAATCCGTTGCCTGGGTCGCAATCACAATCGGGATCCGCGCATACAATCTGGTAACAAGATCGATGAGTTTCTCACCCGCTTTGGCGTTCATCTGACCGTGTAACGGGAACAGGACATCCGTTATCAGGCACACGACCTGATCGCCATGGCCGTGCTCATGGTAATTGGTCACGATCTCGGCTTTTTGATCGGTGCCGAAGAGAAATTGCAGAGCCTCCTCGTAGGTGCGCGTGATCTTCACGTCGGCCCGCTGGCCGATGATACGGTACAGCACCGGCAGAAACTGCGAAGGCCAGCTTGGTTCGTCGTCGACGATCAGGAGAATAAAGCGGCTGACCTCCGAACGTTTCTTGATGTTCAGATAATCCTCGGCCGCTCGGGCGACGGAGGCAATAATCTTCGCCGGTGCGAAGTCACTGCGATTTGCCGCGAAGACCAGATCGGCTTTCGCGGTATAGGGAAACTCACGCTGGGCGACATGGGGCGGGGAGCACTGAATCAGTCTGCTCGAGGACAGGAGCACGATCACGGCACCGCTGTTATTCTTCCTCAGCAAATCCGTGTCGACGAGGTTGAGCGCGACATCATCGAACAGAAACACGGTCGCTTCATTCGATGCGATTTCGGATATGGCTTTGGGACTGGACAGACTCTCGACTGAGACCCACGGCCTCTGGGTTTCCAGCGCGCGTCGTGCATGGCGGATCGACTCATCGGCGGCAAACAGACAAGCCTTGCGCACCCGAATGGGATTGATGATTCGCGGCACAAACGGAATCTCACCCGGGGCCGATTGGCCAGGGGGATTGATGTGCTCCGGCGTGCTCATTGACGGCTACTTGTTTTCCGCGATGACGACGCAGCGTTGGTTGACTGAGTCGGCGAAGATCGTCGCCGGCTGGGGGAATTGCAGCACATAGAAGCAGGAATTCGAATCTGCCGGAGAGAAGAACCATGGGTCGAGCCTGTCCAGCGTGGGGGCGATAAAGCCATAGAATGTATTCGTGCTCATGATGTTCGTGAGAAAGTGGGTGCCTTGCGTTCCGTACATTCGAGTCTGCATCCGCTTCTGATCCTCGGAATATCCCCCCAGGATCATATAAAGGAAGTGGCTCCCGTAGACGCCGCCGGTCTGGCTGCCTTCTTCGGGCAGGGGATCGGCGCGGCCGGACACATCGACGCCGTACTCGAAGATGGCCGCGGCCTGATCAACCTCGCCGTAATCGACGTAGATTCCCCAGTCGGGATTCTTGCTGCCGAGTCTCCCCGGCACGATCATCAGATAGCGCTCGTGGCTCTCCCGCATACGGCGGTTGAACTCCGCGATTCCCGTCCGAACTTCATCATGCCGGTCCTTGGAGTACAGAAATGGTGAAACAACCAGCGCGTGTTTGACTCCCCGGCGGATGCCATGTCCCTGCAGGCTGCCGATTGACAGATACGTGTGCGCCGGCTCGGGGGGAATATCGAGCGCTTCGTAGATCATCTCCGGCAGCAGAGTCAACTGGACGACGTGAAATACACCGTCCTTGTAGGGCTTCTGCTTGAAATCGATGTTGAACACGAATTCGATCTGGAAATGCGCCGCGATGCGTGCCGCAATTGTTTCCATGATCCGTTCCAGACCGGTCTTGAATCCAAAGTGGTCGTTCTGAACCAGCTCCTCGATCGTAATGATCTGTCCCTTGAGGCCGAGGAGTTTGATCTTGTGGAAGTTCGCGAACCGGACATGCAGTTTCTTCATTGTTTCGAGTTCGTCGCCGTGCAACTCCCGGTTTCGGGTCATGTCCAGAGCATAGAAGAACTGCTGGCCGGGGCCGAATTGCATGTACTTGACCGGAATCGGATTGCGAATTGTGGCCATCGAGATCACCGGAAAATCGTCCAGCACGGTGGCATACCCGTGCCCGAATGCGATCCGGGCAAATCCCTCCTTCGGGTCCTGTGTTTTGAGCGCGTGCGGGAAAAACGAGTTTGCCACGCCCGACACATACGGGTAATAAACCGGCCCTGCCAGTGTGTCATCGAGAATCCCAGGGATCGGATTGATGACGATTGCCATTTTGTCTTCGGCGCCATGCGCGGGATTGGCGGCAAAGTGATCGTAGATGTGCCCGATGGCCGACATCAACTGTTTCAGACGAACCGCCGGATCGGGATGATTGTTGGGCAGCATGAAGGAGATGTTCTCGCCGGCGTGGATCGCCCACGCCGTATGGGTGGCGATGCCGGCTTCATTCGTGGCCGATGAGCGCACACCGATCGGGGCATCTCCCAGGTTCAGCAGAATCGAGCGGATGAGTTCTATATCCTGCGCGGCGAATTGCTGTCCCAGTTCACGATACCGGTCGTAGAAGTCGGTGGCGAGAACCCGCGTGGGAATCCGGTTGGCGCGCGGGAGATCGCACTCATTGATGCGGATGAGTCCGGCGCCTTTGCCGCCGGGCTCCCCCTGGCCGTAGATCGTCACTTCACTGACTTGCCGAACGCCGCTGATCCCCATCGGCCGGTCCACCTCTCAGGGGCCACGTGACCCAGGCCATCACTGACCGGATCGTGTACTTTCAGCCAAGTTAATCAACTATCGAGGCGACCGTAAAGACTGTTAGCAAGCATCTGGATTTCTTGACAATCTCTAGTGCAGTCTGGTCCCCCGAGGATCATCAGCGAGGCGGCAACGAATGTCATGCTGAGCGACCGAAGGGAGCGAAGCATCTGCAGTGCGATGCCGGGCGTGAACTCACATGAAGCGTGGCGGGCAATGCGTGACGGACGGACGAGTAGCACAGGGAGGCAGGACAGCAGACCCTTCACTCAACCGCCTGCGGCGGCTTCGTTCAGGGTGACAAGATTGGACCTTCGCGAATAGAGTGTATCAATCCTCAGACGGCGAATCACCCGTTTGGCGGAGTTTCTCGCGCAATGTCTTGCGGTTGATTCCGAGGATCTCCGCGGCACGCGTCTTATTGCCGCCGACGGCGGCAATCACTCTGCGGATATGCTCGGCCTCCAGCTCGGCGAGCGAACGGTTGACCGCCGAGGCATCAGAGGCCGCGACGCGCATATGAGGGGGGAAATCCGGGACATCAATCAAGTCGCGTTCAGTTGTCAGCAGCAACTGGTAGATCACATTCTGAAGTTCGCTGATGTTCCCCGGCCAGGAGTACGATTTGATGATCGAAAGCGCGGCGTCGGTCATGCGGGGAATCGGCCGCCCGAGGAGTTTGGAGGATTCGTTTAGGAAATGACGCGCGAGCACCGCGACGTCGTTGCCGCGCTCGCGAAGCGCCGGCAGGGGGATGACGTTCATGCTCAGCCGGACAAAGAGGTCCTCGCGGAATGCCCCTTCGTTGACCAATTGCCGCAAATCCATTCTTGTGTCAGCGATGACCCGGAAGGAGACGGGATGAGTTTCCTCCGAGCCGATCATGCGAAATTGCTTCTCCTCCAATACGCGGAGAAGAACATCCTGAATGTGCTCCGGCAGCGCCGCAACGCCTTTAAGAAAGAGCGTCCCGCCATCGACGAGCTGGAAGAAACCTGCCTGCACATCCATGGGGCCCCTGCCGGCAAAACCGAGAAGCTGCCGGTCGAACAGGTCTTCGGGGATTCCGTCACAATTGGCGGTGACGAATGGAGCCTTGCGCCGTGCACTCCCATAGTGAATCGCCCGCGCCAGCAGCCCCCGGCCCGTGCCATTCTCGCCGGTGATGAGAACGGGAGTGGTCGCTGATGCTACTTTGAGCGCGGCTTTGAACACGGCCTGCATCGGCTCGGATTCACCCACAATTCCCAGTGGCGTGGCCGCGGCCTTGTCCTCTGTCAGCCGATCCGACTTGCGCAGACTAAGCTTTTCCATCGCCCGATGAACCGCCGTGAGGAGTTCATCTTTGGTGAATGGCTTCGATAAGTAATCACCGGCTCCCGATTTCAGCGCGCTGACCGCGCCTTCGACACTCGGGTATCCGGTGATGATCATGATCTCGGTCCCAGGCAGATTCTCGCGGACATGGCGCACCAAATCCAACCCCGATGCTCCTGGCATCTTGAAGTCGGTGACCACCAGATCGATAGGATGCGAACCCAGAATCCGCAATGCCTCGGCGGCGTCGCCCGCGGTGTGCAGCTCAAATCCCTCCGCGGCGAGATGCCGCTGGATCAGCTCCCGCGTGTCGGCGGAATCGTCGACGATTAACAGGGACGTCTTGGAGGTCAAGGGCGTCACGTTGCTCCTCCGGACTCGCCGGCAACTCCGAGCGGAATACAAACCTCGAAGGAGGAACCCCGGCCCTCTTCACTCTTCACGCTGATCGTTCCTCCGTGTCCGGTGACGATCCCGTGCACAACCGCCAACCCCAGTCCGGTTCCCTGGCCGACCTCTTTGGTCGTGAAGAAGGGAGTGAACAACTGCTTCTGTACTTCGGGTGACATTCCGATTCCGGTATCCTCAACTTTCAGATACACGTTGGCCTTGTCGGAACGTGTACTGATGGTAAGCGTGCCGCCTTTCGGCATGGCCTGGATTGCGTTGACGACCAGATTGACCAGCACCTGGTACAACTGGGACCGGTCGGCAATAATCGCGGGGAGCCCGTCTTCGACGTCACGTTTGATCGTGATATTTTCCTTGGCGCAGCGCGACTCCAGGAAATACAACCCCTCCTTGCCCAACTGGCCCAGATCGCATTCGCATTTCTGTGCCGGCATCTGCCGCGTGAAGATCATCAGCTTGCGGATGACCTCGCGCGCGTGCAGTGCGGCGTTCACGATCTTGTCCGCGTCGCGCTGTGCCTGCGCTGGGAGACTGGGCGATTCCTTGAGCAATTGCGCGAATCCCAGCATGGCGGCCATCGGTTCGTTCAATTCGTGGGCGACTCCCGCCGACAGTTCGCCGATCGTGGCGAGCCGGTCGGCGTGGCGAAGCTGCTCCTGCAATCGGGCGGTTTCCTGTTCTGCTTCCCAGCGCTCGATGGCGAATCCCACTTGCCGTGCGATCTCGTTGATGAGGGAGCGCTCTTCTTTCAGGAATGGCCCCTCAGCCGCGTCGGGCATCTTGTGGGTGTAGAGCACTTCGATCGTGCCGCGCTCCACCTGACCGACCGCAA
>JACRMA010000042.1:0-21009 GCA_016235085.1 Candidatus Zixiibacteriota bacterium
CACAGAGTTGTGCGGTGGTTGTCATGAAGTCGGCCTCAAACCGACATCGCGTTCCACACATCCGCCATTTGCCACAGGGGATTGCGCCGGTTGCCACAATCCCCACGGGAGCACGGTCAAGGGCCTGCTGGGGCCGCGCCGTCAGGTGGAGAAAACGCCGATGGGGGACATCCTGCGCTACCCGAAGGTGGACTCCAGCGCCGTCAGTCTGTGCCGCACCTGCCATCGCGAGAAAATTGCCGGCTGGCTCGACAAACCGATCATCCATAAGCCGGTCAAAAACGGGACCTGCTTTGCCTGCCATCAGCCGCATCAGTCCGATGCCGAACATCTGCTGGTCAAACCGTCGAACGCCATCTGCCAAAGCTGCCACAAGCCGGCGGATCTGAAGAACGAGGCGCATCAGGGAATGGATTTCGCCACGGCCGTCTGCACCCAATGCCATGATCCCCACGCCAGTGATGAGAGGGCGCTGATCCGTTCCAAGCGTCACGCGCCATTCGCCGAGGGCAACTGCGATGCGTGTCATGAGGCCAAGGGCAGCACCAAGCTGTCATCGCCGATGCCGGAACTGTGCCTCACCTGTCATGAAGGAATCGAAAAACAGCTGGCACTTCCGTCCGTTCATGCTCCCGCCAAAGCCGGCCAGTGCATCGCGTGCCATGGGCCGCACACGGCGAACAACGACAAGCTCCTGGTGGGCAAGCCTCCGGCTTTGTGCCGCCAATGCCATGATTTGAAAGTCGAAGGGAAAGTTCACGCCCCATTCGCCTTGGGGGAATGCGCCAAGTGCCACGCCCCACACGGCTCAAGTGAACCATCGCTGTTGTTGGGCACATCGCGGCAGATATGTCTGAATTGCCACACCACGCTCAAAGATCGGCTGGCGAAGGAACGCCCGCACGCGGCCCTCGACAAGGGTTGCACCACCTGCCACGACGGCCACTCATCAAAATCCAATTCGTTGCTGAAGGCTCCGATCGTGGATCTTTGCTCCAAGTGCCACGATTTGAAGGCGCCGCGCTGGGTTTCGAATCATCAAGGCGGCGGCAGAGTAGAAGACTGTGTGAGCTGCCACGATCCCCATGCATCCCCGAAAACGACCGGGACGCTATTGAAACGCAATGAGCATCCGCCATTCGCGCAGCGCACTTGCGGTGTGTGCCATGCCACGGCTGCCGGGCAGAGGATCAAGGGCAATCGCGAACTCTGCGGAAAGTGCCATGCCAAAGTGATCGAAGAAATCGACAAATACAAAGTTCCACATCCGGCTCTGGCCGACAGTTCCGGATGCGTGGTCTGCCATTCACCGCACACCGGGGACACCCCGGCGCTGTTGCGTCTGACCGGGTATTCGGTGTGCCTGACCTGCCACAAGGAAATCAAGCTGACCGATACTAAAGTCCATCCGCCGGCCGCCGAGGATTGCGCCAATTGCCACACCCCGCACGGCGGCGACAACAAGTACCTGCTGTCGGAGGCGGACGTGATGGCGCTTTGCCAGTCTTGCCACGACAATGTGACCAAGACGCATTTTCATCCGATGGGCGGCAAGACCAAGGATCCGAACCGAGAGGGTCCCGTGATTTGCACCAGCTGTCATTCGCCGCATAATTCGGATAATCCGGCGTTATTATTGGGAGAGCCGAATCGTGAGCTGTGCATGAATTGTCACGATCCGTCGACACAGCACAAGGGGGACTCGAAAAAAGAGTAGAGGCGTTTATGAGACACACGGACATCGACAGGCCGATCATCTGGATACTTGGGGTTTCTTACTTCGTTGTTGTCGGAGTATTTGCCTGGTGCCAGCAGCCTCTGGCTCAAACGGCTCCAGGACTGCCCTACCCTGGGGCGCATCTGTCGCCGAGTTCAGGCGTGCTTCGGGATGCAACTGTTCCGCGGGGCGATTGCCGTCAGTGTCACATCTCTCATGCGGAAGACCAGCCGCAGATACGAAACCTCTTTGCCCCTAATGACAACATGCTCTGTTATTCGACGAGCGGAGTTGAAGGGTGCCATATCAACCGCCCCACCGGAGCAACCGCCGGGTACCCTGCCCAAGGGTCAGATCGATTCCCCGACCAGCACATCTACCACGGGTACTTCGAAGCGAATTCTGGCGGCCAACGGACTCCGGGAGTGGAGAATCGGGTACGGTGGCCCGGACGGACGATCTGGGAAAACCTCACGTATTCAAAGCACTACAGCAGTCCAAACATGCCTCGGTTGGATGGAACAGGTCATGGCGCCTGTCTAAACTGTCACGAACCGCACAACGGCGCCGGTCCATACGACCAGTTGGTCAAAGCCTACGGCCCGATTTCCGGTTCGGGGATCAACGCCGCCCCGTCGCAATACGACATGTGTTTTCAGTGCCACGGTCCAAACGGACCAGGATCGCTTCCACCAACTTCCCGGAGTATCGCCAACTACTACAGCAGGACGAATACAGGATCCGCACGGGCGGGCCATGCGATACTGACGACGCGTGGGGCCGTGAAAGCAGGTGACCGGCTGCCGTGCTATGACTGCCATAATCCGCATGGATCCACGGGGAGCAATAATCAAAACCCCAATGGCTTTCTGCTCTCCGATGAGCGTCCGGGATGGTACGGCCTGACCGATATTCGCAACAACGCCGCGCAAGTCCGCCGTTTTTGCACAGGCTGCCATGCCTACGCTGACCAGACGACGACCTCCATACCGGTGGAAGGGATCATCGCGAAGAAACTTCCCAACTTTGAGCCTCATCGATCCTATGACATCCAGCATTGCATGAATGGGCATGGCAACGATTACTCTGATCCACGCGGTTTCAACGTGCACAACCCTTCCGGCGGTGACTGATGCCGCTTAGGCTGACCGGCGCCGAGACCCGGCATTGGATCCGGCTTTCGGGGATATTGCTGGTTGTTTCTCTCATGACTCGTATGGGATCGAATGCGAT
This sequence comes from Candidatus Zixiibacteriota bacterium, assembly GCA_016235085.1. Classification (GTDB taxonomy): domain Bacteria; phylum Zixibacteria; class MSB-5A5; order WJJR01; family WJJR01; genus JACRMA01. The sequence continues at coordinate 2,951 of JACRMA010000042.1, forward strand.
GGCAGCAGTGTGGAATGGTTCCATGCGGGTTGACTATCAGGCGATCCCAAGCGTGGGCGGGAATCGCGAAGACCTCTTGCAGCAGTATTACCTGCGCGTTTCTGACCGGCTGTTTTACAAAAACCAACTGACATTAACCGGCAACTTCATCCACCGTGCAAGGCAAAGCGGTCAGCCGGCGGATTTTCGCCCGCGATACGAAGTGACACTGACAAGCTACGCATACGGCGGTCAGCTTGTCTACGAACCCCACACCCAGAAGCAACCGGGGATCAACGGGGAAGAGGATGTCAGCCGAAGGTGGCGTGGTGCCATCTATGCCCAGCCGGACCGTTGGCCTCGTTTCTCAGCCGATTTCCTGCGTGCGCGACGGACACAAACCTCCCAGGGAACAGGGAGAGAAAGCTGGAATACCTATCAGGTGACCTGGCAGCCCGGATCGCATGTCCTGGCACTCTCATACTCCCATCAGAAACGAACTTCGCGCGGAGCCTCCGCTGAACTGGTGGAAGTCTATCGGGCTACCGCAAGCACAGACCGCACGTTTGGGTGGCACAGTCGGATGAACCTGACCTACGGGTTTGACCGCACCTGGAATCAGACCTACGCCTCGGTATCAAGTTCGCAGGATCAGCACTCTGCCGGCGTCAGCCTCAGCGGCGATCCGCTTCCCAGTCTGAATTGGACCGCGCAATACGGAGGCCGCTTCCAGCATTCCTCCCGCACGAGTGCTTCTATCATACCGGCGAATCTCACGAACCATCTGGCCTCCGGGACGGTCTCATGGACGCCGGTGAGAGAAGTGACCGCTTCCGCCTCCCGGTACGTGGAGCGGGGAAGCGCACTCGCGGACCAGGCCGCGCAGAGAACCGATTATTGGCAAGGACGCATCTCCGCCGAAGGAAAGCTGTATCGGCACATGCGGGTCTTGGGGACGATCTACCGGCTCTACTACACGGGAGCTCCACAGGGTACCAAGTACAATGACGCCTATTTCCTTGCTTTTCGCGGGCAGCCCTTTGTTCGCGTCGACTGGTCGGCGGAGATGACGCTTGCCGACCGCCACGGTCGCCAGGCAGATCGGTTTGCCGGCGCTGCGAATGTCTATTCGCGGTTGCAGCCCCTGTCGAGTTTGCAGATGCAGGCGGGATACTCGAACGTTCTCAGCGGGGGCACGTTTCGCGCGATGGCGGTATCGGAGGAGAACTTAAACACCAATTTACAGTACACAGCGACCACGAACATGGGCATTTCGGCTGCCTGGGCGATCAGTCACAACCGGGCGCTGAAGCGCAAGTGGACACCAACCTGGACTGTGACAGGGACCTACCGCTGGCCGTCTTTTGCCAACATCGGGTTCAGCTACTCCAGACAGCAGGCGATCCAGTCCGCCGATCCGGCCGCGCCGAAAGTCACGGCACAGCCAAGCACGCTTCTGGCCAATATCGTCTTCTGGCTTGGACCGAGCTCCACTCTCAACGCGCAATACACTCATCAAACAACCATTGGGGGTCAATCCAATGAAAACTGGGGTGTCGGCATTTCGACCTCATTCTAAGGAAAAGACAGTGCGAACCCGGACTCTACACGTTGTTGCCCAACTCCTGGGAATTGTCACACTGGTGGCCGGATGCACAGGCCCCGTCGCCTATATGAATCCCGGAGCCGACTTGAGCTTCTATCGCCGCGTAGGCGTCGCACAGTTTCTAACGCTTGCAGACGACCCGAAGGCAGGCCAGAAGGTGCAACGCGTATTCGTTACAGAACTGCTCAAGCGCAAGGACCACGAGGTTGTCGCCCCAGGCTACTTCACCAAGATCGAAACGGACGTCAGAAACCAACTGAACATTGCTGGTGATGTGCTCTTGGACAGCGCAGCCCTTCAGTTGATTGGGCAGAAGGCTGGCGTTCAGGGGATCATCCTCGGTACAGTGCGGGATTATCGGATGGAGCGTGTCGGGCAGGAAGAATACCCGATGATATCGCTTTCACTGCAGATGATCGACGCTCCGACTGGACAGGTTGTCTGGGACATCTCACTCGGTGAACGGGGGGGACCCAAATTCCCGGTGCTGGCAATCGGTGAAACCCATACGCTTGATGAACTGCTCACCAAACTCTGCCGTAACTCCTTGAGGACGCTAAAATGAGCCGGGCGTTGTTGCGGACCATTGCCTGTATCGCAGGTGCTGTCCTCTTCGCGGGAACGGCCTTGAGGACTGGGGCGCAGGAGGCCGAGCCGATCGCAATCCAGTGCACGGCGGATCTGACCCTCGGGTGCAATCGCTCGACCGACACGACTGCTCTCCCGATAATCACCACTGGTGGCTGCAGCGAACTGGTGCGAACCTATGAAGATAAGCTCACGCCGGGCCCATCGCCTGATCGCTACACGATCACCCGCACATGGACGGCGACAGACACCTGCGGCAGTGCAAAGTCCTGTGTGCAGACCATCCACGTCGTTCCTTCAAAGCCACGGCTTGCTGTCCTGCCATTGGAGAACCTGGCCGAGTCGGAGGACGGTGCCCGCATCTTCGCGCGGCTTCTTCAGGACCAGCTTGATCAGACATCAAATTTCGATGTCGTTGCGGCCGGCGACGTGGAAACCGCAACACTCCGCGCTCGGATTCGACTGCCGATTCTCATGGATGAGCTTCAAAGCCAGCGCTTGCGGCAGGCGCTTGATGTAGACTATTTCGTACTCGGGACCGTGATTGCCTACCACACAACCACCGATGTCTATTCCGGCGTGATCCCAACCGTGGGAGTGACTTTGCAGCTCCGTGATGGCCGGACCGGGAGCACCTTCTGGTCCGACACGTACCATGCGACGGGTGATTCAGGCGAGTGGCTGTTTGGTCTGGGTGTCGAACACGATATCACAAAACTGGCACATGCGCTGGCCAAACGAGCGTGAAATAAGTTGAGCAAGGCAGCCCAGGCCTTGCCCTGCACTTCTCAGAGCTCGAAATAACAGTCCACATTCAGTGGTTTCGCTCTACGCCCCAATGGCTTAGTGCTGGATTTTGAATGTTACTAACTCACTTATATTTGTGATCGCCTGCACCGTCAGAAAACTGACAGATCATGAGATGAAATTCACAAAATTGGTTGACTTTACTCTGGATTTGCTTATTCTAGCACCATCGCGCAAGCAGACCCTCACCCCTGCTTCGCGAGCGCGAACGAATACTGATCGGCAACACCGCTCCTGACTTCGAGTTGACATGATGCGAATCGCCACCAGCCCTCACACGCCGCACACTATCGCATGTGATACTTTTCACGAATCGTGCCGCGTTCCTGCATCTGTTTGCAGATTCATTGCGTCAGGTTTCCTCTTCCTCGCAATGTCAATGGGGGGGGCCGACGCGATCGGGCAGGTCAGTCCATGGTTTGTCAAGGCTATCTACTATGAGCCGCTCGGATCAGCTGGTTTCAGGTCGATCAGCGGAATGGCCTCGGATCCTGTTTCCGGGGAGTTGTACGTCTTGGACGCCGGTCGGCACGCGGTCGATGTGATAGACTCAGCCGGTTTCCCGCGTTTCACGTTCAACCACTGGGTCACCGATCTGAAAACCGGCCAAAAAGCGGCTGGCGAGCCGAATTCGATTGCGATTACACCCGAAGGGGACATTTACCTCACCGATTTCTTTTCCCGCAGGGTGGACATTCTGAACATCCGTGGGGACGTCATAGAGCACATTGACATGCTGGCTGAGGTTGGCTGGGATGGCGTTTCGCTGCGTCCTGAGAAACTGGGCATTGACAAGCTCGGCTGGTTGTACGTGAGCATCGGTGGCGAACGCAGCGGAGTCCTGCGGCGCCGCTTGGCTGGCGGGCGAGCCGAGGTCTTCATTGACGCAGCTTCGGAGAAGATCGATTGCATCACGGGGATGGCTGTTGCGGCAGATGGACGGGTCGCGATCCTGGACTATCGCGGAGTGCCGGCGGTACGCATCTACAGTCCCGACGGGAAACTTCTGCTGGGTTTTGGAGACCATGAAATCGCGGGAGGAGACCTTTCGTTTCCCGTGTCAATGCTCTTTGCCGAAGATGGCACTTATTGGGTTGCCGACGGGCTGCGCCAAGCGGTCAAACACTATGCGTCTGATGGGAAGTTTCTGGAGTTCATTGGGGGCTTTGGCGGGGCGCCTGGAAATCTCCGGTTTCCTTCGGCACTTGCGGGCGATGGCGTGGCGCATCTGGTAGTAGCCGAGCGTGTCGGCCGGCGTGTTCAGCAGTATGTGCTCCCCGGAGCGCTGGCGGCGAATGAATTGAAATCACTGAGGCCCGCGAGTGCGAGCCCCATACCGCAAGGGCTGGAGAGCCCCGCGTCATCAGCGGTTGCGTCTGAGCCTCAAACGGAGAAATAGGAACATGGCTATAACAGTCCATCAATCAACCTTCAAGGAGGTTCACATGAGGAAAGTGGTAGTACTGGCAGCCGTGATCGCGCTGACGAGCGCAGGGATCGCGTTTGCCGGCGATTATCATTACAAGGGCACATTGAATTGCAACGAGTGCCATGTAATGCACGGTTCACAGCAACATGGGTACAACGCCGACGGAACCGGGACAACGACCCCAATCGGTGGAGCCGGCCCGTACCAATGGCTGCTCCGCAATGAGCCAAACGCCCTCTGCTTGTCTTGCCATGACAATCAGACGTTCGCTCCCGATGTTCTGGAAGCCAACGGCGGCACGGCTCCCACACTTGGCCGCCAGGCCGGTGGTCTGAATGAGCACAACACCGCCCCGTATTTTGATGGGACGGGGCATACGCTTGGTTCAACGGCAACCGCACCCGGTGGGACTTTTGCCAATCCCGTGGGTCTGGAATGCATCGACTGTCATAGTCCGCACGGCCGTGGCGGCTCCCACGCCTCCAATCCGTATCGGAATCTGTACGTTGGTGGCAACGTCATGTCCTACGCAGTTACGGTGAACGACCTCACCAAGGACGTGTTTGAGCGGGCCTCCGGCGGGACCGACCATTATGACATCGGCAACGTCGATTTCAATGAGCCCAAGAGTGATTCGTCCTACTACGGCCAGTTCTGCAAGGCTTGCCACACGAATTTCCATGGCAAGTCCACCGATGCGAATATGGCCGCCGGTGGTGTCGCGGGTGACTGGATCCGGCATCCGACCGCCGACGTGAACATTGGCAGCGGTTTGTTTGATGATCGTGCCTACCGCGTAAAGGTCATGAGCCCGACGGGCAACTGGGGAACGCAGGGAACAGCGTTGGGCGCGACGATGCCCACCGATCTGACTCCGTCCTGCTTCACGTGCCACAAGGCCCATGGTAACCAGCGCGCGTTTGGTCTCGTTTATCCGGATTCGGCTGGTGTGCTGCCGATCGGCGAAGAGGGCTCCGGTGCCCGGTATCGCGATTTGTGCAGAGACTGCCATGCGCGCGGCTAAGAGGAAGTTGCTGTAAGCCGTTTCGCATAGGAAAGCGAAGGGCGTTCCGCTCGCACGAACGGAACGCCCTTCCAAGACAAGAGCCGAGGTTGAAATACTGAACATTCCAAACTGAGATCTGACCGATTTGAGTGCCGAGTCCGAACAAACAACCTTTCGATTTCCCTGCCAAGAGGAAGCATCAATGCGTCCCTCGTTACCTTTGAACAGAGTCCTAAGTCTCGTCATCCCCGTGACCATCGGTCTCCTGCTTCCGGTGCTGGCTTCGGCGAGCAAGGGCACCGGTGACTATCGCAGCCGGCCACTCCATAAGCGAGTGACATCACCCAAGATGGCGGCTGGAGTTTCGTCGTTTGCCCCGACCTATCATAATGGAGTGACATTGCGCTGCTCCGATTGTCACGCCATGCACGAGTCGCGGCAGCACCCGGTGGACGGTGACCCCCTCTCGGATCCGTTTGGTCCATATCCTCAGAATTACAACGGGGGAAAGAGCCTCCTGAAAGCCCCGGATCCGGTCGATTTGTGCCTCACGTGCCATGACAATCAAACCGGGATTCCCGATGTCATGACCGCGGACGCGAATGGCCTCACCGAACGTTCCGCCGGTTTTTTTGCGCCGGTAGGGACGCGGAACCCGCGCGGGCACTCACTGGATCGCGGGCAATCGCTTGAAGGTTCGGATTTGTGCAATCGCTGCCATTTCAACGGAATGGCCGACGCCTCCGTAAGTTGTATCGATTGCCACAATCCCCACGGAAACAACAAATCGCGCAATCTGCAATGGGCCTCCTGGCCGGGCGGTGAACCGGAATTCGGAATGTTCGAAGCAGCATCGGCGACCGGATTGCAGCGCTATGAAGCCGCAAACATCGGGTTCGGCACCGATGCGGCCACGGTATTTGAAGTGACCAACATGTGTATCGATTGCCACCATGTATACTCGGGTGACTGGAACATCGACCCCGATGGCGACGGCATCCACAATCGTCACCCATCGTCCGAAGCCGAATGGGGCTCGACGAACAACATCGCCCAGGGTGCGGCCGAAGGCACGACGGTCCCCGCGCACTGGGTGGCCGGGACCGGCGTTGGATTTCAGGAAACGCCACGGCTTCGATTTGTCAACAACCCCGCGCTCAATTTTGTGGACGCCACCGAGATTGATCCGGCGAAGAATGGCGTCTTCTGTCTCTCTTGCCACAGAGCGCATGGCGGCGAAAATTCCTTCTCGCTTCGCTGGAATCCCGTGGGCACTTTCAGCGGCGAGGGGTGCGACCAGTGCCACGCGAAAAACTGATCGGTTGAGTCATAATACATGATGCCCTTCCACAGTGGGCCGTGACCAGAGTCGTCACGGCCCACTGTGCATTAGCGCGGCTTTTGCGGCGTCAAGAACGCGCCGTCGATTGCCGCGATCATTTGGCACCAAGGGCAGCGTGAATCTTTGACAACATTGGTGAATTTTTTCTCATTCTCGACTTGTTAGCTCCCGTATATTCGGGGCCGGGCGCATGGACCGAAGCGCGCGAATGAAGACGATTCCGCTTCGGATTTGATCGTGAGATCGTGTTTCGCTCAAACTCATTCTGAGGTGCGGAGAGTGATAACAGGCGCAATGGATCAGGAGTTCACGGACCGGCCGGCCAAGGGGGGCCCTGCCGGCCGCTCTGCATTCCTCGTGGGCATCGTAACATTCCTCCTGGCATTCGGCGGCCTGGCATATGCCCAGGGCAATCCCTGCACCGACTGTCACGCCGACAAATCCCTGTTCAGCGACCTTGGGGCGCGCGCCGATTCGCTGGTGGTCACGGAGGCATCTCTCGCATCCTCCGTGCACGCGGGCGTGGGATGCACCGATTGCCACGCGGATCTGGCCAACGTGAGTGATTTTCCGCATGCCGAGAAGCTCGCGCCGGCCGGCTGCGGAACCTGCCATGAGGACGTGGCCAGGGAGTTCGCCACCAGTTGGCACGGGCAGGAAGCCGCGGCCCATCACGGCGACGTTCTGGCGCCGACCTGCGGCTCATGCCATGGAACGCACGATATCCGGCCAGCGGCGGACACCGCTTCACTCGTCCATCCGAAAAACCTCCCGCACACTTGTGCGGTCTGCCATAGCCGTCTGGCCAAAGGCGCGGGGACCGATGTGCACTTGATCGATGCCTATGGCCGTTATGTCGGCGGGATTCACGCCGAGCGCATCAACGCAGGAGTTCTCGGTGCCGCGACCTGCAACAATTGCCACGGTACCCACGATCTGAAACGGGCCGATGATCCGGCCTCCAAGGTCAACAAATTCAATATTCCGGCCACCTGCGGACAGTGCCACTCGGAGATCTACGGCCAGTACCAGCGCGGGATTCACGGCCAGGCACTGGCGGCCCGGGTCATGGATTCGCCCAATTGCACCGACTGCCACGGGGAGCACCAGATCCTCGCCCCATCGGGCGCCGCCTCGCCCGTGAATGCCGGCAATTTGTCTGACTACGTGTGCGCCAAGTGCCACAACAATCCGGACCTGGTTTCCAAGTACGGCCTCAAGGGTGGACGTATCTCGAGCTATCAGGACTCCTACCATGGGATGGCCGTCAAACGCGGCTCCACGAAGGCGGCCAACTGTGTGAGTTGCCACAAGGCGCACGACATTCTCCCAGCGACGAATCCCGCCAGTTCCATCGCGTCCGGCCGAATTGTGGCGACCTGCCAGAAATGCCATCCCGAGGCGAACGCGGTATTCGCTTCCTCATACACACACGAGGCGGTGATCGGCAAGCCGGATGGCGTCAAGCGCATCATCGAACTTGTGTACATCCCTTTGATCATCGTGCTGATCGGCGGTATGGCGGTCCACAACGGCGTGATCACGCTTCATTTCATCAGACGCAAACGCGCCCTCGAAAAATCCCAGGTCAGTTACGAGCGTTTCTCGAAGAGCATGGTGATCCAGCACGCGATTCTGGTGATTTCCTTCATCACGCTGGTCATCACCGGATTCGCTCTGCGCTTCCCGGATGCCTGGTGGTCCCGCCCACTCTCCTTCGTTGGTCTGACGGAACACATTCGCAGCCTTGTGCACCGAATCGCGGCCGTGGCGATGATGGCCGCGTCCCTCTATCATGTGTACTTCCTCATCGCGACGCGGCGCGGCCGAACCGAACTGTACCACATGCTGCCACGGCTGTCCGATGTGACTCAGGCTCTGCAGAACATCCGATTCCACCTCGGCTGGTCCAGCGTGAAGCCGGATTTCGACCGGTACGAGTACACCGAGAAGGCAGAGTATTGGGCACTCGTGTGGGGGACGGTCGTGATGATTGTGACCGGCCTGGTGCTCTGGTTCCCGGAAATCTTCACTCAGCATATGAAGAGCTGGGTCGTCATCGCTTCGGAGACGGTTCACTATTACGAAGCCTGGCTGGCCACGCTGGCGATCATTGTCTGGCACTTCTTCTTTGTAATCTTCCATCCCGATGAGTTCCCGATGAGCCTGACCTGGATGGATGGCAAGATGACGGAACACACGCTCAAGGAAAAACACCCCGCCTGGTACCGCCGGATCGCCGGGGAGAAGGACAAGCCGGGGCCAGAAGGACCAAAGTTCCGCATCGGTGACAAGGAAGTGGGTCAGTGAGTTTCGCGTCATGAAATTGCTGCGTCCATGGTTTTTGGTCTGGTTGACGGTGCTCGCCGTTAGTACGGCCGCGCTTGCGCAGTCGATCGATGACTGTCTTGGCTGCCATGAAGATCCTTCATTGCAGACTGAGCGGGCCGGGCGCACGATTTCATTGTTTGTCGATCGTAAGGCCGTTGCCGGATCGATCCATGGCGAATTGGAATGCGTCGCCTGCCACGCGGATCTTGCCGGCGCCGAGTTTCCGCACAAATCTGATGTTGCCGCGGTGGATTGCGGATCCTGCCACGACGCGGTGGGGGCCACCTATGCAGGCAGCCTCCACGGCAAGCTGGTCAAGGAGGGCGTGAAGCTCGCCCCGCGTTGTTGGGACTGCCATGGCTCCCATGACATTATCCGCGCGCAAGCGGCCGGCTCGCGCGTCAGCAAATTCAATGTTCCTTATGTCTGCGGACGCTGCCACAAGGAAGGCACGCAGGTTACCCAGACGTACGACATCCCTCAGGACAGTATCCTGACGCACTACTCAGAGAGCATTCACGGCGAGGGCCTGTTCAAGAAGGGTCTGACCGTCAGCGCGGTCTGTTCCGACTGCCACACGTCGCACAACGTGCTGCCCCATACCGACTCGAAATCGAGTATCAACCGGGCCAATGTCGCGCGAACCTGCCAAAAGTGCCATGGGATCATCGAGAGGGTTCACCAGAAGGTGATTCGCGGGGAACTGTGGGAGTCAGCGCCCAATGAAGTCCCCGTCTGCGTCGACTGCCATTCGCCCCACAAGGTTCGCAATATCTTTTATGAAATGGGAATGGCTGACCAGGACTGTCTGGGTTGCCACGCCAAGCCTGGTCAGTTCATTGTTCGCGATCAGGACACGATCTCTCTGAGTATCGATACGACCGAAGTACACTCGTCGGCTCATCGTAATACTGCCTGCGCTCAATGTCACTCCGGCGCCAGTCCCACGGCCAAGCGACCCTGTGCCACCATCACGACAAAAGTCGACTGTTCGATCTGCCATGCCGAGGTCGTCAAGACGTACCAGACGAGCACGCACGGCAAGCTGGCGGATCGTGGGGATCAGGTGGCGCCGACGTGCCGCGATTGCCACGGGACCCACGGGATTCGCGACCGCCGCACTCCGGCGTCGCCGACTTATCCAACCCATGTGCCCGATTTGTGCGGCAAGTGCCATCGCGCCGGACAGAAGGCCGCCATGCGGTACACCGGCCAGCAAACGAACATCCTCGGCAACTATGTCGAGAGCATTCACGGCAAGGGGCTTCTGGAGAGCGGCCTGGTAGTGACCGCCATGTGCACCGACTGCCACACGGCCCATCACGAGTTGCCGCATGCGGACACGGCCTCCAGCGTAAACCGCAACAACATCGCGCAAACTTGCGCCCGCTGTCACAATGGGATCTACGAGCAATTCACGCAGAGCATTCACTCGCCCGCAGTATCGAAGTCCGAAAAGCCGCTGCCCGTTTGCAACGAATGCCACTCGGCCCACACGATCTCGCGTACGGACAATGAGGGTTTCAAACTCAACATCATGACTCAGTGTGGCCGCTGCCATGACGACGTCATGAAGACCTACTTCGAGACCTTCCACGGCAAGGTGTCGAAGCTTGGCTACACGGCGGCGGCGAAGTGCTACGACTGCCACGGTTCGCACGATATCCTGCCTCCCTACGAGCCGAAGTCGCATCTGTCGCGTCAGAACATCGTCAAGACCTGCGGCAAGTGTCATCCCGGATCGCATCGGCAGTTCGCCGGGTATCTGACCCATGCCACGCATCATGATCGCAGCAAATATCCGGTCTTGTTCTACACGTTCTGGTTCATGACCTCGCTGTTGGTGGGCACGCTGTTGGTCGCCGGGACACACACTCTGCTTTGGCTGCCGCGGTCCTTCCAGGCGATGAAGCAGCACAAACAGCATGAGATCGCGTCCCACGGTCTTCAATACCGCCGTTTCACCCGCCGCCAGCGCCAGCTTCACATCCTGGTCGTGATCAGTTTCATCGGTCTGGCACTGACCGGAATGACCCTGAAGTTCTCCTATCTGGGATGGGCGCGGTTCATTTCCCGTGTGCTCGGCGGATTCGAATCGGCAGGATACATTCACCGCGTCTGTGCCGTGATCACGTTCTTCTATTTCGGCGTGCACTTCTATGATGTGATCCGGCAGAAGCGATCCTCCGGCAAGTCGTGGAAGCAATTCCTCACCAGCTCGCATTCGATGTTGCCCAGTTGGACCGATGTGAAAGAAGGCGTGGCGACATTCAAGTGGTTCATCGGCATTGGGCCGCGGCCAGCGTACGGGCGATGGACGTACTGGGAGAAGTTCGATTATCTGGCCGTCTTCTGGGGCGTCATGGTGATCGGATCGACAGGGCTGATGCTGTGGTTCCCCGAGATCTTCACGCGGATCCTGCCGGGCTGGTTCATCAACGTGGCCACCATCATCCACTCGGATGAGGCCCTCCTCGCCGTGGGCTTCATCTTTACCGTGCATTTCTTCAATACACACTTCCGTCCCGACAAATTCCCGATGGACACAGTGATCTTCACCGGCCGGATTCCACTGGAGGAATTCAAGCTGGACCGTCCCCGGGAGTACGAAGAACTGGTGGCGACCAATCAGCTCAAACGCCACCTGGCCGAACCGCTCCCGCCTCTGGTGGTCCGCGGCCTGAAGATCTTCGGTGCAATTGCCTTGTCGATCGGTTTAATGCTGATTATTCTGATCATCTGGGCGGAGATCTTCGGTTACCGCTGATACTGGCTCGCGTCGCGGTAACACCCTGAGAATCTGCCGTGAGGGAGTCGCATGCGAATATTGGTTAGACGAGTGGGGTTGGGCGTCCTGATCGCCGGGTTGGCGTCGTTGCTGTTGTTTGTCGGCGCGATTCAATTCACCAACCGCTCGGACTTCTGCACGACCTGCCATTACATGCAGCCGTTCTATGACGCCTGGGCGGCTTCGTCCCATCACAATGTCCCGTGCCGCGACTGCCACTACGAACCCGGCTACTCCAACGTGGTCAAAGGCAAGATTCGCGATATGAACCAGTTGGTGAAGTATTGGACCAACGCCTACCGCAAATCGAAGCCCTGGGCCGAGATTGCCGATGAATCGTGCCTCCGCTCCGGCTGCCACTCCGAACGCCTGTTGCATGGGCGCGTGATGTTTGGACGGGTCAATTTCGACCACAAGCCCCATCTGGAGCGGATGCGCCGCGGCAAGAAACTCAAATGCACATCCTGCCATTCCCAGATCGTGCAGGGCGAACACATGAAGGTGACCGAGGCCACCTGCATCATCTGCCATTTCAAGCTCGATGAGAAAGGCGAGAGCAATTCGCGCTGCACGATCTGCCACGATCCGCCGACGACCATTGCCGGCCAGGAACCGCCGAAGTACGATCATGTCGGTGTCATCCAGCGGAAACTCGACTGTATCAAGTGCCACGGATCGATGGTGGTAGGTGATGGTGTTGTGCCCCGCGAACGCTGCTACAGTTGCCACTGGGACCGCGAGCGGCTGGACAAGTACAGCAACACCGATCTGATGCACAGCACCCACATCACCGAACACAAGATCGAATGTGATCTGTGCCACCTGTCGATGCAGCACAAGTCGACGTTCAAAGAGCAGGTCATCCCGGATTGTCAGACCTGCCACGAGGGTTTCCACGAAGCCCAGAAGGATCTGTTCGTCGGCCACGGTGGCATCGGCGTTGCCGATCAGCCGAATCCGATGTTCGAAAAGGGCATCTCCTGCCAGGGATGCCATATCGTTCACACCAGCGCCGACAGCGCCGGGTTCACCGGCCAGACGTTCCTCGCCTCCGGCGCCAGTTGCGAATCCTGCCATGGTGCCGGTTACAGCCGTCTGCTGGACAACTGGAAGAAGACCGCGCAAACCAAGGTGAATGAAGTCAGCAAGGCGTTGGGGGAGGCGAACCATCTGCGCCAGCAGCGCGTCGCGTCACGGCCCAGCGAAGTTGCCGAGGATTCGCTCCTCAATGAGGCCGATTACAATTTTAACATGGTTCAAAAGGGAAAGCCGATCCACAATATCGTCTATGCGAACCGGCTTCTCGACGCCGCATATGACCGTCTCCAGAAGTTCTTCGAGAGTGCCAAACCCGGCTATCGGCTGGCTGCCCTCGAAGGCAAAGATGAAGTGGTTCCGTCAGGCTGTCTCAACTGCCATATCGGGATCGAAAACGTCGACGCCCAGATCTTCGGCGTGACCTATTCCCACCAGCGCCATCTGGTCAAAGCGCAGCAGACCTGCAACCGGTGCCATTCCAATCAACGGCGCCATGGCGAATTGATCGTTCAAAAGCGCGACTGCCTGTCGTGCCACCACTCGCAGACCGCGCGTGAATGCGGCTACTGCCATACAGCGCAGCAGGCCATACTGGATGGCAAGTCGGCGGACCTCCCGGTTACGAGCCCAGACGTCATGATCGCGGCCGGCACCGGCTGCCGTGATTGCCATGAGCGTCCCGATCGTCAGATTGTCCGGCCGGTGTCGCAACGTTGCGCGGATTGCCATGACAACACTTACGCCGACCGGCACCGCCAGTGGCTCGAGGAGTTTGTGGCGTTGCAGCGTAGGGTCGATTCGCTTCTGGCACAGGTTGGTGCGCTCCCGGTGACGTCCGAACGGCAGTCGGCCGTGGAGCCGATCCGCAAGCATCTCGAGGCGATCACGGCGGACGGCTCGCGGGGAACGCACAACCACAGCGAGCAGATGCGGATTCTGGAGGCCGACGCGGGCAAGCTCACCGCGCTGCTGAAGACCCAGGGGTAGGGATCAGAGTCTACGAAATGAGGGCCGCGGCGCGACGGCGCCGCAGCCCCGTTTTTTTTGGTCAGAGCGTGAGGGAACACGTTCTAAAGGAGACGTTGATTCGCCTGCCGTGCCAAAACAAACCCTAAAACCTCCCCTTTGTGACACTTTGGTACATGATCGGTTACCTTCTGGGCAAGTCCAAATCGCAATCGTGACAAAAAGTGTCATCGCTCCTATAGATTTTTCGCATCTAAAGCTTGCTTTTTTCATCCTTAATTCCTAGATTCACAAGCTGAGGGCCATCTGGCGGCCCTTTGGGAGGATGGATTGAGCGCTCGAAAGCTACCGCAACAAGTCATTCCGCTGGTGATTATCTTCGCGGCGGCACTGGCCGCCCTCATCATCGCGCGAAAGATTCTGGTGCCGAAGACATTCGGAGATCTGGGCCATTATCGTGCTGCCGCCGTGGACGAAATTGCCGCGCAGCCGATCGCGTTCGCCGGCTCGAAAGCCTGCCTGGACTGCCATGAGGACATCGACCAGGTCAAGAGCCAGTCCAAGCACCGTGGGCTCTCCTGCGAGGTCTGCCACGGTGATGCCGCCAAGCACGTCGAGGCGCCGGACGAGGTAAAACCGATCAAACCGATCGGGCGCGGGTACTGCCCGCTCTGCCATGGCTACAATCCGGCGCGGCCGACAGGATTCCCGCAGATCAATCCCGACCTGCATAATCCGGGGCGCGCGTGCATGTCCTGCCACAATGCGCACAACCCGATGCTTCCGCACGCACCGGAAGAATGCGCCGCCTGCCATCGGCAGATAGCCAGCCAGAAGACCGTGTCCCATCATGCGACCCTGACTTGTGTCACCTGCCACACAGTCCCGGATGGACATTTGACCACTCCGAATATCGTTCTGGCCGAGAAGCCGAAGACCAAGGAACTTTGCGGGAAATGCCACGCGCAGGGCGCGGATAGTCCCGCGGAAATCCCGCGCATCGATCTGGCGACCCACGGCGGCCGGTATGTGTGCTGGGACTGCCATTACCCCCATTTCCCAGAGGCAGCGAGATGAAAACCGAAATAGCCAAGACACCGCGGCGCGAGTTCTTGGAAACCTGCGGCAAGGCACTGCCGGCATGGGTGGTCTTCTTTGCCACAATCAAGGCCGGCACGTTATCGGCCGCCGATGAGCCGGAAGTCTATGATCCCAAGCAACACGACTATGCCATGGGGATTGACATCCACAAATGCATCGGCTGTGGCCGTTGCGTGAACGCCTGCAAGATCGAAAACAAGGTACCCGCCGAGCCCTATTTCTTCCGTACCTGGGTCGAGCGGTACGTCATTCCGGCCGAGGGTGAAGCCCAGGTCGACAGCCCGAATGGCGGCCGCGATGGCTTCCCCGAAATGAAGACCGATCCGGACATCCGCCGGGCGTTTTTCGCACCCAAGCTCTGCAATCATTGCGCCAATCCGCCCTGCGTGCAAGTCTGTCCGGTGGGCGCGACCTTCGCCACGCAGGATGGCGTTGTCCTCGTGGACGAAACGTACTGCGTCGGCTGCCGCTATTGTATTCAGGCCTGTCCGTACCTATGGGATTTCCATTGGCCGACATTGCTCCCGAACTGCACAAGATTGCCGGATACATCTACCCCAATGAATTCGAACTGCATTGGGGGCTTCTGATCGTCCTGTATCCGTATCTGACCGGTTTGGTTGCCGGTGCGTTTATACTGGCTTCATTGGAGCGCATCTTCAACGTTAAGGTCCTGCAGCCGGTCTATCGGCTCTCGCTTCTGACGGCCCTGGCTTTCCTCATCGTGGCGCCGTCGCCGCTTCTGGCTCACTTGGGCCACCCGGAGCGCTCGTTCGAGATGTTCCTGACGCCGCACACGCAATCGGCCATGGCGATGTTCGGCTTTGTGTACGCCTGGTACCTTATGGTGATCCTGCTGTTGGAAATCTGGTTTGACTACCGCAAGGAATTCGTGGTCTGGTCGCGTGAGCGCACCGGCTTCAAGAAGTTCGTGTACAAGATTCTGAGCCTGGGAACCACCGACATATCGGAAAAAGCGCTGCAGTTTGATGAAAAGGTTGGCCGGACGATCACGATCCTGGGTATTCCGTCGGCGTTCCTGCTCCATGGCTACGTCGGATTCATCTTCGGGTCGGTGAAAGCCAATCCGTGGTGGAGCAGCGTGCTAATGCCGATCGTGTTCTTATTCTCTGCCATTGTATCCGGCATGGCGATGGTGCTTCTGATCTACATGATCGCAACCATGTTCCGCGAGAAGACCATCAACATGGCCTGCATCAACAAGCTGTCCGAATTGCTGTTGTACGCGATGATCGTCGACTTCTCACTGGAAATTCTCGATTTCATCCAGCGCCTCTATGAAGCGGAGGAGTCGATCAACATCCTCTCACAGATGATTTCGAATCGGCTGTTTATCAGTCTGATCATTTCGCAAATCATCCTGGGGACGCTCGTCCCCATGGCGTCCATTATTTGGGCGCGATTCGGGAAAGTCCCCGACGAGATGAAGCGAATGCTCTTTTTTGTGGCGGCGATCCTGGTCCAGGTTGGGATCTTCAGCACCCGTTGGAACGTCGTGGTTGGTGGGCAGCTCTTCTCCAAGAGCCTGCGTGGACTGACCGTGTACAAGACAGAGCTCTTTGGACTTGAGGGTCTGTTCATGGTAATGCTCCTATTGGCGCTGCCATTCGTGATCCTCTATGTCATTACCCGCTTCCTTCCGCCCTGGTCCAAGAGCGAGACGCAGTTGTCGACGCCGTAACAATTCTGGCCAGTTGCGTTTGGATTCCACGACAGTCTGACGAGGGAGGGCGAGGCTCCTGCCGAGCCTCTTTCCCGCGCGGTGAAGAGGCTCGGCAGGAGCCTCGCCCTCCCTCGCCTTCTCTCCGCACGGAAACAAGGCTCGGCAGTCCGCCGAGGCGGATCACCCTCCCTCGCGCATCTCTCCCATCCTTTTCGATTGCCTTTGCGGTCCGATTTCCCGTAGCTACGCCGACGTTTTGGCCGGGCAGACCGGAAGCCTGGGACCTGCCGATCATTCAAGGACGATCATAATGGGCGCAATCGAAGTTACTCCAGTTACCTCTGACGCTGACAAGAAGCTGTTTCTAAGGCTGCCGGAGCGCTTGTACGCCGGCAATCCGCATTGGGTCTGTCCGTTGCGCATAGAGCGTCGCGAATTCTTCGATCCCGCCAAGAATCCATTCTTCGATAATGCCGATGTCCAGCTTTTCATCGCGCGCCGTGATGGCCGCTGTGTCGGCCGGATCACGGCACACATCTACCGCAACCACAACCAGACTCATAACGAACGCACCGGCTTTTTCGGATTCTTCGAGTGCGAGCAGGATTATGCCATCGCCGAAGCGCTCTACCAGAAGGCTGCCGCCTATCTGAAGGAACGCGGCATGGATCGGATGCGTGGGCCTGCCAATTTCACCACCAACCACGAGATCGCATTCCTCACCGAAGGATTTGACAGCCCGCCGTGGGTGATGATGTCGTACAATCCGCCGTTCTATCTGGAGTTTGCCGAACGCTACGGCTTGACGAAGGCGATGGACTTCAACGCCTATTACATGGACAAGACGATGCAAATCCCGGATCGCATCGTGCGGTTGATCGAGCGCATTCGCACACGCTCCGGCGCTACCATTCGCACACTGAACATGTCGAAGTTCGACGACGAAGTGCGTCTGGTGAAATCGGTTTACGACAGAGCCTGGGCGCCCAATTGGGGCTTCGTGCCGATGACGAACGCCGAATTTTTCCGGATGGCCAAGGATCTCAAGCAAATCGTTGACCCGAAGATGGTCTTTTTTGCGGAGATCGATGGTGAAACCGCCGGGTTTTCACTGGCGTTGCCCGACATCAATCAAGCGCTGATTCGGATGAACGGACGGCTGTTTCCCTTTGGCCTGGCCAAGTTGCTCTGGCTGACCAAAGTGAGCAAGGTGGTCAATCAGGTTCGCATGCTGGTCATGGGTGTCCTGCCCGAATACCAGAAGCGCGGCATCGACAACCTCTTGTTCCATGAGACATACACAAAGGGCATCGAGGCCGGCTACGTCGCCGCTGAATTGTCATGGATCCTCGAAACCAACGACATGATGAATGCCGCGGCGCGTAACATGGGCG
>JACRMA010000042.1:21045-28941 GCA_016235085.1 Candidatus Zixiibacteriota bacterium
ATGGGCGCGAGGCAGTACAAGAAGTACCGCATGTACGAAGTCCCGCTGACGTAAATGGGATGAGGACCAGGCGCGGCTCATGGATCCGAGCAGTCCCGCCGGGCGCCGCAGTTCGGGCAGATCAATTCGCAATTCCACTCAATCACCTCGTGACCGCAGATGTCGCAGAGGATGACCAACTTGTCTTCGACCGGCACGCCGGTCGGGCTGTTTGAACGATCAGTCACGGCAGTCCTTCGGCCCATTGCCGGCGTTTGGCTGTGATTTCAGCGTCAGCCGCTTCGGCTTGGGTGAACGCCTCGAGGACCAGGGACCTCTGGCCTGGATCAAAGACCCGGTCGGCCATGGGGAAGAGGATCATGTTCTCTTTCATTATATGGGCACGGAGAAGGGCCACATACCCTCGGGTCTCACGGACGAGAATCTGGCGGGACGGCGCGTCGCCGTCGGCGGCTTTGGCGAGTGCCGAATCCATGGCCCGGATGTGCGTCCGCCCTTCGTCGTGTTCATAGAGCATCACGCCAATCGGCCCCCCCTCGTGGGGGACACCGGCTTCGGCCATCCGGGGAAACAAAATGCCCTCTTCCTTCTTGTGATGGACGCCATCGGCAAACTCACGGACAAAGGCAATGGCGCTGGCAAAGAACTCCCGCCGCACCGGCGCGCCGCCATCCACCGTCCCGGCCTCCTTCTCCAGGGCATCAAGAACATGAAGAATAACATCATGTTCAGCTACGAGCGACGCACAGACTTCCATCTTCCAGCCCTCCACTTCGTTGCCGGATCAGCCCCGCCAGTCACCACAATGGACATCAAATCCTCCTGAGGGATCCCGGGTTTGCAACCGGCTCGTTCCGCCCTCGTAGTATACAATGTACAAAAGGTTGGCCACAGAGCAATTGGGTGGCATGGTTGGAATGTTCCTGATTTCTCACCGTCGCGTGAGTTCGCGTGGGGAACTCAGGGAATAACGGCAGGGTTTGATGGTAATCATGTGTGAGATGCCATTGAACACCGTATTGTAGGTTTGATGCCAACACGAGGCTCATCGTCGTTCTTCCTTTGCCCACCGTGGGGATGGCTGCGCCTTGGTGCCTGGTTCGTGATAACGGCGGTGGGGGGGATCCTCTCCTATTCGCCGGTACTGACCCAAGCACAGACCGTTGGGCCAATTCGTGTTGAACCGGCATCCCTGGTTATCGATCAGCAGTGCCAACCTGACGACACTACAACACCACGTCTCTCCCTGTCCGCGTCAAGCGTGACACGACGGAATGGGTCGCTCGCAATCGACTCACCATTTCGCGTAGCGGGGGATGGCCAGGGTGCGACTGGTCTGAGTCTGGAGCTCAAAGACGGTGCCTTCGAACAGCTTCGGGATGCGGAGGAAGTGGCCATACAGGGTTTTGTCCTTGAGCCTGGACGGACCGTCAATCTCGAGCTTCGCCGGATGGAGTCATTCAGCAATCGGACGATCTTTGCCGCGGGCACAGCGAGCGGCGACAAGCGACTCGCTGCCCCTGAGATTGCGCTTCTGGCGGGCACCGTGAAAGGCTTGCCGGGTTCGACGGTATTCCTGGGAGTTTCGCGTACTGGAATCAATGGCTACATCCGCATCGGTGATACCATGCGGGTGCTCTCCAGTGGTCCGCCATCAATGAAAACCAACGGATTACTGGCCCGGATGACCGAGTTGTCTGCCTTTGATCAGGGACGCGGCAACTCCTGGTCATGCGGTGTCAGCGAGGCTTCCCCGATCCGGCCGGAAATACTCGCGGGAACGGGCGGGGTGAATCAAGACAGTTTCGGGGGGATGAGGATCTGCAATATCGCGATCGATTGCGACCACCCGTTCTTCAATGAAATGGGTGGGAATGAAACCGTGGCGCTGGAATACGTTGCCACGCTGATCGCCGCGATCAGCAGTATTTACGAACGTGACCTGCACGTTGCCCTGCGGCTCACATATGCACGGGTGTGGACTGTTGCCGATCCGTACCAGACGTGCGGTTTCGACGGCCTGATAAGCTTCCAGAGCCAATTCCATCCTTCCGGCATCAACCCGCACGTAAAGTACAAATTTTCAGGATGTGGCGGCGCAGGCGCGTCGTTGGGCACATTGCCGTGTCCAACGTCCGAGAATCCCACGACGCCGGTGGCCGCGTCGCGCGTGCTGGGATACTTCCCGTTTCCGGTCGCCAGCTCAGACAGCACGTGGGATTTGTACGTGGTCGCCCACGAGATTGGCCACATTTTCGGCTCGCCGCACACCCACTGCTACGATCCGCCACTCGACCACTGTTACACTACGGAAGGCACCTGCTACAACGGTCCTGTCGAATGCACTCGCGGCAGCATCATGAGCTACTGCAACGTCTGCGGGGGCGAGTCCAATATCAATTTCGAGTTTCCGCCCGAAGTGGTGGCGCGAATGCAGCCCATCATCGAGCGTGCGTGTATGGAGACTTCCGAGGGATCACTGTTTGTGCACAACGACGGTGAATCGGTGCTGGAGGTTGACAGCATCATCAGCACCTCTCCATGGATGGCGGCCACGAGGAATGCTTTTCTTGTGGCCCCCCATGACAGCCAGCGAGTCATGGTTGTTTCCGACTGGGATGCCTTTACCGAATTGCAGCAGACCGGCAGGTTGCTCGTCTATTGCGCCGGTCTTCCGTCGGCGCAGTCAGTTCAGATCACCGCCAATCGGATCAAACCGCTCCCGAAGTTTTCCGCTGCGCCCCTGTCGGGTTGCGCGCCGCTTGCCGTGCAGCTAACCGACGAAACGGCCGGGCTGCCATCCGGGTGGGCCTGGAACTTCGGGGACGACAGCACCAGCGTGTCGCAGCATCCAACTCATGTGTACACCGAACCCGGAATCTACGTTATCCGGCTGACCACCTCCAGTGCCTGCGAACCAGGCGTCTCACCCGACAGCGCCGTCGTCGTCGTAAACGGTCCTGCCTGCCACTTCGATTCGCCGATCATCGTGAATCGTGACGATTCCCTCATCGGATCGTACGATCTGTGGCGCTCGATCGGGAAGATGACGTCAGCGCCCAGTGGGCTCAAATTCGAAATCGCCGCCAACACCAGGGACAGTTGTGGCGCCCGAATTGATGGGAACCGGTTCCTGAACATCGCTCCCCGGCGCGGATGGGAGGGAACATCCACCGTGACCATCCGTACCACCGACCCCGCGGGCTGCGTCTGCGAAGGCAGAATCACTGTCATCATCAATGTGCCACCAACAATTGAGATAGACATCCCGGAGGCAACGATCATTACGAATCATCGCGTCGTGATTGCCTGGACTGACACCGATCCCAACGACGACGCGAGGGTCATGCTGTATCGATCCGACAGCGCCAGCTGCCGCAACCCCATCGGAATCACGGGCAAGCCCTTGTCGGAAGATGCGGATGGGCATGCCGGCTTTTTCGAATGGTTCGTGGCCGGCGTTCCCGATGGGCGGTACTATATTCGGGCGGTCATCAACGATCCGATTTCCTCGGAGGCCAGTTGTTCGCCGGGCGCGATCGTCGTTGATCTTACCCCACCGGTTACATCGATCACGATGACCTGCGCCGAATTGGACAGCAATGGGTGGTGCCGCGCCGAGGGTCTGGTAGCGCTTCCCGCCACCGACAACTTGAGCGGAATTGCCCGGACAACGTATCGAGTTAATCGAAGTGGTTGGGCCCGATACACGCGACCCTTCCGGGTCAAGGTCCAGGGCCCCTCACTCATTGAGTACTTCTCCATCGACGTGGCCGGGAATGCCGAACCGGTGCACTCCGCCGTGCAGCCCTACAAGATCGACACCAGGCCTCCTTACATCACGAGCCTCTCGACGGACAACGCGCGGTTTGTGGACGGTGATTACATGTCATCGATGCCCTCCTTTTCATTCCAACTGGTGGATGATGGTTCGGGTATCAACGTTGCCCACATCCTGGTATCTATCCTGCCGGGAACCGCCGCGGGCCCGCTGGAATTCAGGAGCGGATCCCCCGGGTTTTCCTACGACACGACAACCTTTGCCACCCATCTCACCGTGATGGCGCCGCTAACACCGGGAGATCAAACGATGACAATCAACGTTGCCGACGACGTGGGGAACACGGCCTCGCTGACCAAGGAATTCAAAGTGGGGGATGAGCTTCGGCTCGGCAACGTCGTGCCGTTTCCCAATCCGGCGCGTGGACCGATGGAGTTCACCTTCACGTTGACGCAGGATGCCGGTGTTTCAATTCGGGTCTACGATCTCAGCGGGAACCTGGTGCGGAAGATGGAGAACATCGAATGCAAGGCGGGCTACAACGCGGTGCCTTGGGACGGCTGGTCGGACAGTTATGGAATCCTCGCGAGTGGCGCCTATCTCTATGAGATCACCGCGAGAAATGGCCAGGGATCGGTGAATCTACTCGATAAACTGGCGGTCATTCGGTAGGGATTCTCCGTGCGAAATCACTGCCCCAAACTCACCTTCTTCTGCCTGGCGGCGCTGGCCATACTGGCCGTTTCTGCCCGGCCGGCGAGCGCGGCCTTGAATGCCGGGAATTTCCTGCGCTTCGGTGTCGGTGCGCGGCCTCTTGGGATGGGGAATTCGTTCGTGGCCATTGCCGACGACGCCACGGCTGTTTATTGGAATCCGGCGGGTCTGGTCAGCGGCAACATTGCCGAGTTCTTCGTTTCGTATGCCAACCGCTTCGGCGTGGGGATTCGCGACGTGAGCCTGGGATTCACTCTGCCCACCGAGCGGCGCTATCGTCTCGGGGCGGCGTTCGTGCGGACTTCGGTGGATGGCATCACCAGGTCGAGCCGCGCCGACGCCGATGGACGTCCCATCGTCGAAGGCTCGTTTGGCGACAGCGAGAACGCGTTCATCCTCGCGATGGGATACCGGCTGCATCGGATGATTTCCATGGGTCTGGCAACCAAGTTTCTGCTGCACCAGTTGGACACCTGGTCCGCGAATGGACTCGGTTTCGATCTGGGATTTATGTTCACTCCGGTCGATGCGATTTCGCTGGGACTGAACGTCCAAAATCTGAATAATCCACGGATGCGATGGAATACACTGGAGCGTTCGTACGACAATATCAGCACGAATGTGAAAGCCGGATGTGCGGTGAGGCTCTTCTCCCGCCGCCTGACAGTCAGTCTGGACGCCGATGATTCCGACGTCGGCGGCCGGGTCTTCCATGGCGGCGCTGAGTTCCACCCAACGTCGTATGTCGGAGTCCGTGGCGGATTGTCCGGCCACGATCCCACGATCGGCGCCTCGCTTTCTTGGCGCCGTCTTCGCCTCGATTATACCTTTCAAGCGCATGAGCTTGGCGACACCTACCTGATCTCGATCGCCGGGACGCTATGATTTCTGGCACTGTCCGATTGTGACAGCGGCCGCGCATTATTGACGCGGCGCGCTCCCCATCATCATCCCGATCACCTATAATTACTCTGACACCACCAAGAGGTGGGGACTTTCGGTCGGAGATAGGGGCCCATGCCGGGAAACGACTCACACCATCGTTCCGCGACTTTTGAAAGTGAACGACTGCAATCACTGCTTGATGCCGTGCAGAGTCGCGGGTATGAGATTCTCGGCCCGCGCGTGCGCGACAACACGATCGTGCTCGACCGCCTCTCCTCGATCACGGAACTCCCAACGGGTGCCGGGGCTGAGCAGAACAATGCGCGCTTTCGGATGACCTCAAGACCTGATCAGGCCTTTTTCTCGTTTACCGTCGGCGCCCAGTCATGGAAGAATTACCTGCACGAACCCACGCTTCGGCTCTGGAGCGCCCGGCGTGATCAGAACGGATTCCAGATCGATGCGAACCAATCGCTGCCGCGCAAGCAGGCGTTTGTCGGGGTGCGCCCCTGCGAACTCAATGCGATTCTCGCCTTGGATCGCGTGCTGTTGCATGGGGTGTCGGCGGATTCGGCCTACAGAAGCCGCCGTGAAAACACGCTGATCGTTGCTGTCGATTGCGGCGTGGCGGGCGGCACCTGTTTTTGCACCTCGATGGGAACCGGTCCCAGAGCCTCCAGTGGATACGATCTTGCGTTGACTGAGATAATCGAAGGCGACCGCCACTACTTTGCCGCACGGGCCGAATCGGAGCTCGGAGCGGAAATTCTCGACGGCATTCCCCACTCGGTGCCGACGGAGGCTGAGCGGGCGGCCGCCGAGAACGTGGTCGCCCGTGCCGCCGGGCAAATGGGACGGTCAGTCAACACGACCAGTATCCGTGATCTGCTGGTGCGCAATCCCAGCCATCCAAGATGGGATCAGGTAGCCACACGCTGCATGACCTGTGGAAATTGCACGATGGTGTGTCCGACCTGTTTCTGCACGACGATTACCGATGTCACCGATTTGACCGGCGAGCATGCCGAGCACCGCCGCCTGTGGGATTCGTGCTTCACACTCGATTATTCCTACATTCACGGCGGTGCGGTGCGGTCATCGGCCAAGTCCCGCTTCCGCCAGTGGCTGACGCATAAATTCGGTACCTGGTTCGATCAGTTCGGGCAATCCGGTTGCGTCGGTTGCGGCCGCTGCATCACCTGGTGCCCGGCCGGTATCGATGTCACCGAAGAACTCGCCGCGCTTCGCGAAGGCAACCCGCCCGGCACTAGTCCACCAATAGGCAAGGAGACCCCACGTGGAATCGCTTGAAGGAATTCTGGCTGAGCATCCGTTCCTGCACGGACTCTCGCGTCCCCATCTGGAATTGATCGTCGGGTGTGCCACCAATGTCCGCTTTGATCCGGGGCAGTTTCTTTTCCATGAGGGCGAAGAGGCCGACCGATTTTATGTCATTCGTCATGGGAAAGTCCGTGTGGAGCTCTTTACACCCGGGCGCGGACCGATCACAATCCAGACCGTCGATGATGGCGACATCCTTGGCTGGTCCTGGCTGCTGGCGCCCTATCAGTGGCACTTCGATGCACAGGCCGTGGAACTGACCAGAGCCATCGCCCTCGACGGCGAATGCCTGCGCACCAAGTGCGAACGTGACCATGATCTCGGCTACGAAATGCTGAAGCGTTTCGCCCAGATCATGCAACAGCGGATGGACGCCACCCGTCTGCAACTTCTGGATCTCTATGGCAATAGTCGCTGAAAAGTCCCAGCCCTCGCTGCCTGGCGAATCCCTGGCACCGGATGTATACCGGGTCCACAGCATCCGGCGTGAGACGCATGACACGTTTACGTTGGATGTGCGGCCGCAGGACGTGAAGAACGCTCCCACATTCGCCCCCGGCCAGTTCAACATGGTTTATGCTTATGGATGCGGCGAAGTGCCGATTTCGATCTCCGGCGATCCCGCTGATCACAACCGGTTCGTGCACACGATTCGCGCGGTTGGCGCCGCCACCACTGCCTTATGCGGACTGAAGAAGAGCGGCACTCTGGGGGTGCGGGGTCCATTTGGCTCGCACTGGCCCGTCGATGAATCCGCCGGGGCTGATGTGGTCGTCGTGGCCGGCGGCATAGGGCTCGCTCCCTTGCGCCCGGCGCTTTACCGACTGCTGGCCGAACGCCAGCGCTATGGGAGAATCGTGCTCCTCTACGGCGCCCGCACGCCGGGGGACATCCTCTTCCCACGTGAACTGAAGCAGTGGCGCGCGCAATTCGATCTGGAGGTGCACGTGACCGTGGATCGCGCGACCTCGGATTGGCAAGGGCGCGTCGGAGTGGTGACCACGTTGATTCGCAAGGCAACCTTCGATCCGAACAACACCGTGGCGATGGTATGTGGCCCGGAGGTCATGATGCGGTTCACGATCCTCGAGTTGCTCAGCCGGGGCGTACCTGCGGACGGAGTCTTCCTGTCGATGGAACGCAACATGAAATGCGGAGTGGGTCTTTGCGGCCAT
>JACRMA010000042.1:29015-74838 GCA_016235085.1 Candidatus Zixiibacteriota bacterium
AGTGGGTCTTGGCGGCCATAGCCAGTACGGGCCGACATTCATCTGCAAAGAAGGTCCCGTCTATCCGTATACGCGCATCGCGGCGACCTTCGCGACGAGGGAGATCTGAGATGGCTCGGCACGCCAAACCCCGGCTGGCGGTGTGGAAGTTCTCCTCCTGTGATGGCTGCCAGTTGAGTCTTCTGGATTGCGAGGATGAACTGTTGGCCGTGGCCGGCGCCGTCGAAATAGCCAATTTCCCGGAGGCCTCGCGTGCCATCGGGAAGGGGCCCTATGATCTTTCACTGGTCGAAGGCTCGATTACCACGCCGCACGATGCCGAGCGCATCCATCGTGTGCGCCGTTTGTCGAAGTTTTTGATCACCATCGGGGCCTGTGCCACTGCCGGTGGCATTCAGGCCTTGCGTAACTTCCACGACGTTAGGAGTTACATCTCCGCCGTGTATCCTTCGCCGGAATTCATCGAAACCCTGAGCAAATCGACTCCGATCTCGGACCATGTCAAGGTGGACATGGAATTGCGTGGATGCCCGATCAACAAATACCAGTTGGTTGAGATCCTCAGCGCGATTCTCAACAAACGCAAGCCGGGTATCTCGTCCCACAGCGTGTGCATCGAGTGCAAGCGCCGTGGAACTGTCTGCCTCATGGTGGCGCAGGGGATTCCCTGCCTGGGTCCGGTAACCCACGCGGGCTGTGGCGCGATTTGTCCCAGCTACAATCGTGGCTGCTACGGGTGTTTTGGCCCGAAGGAGACGCCGAACACCGAATCACTGGCGGCTCAATTGACCGTGTTGGGCGTATCCGATCCCGATATCGTCCGCGCCAGAGGGCGGGCTCCACATCCGGATCAAGGGGCGTGAGGTCACGGATGTCCGGCTGACCATCTTCGAGCCACCTCGCTTCTTTGAAGCACTGCTGCGCGGCCGCAATTATTCGGAGGCGCCGGATATTACTGCCCGCATCTGCGGTATCTGCCCGGTGGCGTACCAGATGAGCTCGGTGCACGCAATGGAAAACGCGTTGGGCATCACCGTAGACGGTCCCTTGCGCGCCTTGCGCCGGCTCCTGTATTGCGGTGAATGGATTGAAAGCCACGCTCTCCATGTCTACCTGCTGCACGCGCCGGACTTCCTCGGCTATGAAGATGCCATTCAGATCGCACGCGACCATCCGGCGGTCGTGCAACGCGCTCTGCAACTGAAAAAGATCGGGAATGAGATTGTCGCCACACTCGGCGGACGGGAGATTCATCCGATCAATGTCAGAGTTGGCGGATTCTACCGGGTGCCGGCAAAGTCGGAATTGACTCCACTGCTGGATCGTCTGCAATGGGCGCGGGATGCCTCAGTGGAAACGGTCCGTTGGGCAGCGACACTTCCATTTCCGGAGTTCGAGCCCGACTATGAGTTCGTCGCATTGCGTCATCCGGACGAATACCCGATCAACGAAGGACGCGTCGTCTCCAGCACCGGTCTCGACATCGCGGTGCACGAGTACGAGGAGCACTTCTTCGAGGAGCACGCGAAGCATTCGAATGCCCTGCGATCCGTCCACAAGAACCACGGAGCGTATCACGTGGGTCCATTGGCGCGGTACAATCTGAATTTCGACAGACTGTCGCCCGTGGCTCAATCCGCCGCCCGCGACGCCGGGCTGACGAATGTCTGCCGCAATCCGTTCAAGAGCATTATCGTTCGGGGTGTGGAGTTGGTGCAGGCGTGCGATGAGGCGGTCAGACTGATTCAGGAGTATACGATGCCCGGCCAGGCCGCGGTCCCCGTGGTGCCGCATGCGGGCACCGGCTACGGATGTACCGAGGCGCCGCGGGGGATTTTGTATCACCGGTATCGCCTCGACGAGCAAGGGATCATCACAGAGGCAAAGATCGTTCCCCCGACGTCCCAGAACCAAAAACAGATCGAATCCGATCTTCGGCAGTTCGTGGCGTCACACATCGATCTGCCCGACGAAAAGCTTACCTGGCAATGCGAACAGGTTGTGCGTAACTATGATCCGTGTATCTCCTGCGCGACTCATTTTCTGAAGCTTCACATCGAGCGGGAGTGATCCGGCCACTCACTGGGATAACCCCATGACCACTCAGGCGACAGTCATCCGCAGACTCGTCATCGGAGTTGGCAACGACTTCCGTGGTGACGATGCCGCAGGGCTCGCGCTCGTGCGGCGGCTGCGCGGATCGCTTCCCAATGGCACCGTTACCCGTGAGGTCACCGGGGACGCGGCCGGCATAATCGAAGCATGGCAGGGATTCGACGAGGTCGTTATTGTCGATGCCTGCAGCTCGGGTGAGGAAGCGGGGGCGTTGTTCCGCTTTGACGCGGTCGGCGGCGCTGTCCCTGAGCAAGTCCTCCGGGAATGCTCCACGCACGCCGTGGGGATCGCTAATGTTATCGAACTGGCCAGAACCCTGGGGCGCCTGCCGCCAACCTTGACCGTGTTTGCCATTGAGGGAACGGTATTCTCCACGGGTGCGCCAATCTCGCACGATGTGTCGCTTGCAGTTGATTCGCTGGCGGCACAGCTTCGCCAGGAATGGAGCCGGGTTCAGCGGAAGAGGACGTGAGGCATCGCATGGCGAAGGCTTCTGCTCATCATCTGCGACAGAGAGGCAGCGGGGATGACGAGGTCATCCATCGGTTGCGCATCGATCTTTGCGGCGCAGTGCAGGGCGTTGGCTTCCGTCCCTTCGTCTACCGGCTCGCGCAAGAACTGCAGTTGCAGGGATGGGTGATGAATTCCGCCAATGGGGCAACCATCGAAGTCGAGGGTCCCGGCGCAGCGCTGGATCGTTTTCTGACCCGTCTTCAAAACGAACGTCCGCCCCGCGCTTTCTACCAGCACGTGGACCTCGCGCACCTCGCGCCGGCGGGATATTCCGGATTCGAAATCCGGGACAGCGATGAGAGCGGTTCGAAAACCGCGGTGATCCTCCCCGATGCCGCTACTTGCCCCGATTGCGTTCGTGAGATCTTCGATCCGCAAGACCGCCGTTTCCGTTACCCGTTTACGAACTGCACCAACTGCGGTCCACGATTCACCATCATGACAGCGTTGCCCTATGATCGCGTCAACACGACGATGAACGGTTTCCGGATGTGCGATGCGTGCCAGGCGGAATACGATGATCCGCGTGATCGCCGATTTCATGCGCAACCCAACGCGTGTCCGGCGTGTGGACCACAGTTGGAGTTATGGGATTCCGGCGGTCGAATCGGTGCCACGCGGGATGATGCATTGGTTTCGGCAGCGAGGATCATCCGCGAGGGAAAGATACTCGCGCTGAAAGGACTCGGCGGTTTTCATCTGATCGTCGACGCGCGCAACGAGGCGGCGGTCTGCCGTTTGCGCTTGGCCAAGGGACACGAGGAAAAGGCGCTGGCGCTGATGTATCCCTCGCGTGAAATGATTGAGCGGGATTGCGAGTTGTCTTCGCCCGAGGCGCTTCTGCTGGAGTCACCTCAGGTGCCAATCACGTTACTCAGGCGAAAATCGTTCCCGTTAGGGGCTGCGGCGGTCCTCGCGCCCTCGATCGCGCCGGGGAATCCCAATCTCGGGGTCATGCTGCCTTACACGCCATTACACCATCTGCTCATGGCGGAACTGGGCTTCCCTGTGGTTGCCACCAGCGGCAACCGCTCCGATGAAACAATCTGCACCGATGAGACCGACGCCCTGCAACGCCTGCATGGGATCGCCGATTACTTCCTCGTGCACAACCGTCCCATCACGCGGCATGCCGATGATTCGGTTGTCCGGGTGTCGCTCGGCCGGGAACTGCTTTTGAGACGTGCCCGGGGATACGCCCCGCTCCCGGTGGAGTTCGCAGAGTCAATCCCACCACTGCTCGCCGTGGGCGGCCACCTGAAGAATACCGTGGCGTGGTCTGCCGGTAGCAATGCCTTCATCAGCCAGCATATCGGTGATCTCGACACCGCTCAGGCACTCGATGCCTTCGAGCATGTCATCGCCGATTTGCCCAAGATTCATGAATCGCAACCGATTGCCGTGGCGTGCGATCTGCATCCGGACTATAGCTCCACCAGACACGCGGAATCCCTCGGCCTCCCGGTGATTCGGGTGCTGAACGGGTCGCGCACTTCCGGACGTTTCCGCTGCCGGGGGGCGAGGCCGCCATCAAGGAACCCAGGCGGGCCGTGTTGGGGGTGCTCTACGAGATGATGGGGGAGAGGGTTTTTGCGTTGCCCATTGTTGGTCGCATGGGCTTGACCAATGCTGAACTCGGCGTCATTCATTCCATGCTGCGCTCCGGGACGAATTGCCCGCGTACGTCCAGCGCCGGGCGGCTCTTCGATGCCATCGCGGCACTCACGGGGGTCAGAATGATCTCGAGGCTTGAGGGCCAGGCCGCGATGGAACTGGAGTTCGCGCTGAAAGATGCCAGTGGCGATTCCGCCTATCCCGTCGAATTGCGCGGTGATCAAGTTCCAATCGTCGTGAACTGGGAGTCCATGATTTCACAAGTCATGAGAGATGTGGACAGCGGAGCTGCCACGTCGGTGGTCTCGTTGAAGTTCCACAATGCGTTGGCAGAGAGTATTGTCGCTATCGCCCAACGGATCGGACTGCCATCGGTCGCGCTAAGTGGCGGCTGCTTCCAAAACCGGTATCTGAGCGAACGGGCGGTGGGCCGGTTACGTGACGCCGGCTTCACACCGTGCTGGCATCAGAGTGTTCCACCGGGTGACGGCGGCATTTCGCTCGGCCAAATCTACGCCGCCACCAGAGAACTCTCGAAGGGGAGGAGATGAGTCATGTGCCTGGCGATCCCGGGGAAGATCGAAAGTGTATCCGGCGATGACCCGCTCACCCGCACCGGACGTGTCAGCTTCGGCGGAATCGTCAAAGAGATCAATCTGGCGTATGTGCCCGAGGCAAGTGTCGGCGACTATGTGATCGTGCATGTGGGATTCGCGATCAGTACACTGGACGAAAGCGAAGCGGGAAAGGTGTTCGAGTATCTCCGCGAGATTGGTGAACTGGACGGCCTTGGCACCGACGATGCTGCATCCGGAGAACATCCGTGAAGTTCATCGATGAGTACCGCGACGCCGAAACGGCACGCCGCTACGCGGCCGCTCTAGCGGAGCTTGTCACGCAACCTTGGACCCTCATGGAAGTGTGTGGTGGGCAAACCCATGCGATCGTACGCTACGGGATCGACGAACTGCTGCCTGAGGGCCTGACTTTGGTCCATGGTCCCGGCTGCCCTGTTTGCGTGACACCACTCGAACTAATTGAAAAAGCCCTGCAGATCGCATCGACCGACGGGGTCATCTTCTGTTCGTTCGGAGACATGTTGCGGGTCCCTGGCCGTGACCGGGACCTGCTCAGCGTGAGGGCGACCGGAGGCGATGTCCGGATTGTCTACTCGCCAATGGACGCCCTCAAAGTCGCACGCGCCAATCCTGACCGGCCGGTCGTCTTCTTTGCGGTCGGGTTCGAAACAACTGCTCCAGCCAACGCCATGGCGGTGCATCAGGCTAGACGTGAGGGCGTCTCAAACTTCTTCCTGCTCGTTTCCCATGTCCTCGTGCCACCCGCCATCGAGGCGATCCTTTCCTCACCGAGCAATCGCGTGCAGGGGTTCCTCGCGGCGGGCCACGTCTGCACGGTCATGGGTTACACTGAGTACGAACCGATCGCCGCCAAGTATCATGTCCCGATTGTGGTCACCGGCTTTGAGCCATTGGACATTCTGCAGGGAATCACGATGTGCGTGAAGCAACTGGAGGAGGGGCGCGCCGACGTTGAGAATCAGTACACTCGCGCCGTCCGCCGTGAGGGGAATCGCCCGGCGCAGGAACTGATCCGTGAAGTATTCGAGATTGGACCGCGCCGCTGGCGTGGCATCGGCGAGATTCCTGCAAGCGGTCTGCGGCTCACCTCGCCGTACGCGCAGTTTGACGCCGAGTCCCGGTTCGGATTGGCGGGCCAGGTCGTAGAAGAACCCGCGGAGTGCCAAAGCGGACTGATCCTTCAAGGGATTATGAAGCCCAGCGAATGCGCGGCCTTTGGCACACGTTGCACGCCGGAACATCCGCTGGGGGCGACCATGGTCTCCTCCGAGGGTGCGTGCGCCGCCTATTTCCGCTACCGGCGCGATTGAATGGCAGTGGCGATTCATGTTTAGAAGGCGAGAATGACCGATGACACCTGACACCGAAATCCACCCGTCTTGCCCGCTGCCAATTGCTGATTACCCGCATGTGATGATGGCGCATGGAGGAGGCGGACGCCTAATGCAGCAATTGATCGAGAAGGTGTTCATCTCCAGCTTCGATAATCCCCTGCTCGCCACACGCCATGATTCTGCGGTATTCGAAGCGGGCCGCAGCCGCCTCGCGTTCACCACGGACTCGTACGTGGTCAAGCCGCTCTTCTTCCCCGGTGGGGATATCGGAACACTCGCGGTCAACGGCACGGTGAACGATCTGGCGATGAGTGGGGCGAAGCCTCTGTATCTAAGCGCAGGATTCATCATCGAAGAAGGCTTCCCGACTGAATCACTGTGGCGGATTGCCCAGTCGATGCGGCACGCGGCCGAGCGGGCAGGTGTCAGGATCGTCACGGGTGATACGAAAGTCGTCGATCGGGGGAAGGGCGACGGCATCTTCGTGAATACGGCCGGAATCGGCGTGATCGAGCACAGCCTGGTGATTGCTCCGGCGAGCGTCCGTCCGGGCGATGCGATTCTCCTCAGCGGTGACATCGGACGCCACGGAATCGCCGTGATGGCGGCCCGCGAGGGAATCGCATTCGAGACAACGATCGAAAGCGACTGCGCCCCGCTCGGCGGATTGGCGCAACACCTTCTGGTTGCCGGAATTGAAATCCACTGCCTGCGCGATCTGACGCGTGGCGGACTGGCGAGCGCGCTCGTTGAAATCGCCCAGACATCCCGCCTCGCAATTCGCATCGATGAATCGGAGCTGCCGGTCTGCGAACAGGTCCAGGGTGCCTGTGAGTTATTGGGACTGGATCCGCTCTATGTGGCCAACGAAGGCCGCATGGTCTGCTTCCTCCCACGCGCGCAAGCGTCCGCGGCTCTGGAATTGATGAGGTCGGTTTCGCCGGGCGAAGGCGCTGTTCTCATCGGCGAAGTGAAAAACACTCCGCCCGGCCGGGTCACGATGACCACCCGGATTGGCGTGGATCGTGTGGTTGACATGCAAAGCGGCGAGCAGTTGCCGCGAATATGTTGATCGAGCTTACTGCATCTCCTCGACCAGGAAAGACGCCGTGTAGTCTTGGGACATTGCGTGTCCGGACGTCGTTTGGGCCGACCGTGCGAGCTTGTAAGTGTAGACCGTCCCCGGTGTCAACGCACCCTGCGGGCTGAATTGCATCTGTCGCGGGCTGCTGTACCAGGTGATGATTCCGGGAATCAGCGAGTCGGTGGCGAAGAGGCGCAGACTGAATGCCGCGCGGACCGACGCCGTATCCATCGGGGCATTGAATACCAGAGAGATTGAACAGACGGTACAGTGCATCCGGGCGCCGTTCTGTGGATAAGACTGAATCACGCCACTGGGCTCGGTCGTGAAGCGAATGGTATCCGTTTGTGGCAAGGTTAGAGGTCCATCGAGTGGAACCGTACCGCTGATGATCATCAGGTAGTTGGTCTCCGGCAATAACGGATCGGTGCCGGTCGCCATGAATGAATACTGTCCGCCACTCGATCCTTTGGCGGTTTGCAGCCACAAACCCGGGATGGCCGGGACAAAGCTCACCGCTTTCGTCAATGAGTCTTCATCAATGACCACATTGAAAGACAACGACGGGCCGAATTCCATCAAGGGAACGCCACCATTGATACCCGATGGAAAACTCCTGAGCTTCAGGATCAACGGCTCAGTCGTGAAGTGCAGCACAAGGTCACTCCCCAGAGTCCCACCGCCGGCCAAGCGCACCGATGCCGGAATTCTCACCGTGTAGTTGGTTGCGAGGCGCAACCGTTCCGTCGGATAGAAAGTGTACTGTGAACTTCCATACGTCTTCGATGCCCATGTTTGCTCGTTCCACTCACCATTCAGCTCGGGTGTTATTGTCGCAGAACTCTCCAAGTCATCGAGAATGACGCGCTCGTCAGCGTACAGTCTGATACTGGTGCTCAAGTGGACCGAATCCCGGCCGTCTTCCGGCGCGCTCTGGTAGAACGGGTAAGGGAAGTTCGACACGGTAACATCGCCGATGGACAGAATCTGTCCGGAGGCAACGGTCAGGTTAGTTATTTCCCGGCGCGAATAGTTGACCGGTATGACGACGATGCCATAGACGCCCGTTGGCAGCGAATCCAAAACAAAGTACCCACTCGGATCCACATGCTTAACCCGAACGCTGTCGCTGGTCATCACAAGTGTACCCGGGTCCCCGGGCACAACGCGTCCCGAGATCGCACCGGTCGTGAACGAGTAGTAGTTATTATTGATGATTGTCTTGTCGGAGCATCCGCCGATTGCCGCTACCAGCAGCACGAGCCATCGCAACGATCGCATTACCAGCCTCCTGGGAAGATCCTGCATTGGCAATATGGCGATTCCTGTTCGCAGGTCAACATCAGCGCGAACGCGGTGGAGACGCAGCCTGGAGGGTTCACTGGGCTGGGGCGGTGTAGACGATCTTGCCGGCGAGGATCGTGTAAACCACGCGAGTTGCCAGAATGCTGTCCGGCGGCATCATGCAGATGTCTTTGTCCAGAATTGTGAAATCTGCCGCCTTGCCCGTCTCGATAGAACCGCGCATCCAATCGGCGAATTCCGCATACGCCGCATCGAGCGTGAATCCCCTGATGGCCTGGTAGATGGTCAACCGCTCGTCCGGCTGCCACCCACCGGCTGGTTTCCCGTCGTGATCCTGCCGCGTCACCGCGGCATAGATGCCCCAAAGCGGGTTCGGTGACTCGACAGGGAAGTCGGAGCCAAAGGGTATCCGGCACCCGGCTTTCAAGAGCGTCCGCCAGGCATAGGCGCCTTTGACGCGCTCCGGGCCGAGACGTGCCTCGGCCCATCCCATGTCTGAGGTGGCATGTGTGGGCTGCATGGCGGGGATGACGCCGAGTTTGGCGAAGCGCGGTTTGTCGTCGGGGGCGACCACCTGCGTATGCTCGATTCGCAATCGCGGATCGGGTGGAGCGGATTCGCGAAGCGCCTTCTCGTAAACATCGAGAACCGTGTGAACCCCGGCGTCACCGATCGCGTGGGTGCAAACTTGAAATCCCCGCCCAAGCGCCCGGCGGGTCATGTCGTACAGATACTCAGGCTTATTGACCAGGAGTCCCTTGTTCCCCGGGTCGTCGCTGTAGGGCTCCAGCAACGCCGCACCACGCGATCCGAGTGCGCCATCGGCGTAGAGCTTTACCGCCCCGATCACCAACCGGCCATCCGCCTCTACGCTGGGGCTCTTCTCGATCTGACGAGAGAAGAAGCCGGTGTCGCTCGGACTCAGCATGGCATAGACGCGGAGGGTCAAAAGTGAGTCGCGATAGAGCTGCCGGTAGACCTCGAGCGTGCTGGAATCGACACCGGCATCATGGATGCCCACAAGGCCATATCGGTTGCACTCCTTGATCGCCAATTTCGCTCTCGCGAGTTGTTCGTCGAATGAGGGCGTGGGTATGTGGGCGACAATCAGGTCTTCGGCGTTGTCAACGAACACTCCGTTGGGTGCCCCGGATGAATCGCGGATAATCCGGCCACCATCGGGATCAGGCGTATCGGGCGTGATTCCACAGACAGCCATCGCGGCCTGATTGACCCAAGCCGCATGCCCATCGACGCGTCTGAGGTACACGGGATTGTCATCGGTTCCTGCCAGATCGCTTGCGGTTGGAAATTGCTTTGTTGGCCAGACATTCTGGTCCCAGCCGCGCCCTTGAATCCAGCGTCCTTTGGGGGTGGTGCGCTGTTTCTCCTGCACCTTGGAGAGGGCTTCCCGGGGTGAACGGAGTCCTTTCAAGTCCAATTCCGATAGGAACTTACCGAGATTTACGAGATGGCAGTGGGCATCGATCAGCCCCGGAAGGACAAGCCCACCATCCAGTTTCAGAATCTGCGTGGCAGGCCCTGCATAGGTCGAGGCACTGTCTTCGGTTCCGGCATAGAGAATCCGGCCCTGAAGTACCGCGATCGCTTCGGCGACCGGGCGGGCGGGATCGGCGGTGAAGACGTGAGCCCCTTGGATTATGAGATCGGCCTGAGGCGTTGCCGCAAAGATGCTGGTGCCTTGAATTGCCCCCCAGAGCAGGAATGCAGACAGTATTCGGCGCATAGATGACTGGCCTCCCCGGAAGCTCCAGGGACTTTGATCGGTTCCAATCGGGCAAGTAGCGGTGCAGGGATTCGAACCCCGGACACGCGGATTATGATTCCGCTGCTCTGACCAGCTGAGCTACACCGCCCTGGCCCAAGCTTACCGAGAATCGGTGTCTCAGTCAAGACCGGCAGACCTTTTTGGGCGCCTCCGGGCGGCTACCCAGATTGTTTGGCAAAGCATTTAACCGGTTGACCGAAAAGGAAGATGTGGTATATTGTCAGCTTGTTTTCCCGGCCGGTCGGGGAGTCTCCCAGATTGGCCGTCACCATGGTTGATTGTGAAAGGG
Source organism: Candidatus Zixiibacteriota bacterium (assembly GCA_016235085.1). Lineage (GTDB taxonomy): Bacteria > Zixibacteria > MSB-5A5 > WJJR01 > WJJR01 > JACRMA01. Next base: position 39,658 of record JACRMA010000042.1, read on the forward strand.
AATGACCGATGCCGCGTGGCGTAGCTTGGAAAATCGGCCTGATTGTATTCCTGATACTGGGATCGCTCTGGTACCTCTACCCCAGTATTCAGTTGTGGCAGTTGAGTTCGGCTGAACGGGACGAGATGGCGAAGAATGACCCGAAGGGGTGGATTGACCTTCAGAAGAAGGCGATCAAGCTCGGCCTGGACCTCAAGGGTGGGATGCACGTAGTCCTCGAGGTCGACCGCTCCAAACTGAACCCGGATGAAGCGACCGATGCCGTTGACCGGGCTAAAGAAATCCTGCGCAATCGTGTCGACGCGTTTGGCGTGACAGAGCCCGTGATTCAAAAGCAGGGCCCCGACCGCATCGTCGTGGAGCTGCCGGGGATTACCGATGTCGAACGTGCCCAAGAACTTATCGGGCGTACCGCCCAATTGGAGTTCAAGCTGACCGAAACCCCGGAAAAGGCTCAACTCCTGGTTGATCGGATCGACAAGAGCCTCGAAGCCATCGGTGGGAGCGATACATCGAGCACGCTGTCCGATACTTCCAAGGCAACAGACACGCAAAAAGATGATGTCCTGAAGGACCTGTTCTCAAAGGACTCCGCCAAGCCAAGAAGCGACTCCGCGGCGCTGGCTTCACAGGACACCGGCGAAGTGCTGCCGCCACAAATCCCCAAAGAGCGTCCTCTGTCTTCTTTGCTTGACCCCGGGCGCCGTGGTGGCACCTGGTCCGTTCGCAAAGATGAAGTGCCGCTGGTCAAGAATCTGCTGGCCCGGCCCGAGGTTCAGAAGCTGATCCCGCCCGACGTCGAATTCGCGTGGAGCACCAAGAGCTCGTACACAGGCGGGGTTGAGGAAGATCAGCTCTACGTACTGAAGAAGCAGACCGAAATGTCGGGGAAGCATCTCACCGATGCCAAGCCGAGCTTCGATCAATTCCGCAAGCCCATCGTGTCGTTCCAACTCACCCGTGAGGGCGGACGGCAGTTTGCCCGGTTGACCGGCGCCAATATCGGCAAGCCGCTGGCCATCGTGCTGGACGGCAGGGTCGAATCCGATCCCGAAATTCAATCCCGCATCAACGACCGCGGGCAAATCACCATGGGAACCGGCAGCACCTATGAGCAGGCCAATGACCTGGCGATCGTGCTGCGCGCCGGTGCGCTTCCCGCTCCAGTGAAGATCATCGAAAACAACGTGATCGGTCCGTCGTTGGGAAGCGACTCGATCGCCAAGGGATTTCTCGCATCACTGTTGGGAGGCCTCGCGGTCGTCCTCATCATCGGCATCTATTATCAGTTGTCGGGTGTGATCGCCGACTTCGCCGTGATGCTCAACGTCTTATTCCTCATGGCGGTTCTGGCGATCCTGCACGCCACACTGACGATGCCGGGTATCGCGGGGATTGTGCTCACGGTCGGCATCTCGGTCGATTCAAACGTTCTGATTTTCGAGCGCATCCGCGAGGAACTGCGTGCAGGCAAAAGCGTCAAGAACGCCATTGACGCCGGGTATTCCCGGGCGATGGTGACGATCATTGACTCGCACGTGACCACGCTGATCACCGCACTGGCGCTGTTTATGTTCGGCACCGGTCCGGTCAAGGGATTCGCCGTGACCCTTTTCTGGGGCGTGGCGATCAGTCTTTTCACCGCCGTTGTCGGAACGCTGGTTGTGTTTGATATCCGCCGGGAATACAAGACACTGTCGATCTAATCGGGAGTCGACGAAGACCAGCAGACTGACGTCGTTATTGAGGAGTTGAAGAATGCCCATTCGCATTATTGGCGATACACATGTCGATTTCATCGGCAAGCGGAAGATAGCCTTCCTCATTTCCGCGATACTGGTGGCCATGGGGCTCGTGGCCATGGTTATGCTCTCCATGGGGAAGGGAAACCTCGGAATCCCGTTTATGGGCGGAACGATGCTGGAGGGGTACTTTGAGCAGCCGGCTGACGTCAGCGCGCTGCGCCGCGCCCTGTCGTCCTCGGGCTTCGCCGATGCGGAAATCCAGCAATTGCAGGGACGCGCCCAGGCCAACAGCTTCCTCGTTCGCGTCAAGGCCGACCCCGCCCTCAGCAAACAGGCCGGCCAGACAGTACTGGAAGCGATCAAGAAGGCATTCCCCGGAAACACGTTTCACATGGACTCGATCCATGAGGTTGGACCGGCCGTAGGCAAGACACTCCAGAGTCAGGCGCGTTGGGCCGTCTTGGTTTCGCTCCTCGGGATTCTCGTTTACATCACGGTGCGCTTCGACTTTCGGTTTGGAGTGGCGGCCACAATTGCCACCTTCCACGATATTCTGGCAGTACTTGGTATCCTCTACATCTTCAATGTCGAGATCACGATTCTGGTGATAACGGCACTGCTGACTCTCGCGGGGTACTCACTGACCGACACGGTCATTGTGTATGACCGGATCCGGGAGAACCTCAAAAAGTTCCACAAGAAGGCCGACTTCATCCCGGCCATCAACACGTCTATCAATGAAGTGCTGTCGCGAACCATCCTCACTTCCAGCACCGTGCTGGCCGTGGTCATTGCCCTCTATCTGTTTGGCGGTCCCGTGTTGCGCGACTTCTCGATGTGCCTGATCCTGGGTGTGGTGGTTGGTACCTACTCGTCGTGGCTTGTCGCCTCGCCCATCTATGTGGAATGGGAAAGCCGGAGCCCGAAACGGTTTAAGTCCTGAGTTCTGGACCAACGGTTTGAGGAAATTTCAAGGCGCCGGACGTCCGGCGCCTTTATCTTGTCGCCGTGCCTCGTAGAGGGCAGGGAGGTATGATGTCCAGAAACGTGAAACGCGGCTTCCAGATCATGGCGACGGTGGCCACGATCGTATGTCTTAATTCCGTCGGCGTCAGCGCCGCTCCAACCCCCGGTTTTGGGGTGTACGATATCGACACGCTCCTGATGGATCATCCCTTGGCGGCTGATCAACCCACGCGTACCGATGAGATCAAGCACGACTCGCTTTCCAGCATTCATCTGACGCAGATCAGGGGCGTGATCCAATCGCACCGGCATCTGGCCCACGAGGAAAACGTCTGGGTCATTCGCGGCTCCGGGCGCCTGGTGGTCGATGGCGTAAAATACAAAGTCGCCGCCGGGCAGGTGATTCACATCCCCAAGGGCGCATCGCATTCGTTCTATAACATGGGGGCCAAGCCGGCGGTGGTCATCTCCGTCTTTGCCCCGGGATTTGACGGAAAAGACCGGATCTATGACAACCCGCCGCCCCGTTAGTGGGTATGACGCAATTGAGCGGTGAAGGCCGCTCCGAATTGTGCTGATGATCCCGAGTTCCTCCATGCCAAGTGTGGTAACCCTATGACTCCCCGCCGCCTGATCGCACCAGTCATATACACCCTGCTCTGGACCGGCGTCTCTTTGCAACCGGCTTCCGGACAGGTAACCCGTCGTGGACCAGCCCCGGAACCGATTCCGGCCGATCCCTCGCAGTTCACGGTGGCTCGGCTACAGTATCCGGGTGGCGGGGATTGGTATTGGGGGCCGTCGGCGCTGCCGAACCTCCTCAACTTCATCAAAGAGAATACCGGCATCCCGATCAACGATCAGGAAGTACGGACCAAGCCATCGGATCAGGATCTCTTCTACCACCCGTTCATCTACTGCACCGGGCACGGCAACATGAGGTTTTCCGATGGAGAGCTCGAACAGATGCGCCGCTACCTGATCGGTGGCGGGTTCTGGTTCATCAATGATTCGTACGGGATGGATGCGGCGGTACGGCGCGAACTCAAGCGAATCTTCCCTGATCGGGAGATGGTGGAGCTACCGTTCTCCCACTCCATCTACCATGAGCCGTTTGAATTCCCCGATGGTCCGCCCAAGATTCATAAGCACGACGGCAAATCGCCCCGCGGATATGCGATCCTCGATCATGACCGGGTCGTGGTTTTCTACCTGGTGGAATCGGATATCGGCGACGGCTGGGAGGACCCCCAGGTGCACAAAGACCCGCCGGAGAAGCGGTTGGAAGCGCTCCGACTGGGGACCAATCTCGCCGTCTACTCACTGACACATTGAGTTATGCGGATGAAAATCGTCTGCAAACAGTCCCCAAGTCCCATTATCGCGCCGTCGATATCAAGGGATAGAACGTAAAAGGTGTAAGCGCCGGAGGGCGCTGTCGTTCTTTTGATTACTGATCACGTTTGAGCCTACCAGGGAGCAGCACCCATGTCACCGATGCCGGGTTACAGCCAACTGATTGACCGCCTCAGGAGTATGCGCCACCGCTGGATCGCACTCGAGTGGGCGACGCAGATGAGTCTTTTGCTCGCGGCCCTGGGGATTGCCTTTGTGATCCTCTCCGCGACGCTGGCCCTGGTGGTTCCGTCGATCGCCGTCCGTGTGACGATTGTTTCGATCCTGGGCGCGGCGGCGTTGGGGTTGGTGTTGTGGGCGGTGGCCAAATCGACCGTGCGTGCCCCCAAGTATGCCCATCTGGCTCTGGCCGTTGAACATCGCAATCCGGAGCTGAAGAATCGCCTGATCGCCGCCCTGCAATTGGCGGATCGGGCGCGTGCCAACCCCGAAGGATATTCGCTCGATTTGATCGATCTGACCATCCGGCAGGCGATGGAGATGTGCAACGGGATCGACTTTGCCGCAGCCTTAGATCGCGCCCGTGTCAAACGGTCGGCGCGTCTCGCCGGGATTGGCTTGGGGAGCGGGCTTCTGCTGGCATTGCTGTTTCCCAGTCTGGCCTCGCGGTCATGGCAGGCGTATTCCAACCCGTTGACCGATTACTCGGCGTCGGTGCCTTATGATCTGAGCGTCGAGCCCGGCTCGGTCGAAGCAGTCAAATTCGATGATTTCAAGATCGTTGCCCGGGTTACCGGTGCAAGTCTGCCAGACAATGCCACCATCCACCAGCGCGGCGCTGGTGGTGACTGGCGAATTCTGGGACCCGTCCCTGCTTTGGCCGTGACCAGAGATGAGGGTGGCGCCAAGGCAGTCAGCCAGGCCGAGTTCCGCCACACGATTTCGCAGATCAAATACGATTTCGAGTATTTCGTCACCGCCGGCGAGCGGACCTCGCCTACCTACAAGGTCACCGCCGTCGACCGCCCCGTTGTCACAGGCTTGCGTCTGGAGATCTTCCCGCCGAAATACACGGGAATCGCTCCCAGTGTCGTCGATGAAAACGACGGCACGATTTCCGCTCCGGTCGGAACCACCGTCAAATTCCGGGTGGAAAGCAACCGTCCGCTGTCCTCGGCCTCCATGGCCTTCTCGGACGGCAGCAGCCGGGCTTTGGAGATTCGCTCGCAGAGTGCCTCGACCGAACTGACGATTGACAGGAATCGCTCCTACCACGTCGCCCTGCTGGATGCCAGCGGACGCTCCAATCCGCATCCGATCGAGTATTCGATCACCGCGATCCCCGACCGGGCGCCGACCGTCGAAATCGTCATGCCCGGCCACAACATGGACCTCAGCGATGCCATGTCGGTCGACCTCAAGATCGTGGCGCACGATGATTACGGATTCACCAAAATGGTGCTGCACACGCGCTGGTTGTCCGAAGGCCGCGAGCGGGCGGTGCGCGATTTCGTCATTCCGGGTTCCGCGCTGACCGGTGAGCGTCTCGAAACCGGTTACTTCTGGGATTTGGCGAATTGGGGCCTGCTCCCGGAAGATGTTGTCCACTACTATGCCGAAGTCTGGGACAACGATCAAAACCCAGCGCCGCAAAGCGGGTCGAGCAAGACCTTCTCTATCCGTCTGCCCTCGCTCGATGAACAAATCGCCGAGAACGAGATGGCACGCGATGAGGACGTGAGCGCCCTCGATCGAATCCTCGAAGGCGAGCGTGAGTTAAACAACAAGCTCGAGGACTTGCGCCGCGAGATTGCGGGACAGAAAGAAATCGATTGGAATAAGCAAAAGGGTCTGGAGGAAGTCTCCTCCCAGGGGCAGAAGCTCAACAAGGAACTAGAGGAAATTGCCCAGAGCATGCAGGAGCAGATCCAGCAGGCCCAGCAGAAGAAGCTGCAGTCGGCGGAACTGATCCAGAAGATGATCGAGGCCCAGCAATTGTTCAACGAAGTGGCCACGGATGAAATGAAAGAGGCGATGCGCAAGCTTCAGGAAGCCATGAAGCAGCTTGATCCCAAAGAGGTTCAGGACGCACTGGCGAAGATGGATCTCTCCCAGGAGGAGATGCTCAAGCGCCTCGAAAGGACCCTCGCCTACCTGAAGAAGCTCCAGGCGGAGCAGAAAGTCGACGCCTTCATCAAGCGCGTCGAGCAAATGCTGGCACAGCAGGAGGCGCTCAATAAGGAAGCCGGGGAAACACCCAAGGACAAGCTTCCGGATATGGCGCCCTCCCAGGAAAAACTCAAATCGAATTTCGACAAGCTCGCCCAGGACATGATGGCCGCGGAGTCGATGCTGGCGGCCAATCAGGTGGCGGCGCCCCCCAAGATTCAGGAGTTTACCGAAGCCGCACAAAAATCGCCCGCGCCGTCGCAGATGAAGCAGACGGCCCAGAACATGTCGCAGCAGAACAAAGACGCCGCGCAGCAGTCGGGCGGCCAGTGCTCCGCTTCTCTCAAAGCGCTGCTGGATGAGATGAAGTCGTTCCAGCAGCAAATGTCCTCGAAGATGCAGGCCGAGATGGCCAAGCAACTCCGGGAAGCGCTGGACAAGGTCCTATACGTATCGGACAAACAAGAAGAACTGATGGACAAGACGGGTCAGGTGGATCCGACGTCACTCTCGCTGCGGGACATGGCCGCCGAGCAGGAGGCGCTACGCTCCTCGACCGAGAAGCTGGCGACCCAGCTGGCGGAACTCGGCAAGAAATCAACTTGCCTGTCCAATCAGATGGGACAGAACCTCTCCGGATCCGCCTCCCGGATGCAGTCTTCGGCCGAAGCTCTATCACAGCGCCAGGGGCCGACCGCCCAGAGCAACCAGCGCGAGTCGCTGTTCGATCTGAATCAGACCGCCCAGCAAATCGCCGACGCGATGGAAAAGAACTCGGGGCAGTGCAAGAATCCGGGTGCCGGGTCCTGCGACAAGCCGGGCGGTAATGGCGCTATGGGCAAGATGCAGCAACTGTCGCAGCAGCAGGGACGACTGAATGGCCAGATGCCCGGGAATGATCAGACGGGCGGCTCGATGTCCAATGAAGAGCGCCAGCAGATGGCCCGTCTGCGCGCCGAACAACAGGCGATTCAGAAGGGTGTCAACGAGGTCAGTAAGGAACTGGGTGATCGCCGCGATCTGCCGGGACGCCTCGACAAACTCGGCGAGGAGATGCAGAAGGTGATCGCGGACTTGGATAAGTCAAAAGTGACCGAGGAAACACGGGACCGCCAACGCCGCATCTACACGCGGATGCTCGATTTCCAGCGCTCCATGCAGAAACAAGATTACAAAGAAGAGCGCAAGGCCCAGTTCGGCGAAAATATGCTGCGCCAGTCTCCCGGCCCGCTCGATCCCGGACGCGGCCTCACCGACGAGGAATACGAACGTCTCCTCACCCGCTATCAGGAAGAAGGCTATCCGAAAGAATACGAAGAGACCATCAAAGCCTACTTCCGCGCCCTGGTTGAGGCCCGCGGGAAATAGACGATCCTGACCTTGGCTTCAATGACGACGGGCGCCAAATCGGCGCCCGTTTTCATTTGGACACATGCGGGCAGTTCGGTGAGTTGACCCGTGGGAGGGCGAGGCTCCCGCCGAGCCTCTTTTTGTCCGCACGCTCACTTTATTCCCCAAGCAATGTGCCCGGTCTAATCTGTAACCCATCCGCCCAATTTGTACCCGAGAAATCTCCCACCCTCCAGGTGGGGCACGGGGGCGGGAATCCGGTCGCCGTTCCGTCACTGGATTCCCGCTTTCGCGGGAAAGACGTCGGGAGGGAGGGCGAGGCTCCTGCCGAGCCTCTTTCACTCTCCGACCAAGGAGGCTCGGCAGGAGCCTCGCCCTCCCTGGCCGTCGCTCGACTTCCTCGCGAAAGCTCTTGCGACCTGTCTTTGCCAGCGAGTATCGTCTCCTGTGCCTGAATCACTCGCAACGCGGAAGACGCCGGATTTCGCTCTCTGGGCGATTTGGCTGATCTTCATTCTCGCCTTCGTGCTTCTCGTGTGGGCGGTGGATGTGCAGTTTCGCGACGCCGACTCGAAGCTCTACAGCGACATCGCCCAAACCATTGCAAAGCAGCCGATCTGTGAGTGGCTATCACCCCAGTGGTCGGGATTTTGGGACCGGGAGGGACTCTTCCGTGAGCACCCGCCCGGTGTCCTTTGGGTATCGGCATCGCTGATTCGATTGGGTGCCCCGGCGGCGCAGGCGGCGGCGATCGCCAATCTGCTATACTATCTCCTGATCTTCCTTTTCATCTTCAAACTTGGGTGCCACCTCGACGGACCAACGCTCGGTTGGGCGATGGTCTGGGCCGCGTTCCTCATGCCGGTCACCCTGCAATACCTGATTCGCGGGAACCTCGAACCGCCGCTGACTTTGGCCACGGTGCTGGGACTCTACGTCTTTGTGCGATCCGACCGCCGGCCGCTCGCCCGTCTTTTGTTCGCGGCGGCTGTCACGTTCGCGGTATTCGTCAAGGGAATGCAGGGGCTGATCGTGCCGATCTTCGCGGGAATCTACTGGCTCTTCTGGACACGGGATCGCTGGCGCTTCCTTACTCTGATATTTGGAACTGTCTTTATGCTGCTGATCTGCGCCCTGTTCGAGTGGCGTTATCGCCTCCATACGGGCGAAGAGTTCTGGTTCACCTACATGGCAATCCAGGCCGGGATTGCCGTAAAGTCGCTGTCGCCATGGAGCAAACTTTACAACCTCGTCTGGTACCTGGGCCGCATCCTGTATTTCGCTCTGCCCTGGAGCCTCTTCCTGCTGGCAGCCCGATGGTGGCCTCGGCGTGATTCGGCCGCAAAGGTCTATCCCGACTCCAATGTGTGGCGCTGGCTGCTGGTATCCGCCGCCACGCTCGTGCTGCTCATGGCATTCTTCGAACGCAAGGCGGACCGCTACGTCTTTCCCGCCTACACGTTGATCGCCATGGCAGGGGGATGGTTGGTCCGCGAGCGATTTGCCCGAATCCGAGTCTGGCTCACCAATTCGCCCCGGAAGATGTCGATGGTCTTTGCGAGTTCACTTTTGATCGCAATCATCTTGAAAACGATTGTCGGAAAGTCCTTCTACCAGACCATCCAAATCTGGCGGAATTGAGGCGGTGTGTGGAATGTCCCGTGCCTGCCAGTCCGGACGTATCACAATTTTGCCAAATCGTTCATCCAATCACTCGTTGAATTTCAGAGTGAAAAGGAGTAACTAACCGGTGCGGGGGCGGGGTCGTCCCCGCCGGAAACTTGAAACTTTACGCTGCCGGTGCCGTCTGATACTTCCATGTGTCGCGGCGACCGGCGGTTGCGGCCCTGTACATCGGAGGTGGATAATCATGAACCTGAACAGTGAACCCATGGAGATGGTGGAACAGCCACCAACCAATGAGGAGCCACAGTTGGGGTTTTTCGGAAAGCTGTGGAATCTGTTTGTCGACCCACGCAAAACCTTCGCCAGCATCAAACCCAACCATGAGTGGGTCATTCTTTGGATCCTGGTTGCGGCAATCAGCATCTGCGCCTACATGCCGATTAAAGACGTCGTCAAGCAAAGCCAGATCGAGAGAGTCACGGAGCAATTGAAAGCCAATCCGCAAGTGCCTGAAGAGAAGCGGGCCGAGATTCTCGACAAGATGGAGTCACAGTTCGAGAACCCATTGTATCTGCTCTTCGTTCCCGCAACGCAACTGGTGGTACTCGCAGTGGTCGCGGGGATTCTCCTGTTTCTGGGCAACATCATCCTGGGTGGAAATTGCTCGTATTTGAAGATGCTGAACGCCTATGCCTGGACGATGATGATCGTCATACCCGGCAGCATTGTGACGGTGCCGATGATTGGGTCGTGGTCCAAGGCGGGCTGGCGACTTTGGGTGTACAGTTTGGCGCATAGCGTGAGACCTGATTAGATCGGGACGTGAAGGAGCAAGACATGACCAGAAGGCAACTGAGTGTAGCTCTCGTGATTTCCTTGTCACTGCTGACCGTGTCGGCCCGGCCAGCCGCGGCCGAGACCCTGACGCTGGACCAATGTGTCGACATTGCTCTGCGCCAGAATGCGACGATTCTCACGCCCGGACTCAAGACGGGCATGACCTCTGCGCGCGAGGGTGTCTGGACTGCGTGGGGCGGTATACTGCCGTCGCTCTCCGGTGGCGTGGACTACGATTGGTCGAAAACCAATCGACATGTTGCGATTTCTCAGGATTCAATCAACGGAGGGGCCGATACCTCCATCACGGGCGGATCGTCCAGCGGCTGGCGCGCGAATCTGGGAATCAGGCAGACCCTGTTTGACGGCTTGGCGAACTACTACACAATTCGTGAGTCTCGGCAATCTCTCATCGGTTACCGCCAACAATACCGGTCCGCCGAGCTATCGTTGATTCTTCAGGTTAAGCAGAGCTATTACGATGTCCTGCGCGCCAAAGGGCTCCTGATCGTTGACTCTGGTGCCGTCGAACGCTCGAAGAAGGACCTCGAGACAATTCAATCGATGTTTGATCTGGGATCCAAATCCCGTTCGGATTTGCTCAAAGCGAAGGTTCGGCTGGGAACCGCACAGGTGTCCCTGATTTCGCGCCTGAACGCCTATGGCGTGGCAATCGCCGCGCTCAACAATATTCTCAACCGCGACGTGTCCACACCGTTTGAACTGGCCGACGTGGGTGCGGCTCCCGATTTGGGACTCAGCTATGACCAGGCGTTGAAGGAAGCCAAGGACAATTCCCCGCTTCTTCTGGCGGCCCGGGCCGAAGTTGAGGCGAAACGCAGTTCTCTGGGCATCGCCCGTGCCGCCTACTTCCCGGACCTCTCCTGGAACGCGGGCCGCAGCTATTCGGCCGCAGAGCGAAAGGACCTCTTCAAGAGTGATAATGGCACCTGGGGTATTGGCTTGAGCCTCAGTTACACGATCTTCGATGGATTCGTCAAGAAGAGCAACTACTCACGGGCCAGCGTATCCCTCAAGACCACCCGCGAGGGATTGACCCAAGAGGAAAACAACGTTGCCCTCGCTGTCCGGCAGGCGTTCCTCAGCTGGCAATTGGCCCACGACAAGATGGCACTGGCGGATGAGACGGAAAAGTCGGCCCAGGAAGATTTCAATCTGGCCCAGGAGAAGTACAATCTGGGCGCCGGCACGATCCTGGAACTGCTGGATGCCCAGGTGTCCCTGACGCAGGCGCAAACCGACAAAGTGAACGCGCTGTACGACTACCATCTGGCGGTTGCCGCCCTCGAAAACTCAATGGGGCGTGGCCGTTAACCTGTTTAGTCCGGGCGGGAAATGCCGCTCATGACTTGTCATTTCACGGCGTCTTTTCTGAATCTCCAGCACCGTACTGCCGTATACGGATAAATGGAAGGTGGATCGGCCGTTCGAAATGTACGACCTCGAACGGCCCAGAGTCTCGATCTCGCGCAGGCCAAAATCGGAGTGGGTATGACGAAAAAGGGAAAGAAGAAACTGTTCATTATCGGTGGCGCCGTGCTGGTCATCGCCGTGCTGGCGATCGTCAACTTCACGCGTTCCTCCGGCAAGACGACCAAGGTCACCACCGCGAAAGTCAAACAGGGCAAACTCGTCTCCCTGGTCACCGCCTCCGGCAAGGTCAAACCCAAGACCGAAGTGAAGATTTCAGCCAACGTGTCTGGTGAGATTGTGGCACTGCCGGTCGTCGAGGGTCAGCGGGTCAAGAAAGGCGATCTCCTCGTCCAGCTTGAACCCAAGCAGTATGAAGCGCAGTTGCGCCAGTCGCAGGCAGGGTACGACGCCGCACTTGCCAGCCAGAAGCTCGACGCGGCATCGGCCAACGAATCCAAGTTTGTCTATGAGCGCCAGAAGACCCTGTTCGAGAAGAAGCTGACCTCGCAGGAGGCGTACGATGCCGCCCGCACGCGATACGAATCGACCCAGGCTGCGCTCGAAGCCGCGAGTTCACGTGTCCAGCAGGCCAAAGCGGAGGCGGATCGTGCGACCGAGGGGCTGAGCTACACGACCATTCGCTCCCCCATTGACGGTTACATCACCGATCTCCGTTCCGAACTCGGCGAAATCGTCATGGGCTCTTTAAACTATCAGGCGTCGGTGATCATGGTGGTCAGCGATCTGTCCGCGATCGAAGTTGAAGTCGAAGTCGACGAAACCGACGTCGATCAGGTGGCCCTCGGGCAGACGAGCAAGATCAAACTCGATGCCATGCCGGACACCTCGTACGCGGGCCGGGTTACGGAGATCGGCAACACGGCGAAGGTCTCTGCTCTGGGAACCCAGGATCAGGTCACGAATTTCCTCGTCACCATCCTGCTGACCGACAGCGTTCCCAATATCAAGCCCGGCATGACGGCGACGTGTGACATTACCACCAACGAACGAGAGAACGCGGTCAAGATCCCGATCGGCGCGGTCGTGTTGCGCGACGAGAGCATCCTGAAGAAGAAGGGTACCACGCCGGAATCGTCTGCCGCGGTTGGCGTCAGCGAAGCGGTGGCCGCCGGCGACGGCGACTCGGCCAAGGCCCGCGAGAATGAAGACGAGATCGTCAAGAAGAAGCCCATCGAGGGTGTCTTCGTGGTTCGCGGCGGGAAGGCCACTTTCGTCAGTGTGTCGACAGGCATTGCTGACCAGCAAAACATTGAAGTCAAATCGGGTCTGCAGAAGGGCGACGAGATCATCGTTGGGCCGTTCCGTACACTCCGGTCACTGGAAGACGGCGAGCGCGTCGAGGCGAAAGAGGAGAAGATGGGGATGAAGGGGAAAGAGGGCGCCAAAGAGGGTTCCGGTGACGGTGCCTAGTGCCTTCGGTCATTCAACGCTCTTCTCAGGCAAGGTGGATTGCACATGCTGATCAAGACAGAGAATTTGTGGAAGACCTACAACATGGGCGGCGAAGAGCTGCACGCGTTGCGCGGCGTCACCTTTTGCATCGACAAGGGCGAATACGTGGCCATCATGGGCCCATCGGGCTCCGGCAAATCCACGCTGATGAATCTGATCGGCTGCCTCGACACACCGTCGAAGGGCACTTATCAGCTCAATGGCCGTCAGGTGGCATCGATGAACGACGATGAACTCGCCTTCATTCGCAACAAGGAGATCGGGTTCGTCTTTCAGACCTTCAATCTCCTGCCCCGCGCGACCGCCTTGCACAATGTCGAGCTCCCGCTGATCTACAACGGCACCACCGCCGAAACACGAATCGACCTGGCCAAGCGGGCACTGGAAATGGTCGATCTCGCCGATCGCATGATGCATCGTCCCAACCAGCTCTCCGGTGGGCAGCGCCAGCGTGTCGCCATTGCCCGCGCCCTGGTCAACAACCCCTCGCTGATTCTGGCCGACGAGCCGACCGGAAATCTCGACACCAAGACCGGTGTCGAGATCATGGGCGTCTTCGACCGCCTGCACGAGGCCGGCAACACGATCATTATTGTGACCCACGAGCATGATGTGGCCCAGTATGCGAATCGCATCGTCCACATCCGCGACGGCCAGATCGAGCGTGAAGAATCCGGCCGCAAAAGGGCGGCGTAACCGATGCGCCAGTTCATCGAAAGCGTGAAGATCGCCCTGGCCGCGCTGTGGGCCAACAAGCTGCGCACCACGCTGACTTTGATTGGAATGATCATCGGCGTGGCCACAATCATCGCCATTGTCTCCCTGATCACCGGCATGAACCAGTATGTCGCCGCGGAAATCGACCAGCTCGGCGCCACCACCTTCATCGTGGACAAGGAAGGGATCATCACCAGCGAGGAAACCTGGTGGGAACGGATGAAGCGCAAGAAGCTGACCGTCGAGGACATGAACGAGGTGGCCGCGGGGTGTCAGGGATGTGAGTACGTCGGCGGCCGCGAAATGACCATGCGCAAGGTCAAGGCCGGCAATCGGTACGTGAACGACGTTTTCATCATGGGCTCAACCGCGAACTACCCGCAAATCGTCAACTTCGAAATCGAACAGGGGCACTACCCAACAGAAGCCGACAACGAACACCGGCGTCCGGTGGCGTTCATTGGCTATGACATCATTGATGAATTGTTTCCCGGCATGTCGCACATCGGCAAGACGATTACTATTTCCGGGCAGGAATACTCTGTCATCGGCAACGGCAAGCGGCGCGGTTCGACCCTGGGGAACAGCCACGACAATTACGTGATCATCCCGCTGTCCACGTTTGAGAAGCAGTTCGGGCAGCGCCGCTCGCTCGATATCTTCGTCAAGGCGCGGTCATTCGAAGGAATCGCCTCGGCACAGGATGAAGTGCGCATGACCATGCGTGCCCGGCACAAATTGAAATACGCCGATGCGGACGACTTCGAAATCTTTACCGCTGGCGATATCATGAGCATGTGGGAGAATTTTTCGCGCGGTGCCTTCATCGTCATGATTGGCATTTCCTCGATCTCGCTGATTGTGGGCGGGATTGTGATCATGAACATCATGCTTGTCTCGGTGACCGAGCGCACCCGTGAAATCGGAATTCGCAAGGCCATCGGCGCACGCAAAGCCAGCGTCATGTGGCAGTTTTTGTCAGAGGCGCTGACCCTGTCGGTGTTGGGTGGCGCAGTGGGAATTCTGGGTGGAATCGCCGTGGGCCAGGGCTTGTCGGCCTTGTCGGGGATTCCCATGGGAATTGAAATCTGGTCCATTGTGGCCGGGATTCTGGTCTCCGGCGGCATTGGAACAGTCTTTGGCGTCTATCCGGCCATGAAGGCGGCCCGGCTCGATCCGATTGAGGCGCTGCGCTACGAATAGCGCCGTTGCGACAGACCGGACTCATCAGGAAGACTCATGGCACTGCAGCTTTTTGAACTCAGGGAAGCAATGGCGATGGCGATGGCCGCCATCCGCACCAATAAGCTGCGCTCATTCCTGACAGTGTTGGGGGTTCTCATCGGCGTCAGTTCGGTCATCGGCATGGTATCGCTGATCACCGGCCTGAACAACTCCATGGCCCGCCAGATCGAATCACTTGGCTCCAACGTGATCTATGTTTCGAAGTACAAGCCGGGCATCGTGATGGGGAATCGCAGTTCGGACGAGCGCAACCGCAAGGGCATCTTCTTTGAGGATGCCGAAGCGATTGCGGCCAACTGCAATCTTGTCAGCGCGGTGTCGCCGGAAAATTCCTACTGGCGCTGGCCGTCGGGCAATACAGCCAAATACGAAAAGAACGAAGCGCTTCGTCCTCAAATTACCGGCGTCCTCCCGACGTACGAATCGGTCAACAATATCGAGATGGCCGAGGGGCGGTTCTTCAACGACATTGATGTCCATTTCCGGCGCATGACCTGCGTCCTGGGTGCCGATGTGTCGGCATCGCTGTTTCCGGGCCTTGATCCGATCGGCAAGGACATCATGGTCAACGATGAGCGCGTTTCGGTCATCGGTGTGGTGGCCAAGCGGGAATCGCTTCTCGGCGAGTCCATGAACAACTTTGTCCTGATTCCCTACGGCACGTTCGCCAAACTCTACCCCTGGGAAAAAGAGCTTTGGCTCGCCTGCCGCGCCCAGAGCGCCGAGGTCATGCCGCAGGCCATCGATCAGATTACCGAACTGATGCGCCGCCGCCGGGGTGTGGCTTACGACAAGCCCGATGATTTTGCGGTCTTTACGCAGGAAACGTTGATGGATCAGTACAAGAAGATCACGGGCGTCATTTACCTGGCGATGATCGTGATCTCCTCCATAGGCCTGATGGTGGGTGGCGTGGGCGTGATGAACATCATGCTCGTGTCGGTGACCGAGCGCACTCGAGAAATCGGCATTCGCAAGGCGATCGGCGCTCGCCGCCGGAACATCATCTGGCAATTCCTGATCGAGGCGATGACCCTATCCGGACTTGGAGGCGTCATCGGGATCCTGGTGGGTATCGGGCTGGCAGTCCTGATCAATGCCGTATCCCCGTTGCCGGCCGCGGTGTCAGCCGTCTGGGTGATGATCGCCTTCACCGTGGCGGTGCTCGTCGGTCTCGTTTTTGGAATATATCCCGCCTACCGGGCCGCCAAGGTTGATCCCATCGTCAGCCTGCGTTACGAGTAGGTCCGCGTGGCCCGGTGGCCGGCCACCTCGCACCATTACGTCCCCCAAATAACTTGCGGGAGAGACTTTCACTCAGACAGTCGAATTCCGCTGGTTCATACGGCTGGGGTGTATATATTCCCAGTGCGGCTGAACTCAACCGCGGGGGTGTATTGTGCGCTGCCTGGTTAATTTGCGACGCGTAGTGCCAGTGCTCGGGGGCATAATCTGCTGGGTCATTCTGCTGATCCCGAGCGGCATCATCTTGGCTCAAACTGAATTTTCCGGTCTCCCTGAGCCAGGGGAGCCGGTGTTCGACCTGGACTACGCCGCGTTCCGGATTCCGGGCGACAGCGTGCGTCTGGAAATCTACTATCGGATCACCAATCCGCATCTCTCCTACGTCAAGAAGGGGAACCAGTACGCCGCGTCCTACGAAATCTCGGCGATTCTCAAAGGACGAGGGGACGAACAGGCGGCCACAGCCAGTAACCGCGAGAACTACGTTCTCGAAACGTTCGATGAAACCCGGCGAGCCTCGGGATTTCTCGTCAATATCCTGGCGGTCAGGGTTGTCCCGGGACAGTACGAGTTGGTGGTCACGGTCAACGATCGAATTTCCGGTGGCACACATACCGTCCACCGCGCCGTGGATCTTCACGATCAAGGCGGCCCCGACTGGGTGATTGGCGGGCCGGAGTTTGTCGTTCCCGGGGTTGCCCCGCCCTCAGACCCGCGCTTCCGCAAGGACACGTCGGCCTTCGTGCCCAATGTCACCAGATCCCTGGGGGGCAACGATCAGCCGTTGTCGCTGTATTTTGAAGTCTACCAGCTGGCGCACCACCCGGCGTCATCGGTCGTGATCAAGTTGATACAGCAGTCCGAACACCACTACTTCACCGATACAATTCGCATCGATACCACACTCAAGATCATACCGATGTACTATCAGAAACCCATACCCGGATTCGAGACCGGTGACGCCCGCATGGAGTTGGTGGCGTTGGATCATGCCGGACGCAAAGTTGGAGCCCCGTTCTCCTGCGGCATTCTCATCGATTGGTCACTGGCTTCCATGGTGGCCAACAATTGGAAAGATGTCGTGGAGATGCTGGTCCACATCGCGTCGCGCCAGGAGATGGATTCCCTCCGCAAGGTCGCGGCCCCGGATCGGGAGTTGGCGTTCGACCAATTCTGGCGCTCCAAGGATCCGAGCCCCGGATCCGACGCGAATGAATGGAAAGAGGAGTACTACCGGCGCGTGCGCTTTGCCAACCAGCAGTTTACGAATCCATTTCAACCGGGCTGGCGCACCGACTTCGGGACGGTTTACATCCGTTACGGCGAGCCCGACGACGTGGAGCGCTACCCATTTGAACTGGACAGTAAACCGTACGAAATTTGGCATTATTATGCCCAGCGCCGCCAGTTTACGTTTATCGATACCAAGGGCAACGGCGAGTACGATTTGCAGTACCCGTACGATGGCATCATTCGCTGAGAGGATTCCGTGCGAACTTACGAGTGTATCAGGCACGAAATGGGCGCTCACGGCCGGCGTGCCGTATGGTGCCCGGCCCCGGTGGCGCGCATGCTTCTGTTTGCGGTCGTGGCGCTGCTCCTGGGAACGCCGGGCGCACAAGCCGTGGAGGGAACCGGTCCGTTGCGATTCCGCGCCGACTATGCGGCTTACCGCAAAGCGGTCAATTCCAGCGATAGCTATGTGGAATTCTACTTCGAGCTGAAGCGCGTCGATTTCAGATTCCATCCCTTCGACAGTCTCTACCAGGCGGAAGTCCACGCCTGGGTTCACGTGAGTGATACATCGGGCGCGCCGGTGGACTCAGTGGGTGGCGCTTTTCGATCGGTTGCCTCCGATTCGTCGGCACTGTCGGATTCGAATTTCATCGTGTTCTTCGCGCGGGCACTCATTCTGCCGCCCGGCTCGTACAACGCCCGGCTGGTGGTGACGGATATGGTCAGCAAGGCATCCTCGGAAGCGTTGTTGCCGCTGTCCATCCAGGACTTCTCGCGACCGGCATTGCACATGTCCGATATTGAATTCGGATATGACATCATATCGCAGCCGCCCGACACAGGTGCCACTTTGGGGGATGTACTGGTGAAGAACCGGTACAAGGTCTATCCTGACTGCCGAGGTGTGCTGGGAGGGGACCGCCCGCGCCTGTTCTTCTACACCGAAGTCTATAATCTGGCTTTCGATCCCTCCCGCGACAACTCGTACGACATCGCCGTGAGTGTGGCTCCTCCGGATAGCGTGGCCGGTAAAGTCCTCAAAGTGCAGAAGCTGACCAAAGCCGGGACAAGCGCGGTGCTGGCCTCTGGAGTCGACGTTCGGGAGCTGCCGGCCGGCCCGTACAGCCTGCGCATCGACGTGACCGATCCGGCGACCGGCCAGACAGCGCGCGCGAAAAAGGGATTCCATGTCGTCACCCAGGGCATGGGTGATTCGTTGAGCGCTTCCGATGTCCAGCGCATGCGTGATATCTTTGCCTATATCATCACGCCCGAACAATCGCAGACGTTCGAGCGCCTCAATAACACCGGAAGGAAGGCGTTCTGGGTGCAATTCTGGAAGGATCGAGATCCGAGCACCGGGACGACGGAGAATGAATTCAAAGACGAGCACATGCGCCGGATGAACTACGCCAACGAACGATTCTCGATCGGTTATCAGAATCGTACCGATGGCTGGCGCACCGACATGGGCCGGGTCTACATCGTGTATGGTCCGCCGAATACGATTGAGCGATACCCGTTCACTCCGGAAGGCTCGCCGGCGGAGATGTGGTTCTATGATAATCTGACCGGCCAGGGCCAGGTGTATTTCCTATTCATCGACGAGAGTGGTTACGGCGAATACAATATGGTTCATTCGACGGCCCGCGGCGAACGCCGCGATCCCAAGTGGGAGGCCCAGGTGAACCAGGGGACATTCGACCGCAACAAGTAACCGAGCCCCGCCAGCCCGGAGTACATTGCATGCTGCAAGCAAGACAGCTGACGAAACACTTTACCGACAAGAAACGCGGCACCGTCCGTGCTGTTGACGGCGTGGATCTGGAATGCAAGGCGGGGGAGATCTTCGGATTGTTGGGGCTCAATGGGGCCGGGAAGACGACGACGTTGCGGCTGCTCGCCACGATCCTCAGGGCGGACAGCGGGTCGGTCATGATCGATGGCGTCGATGCCCAGGTCCATCCGGAGAAAGTTCGCTCCAAGATCGGATTCCTGACCGGATCAACCGGTCTCTATTTGCGGCTGACACCCCGCGAAATTCTGGCCTATTTCGGGCAACTGGCAGGACTGGACAACGCCACGATCGCCCGGCGCTCCGACGATCTTATTGCCCGGCTCGGCATGAAGGAATTCGCCGACAGCCGTGTCGACAAACTGTCCAGCGGCCAGAAGCAGCGAACATCGATCGCCCGGACACTCATCCACGATCCGCCGCTTTTGATCCTGGATGAGCCGACCATCGGTCTGGACGTCGTGACGTCGCGGGCCATTGTTGAATTCATCCGTGAGGCCCGCACACGCGGCAAGTGTGTGTTGCTCTCCACGCATATTATGCACGAGGCCGCGAAGTTGTGCGACCGGATCGCGATCCTGCACGCCGGGCGGGTTCGCCGGGTGGGAACGCTGGCGGACTTCCGGACGCAATATGGACATGACGATCTCGATGACATTTTCGTAGCGGCCATCGAAGGCAACGGAGGGATGGCGCAATGAATGGCACGCTGACGGTCTTCTTCAAAGAGATCAAAGACATTCTGCGCGACCGCCGCACGATTATCTCGATGGTGATCGTCCCCCTGCTCTTCTATCCGTTGCTGACCATGGGCCTTGGCAGCGTGATTGCTTCCCAGATCGAGAAGACGCGGGCGGAGCGGCAACCGGTGATGCTGCTTCCTGCCGGCGCGGCTCCCTCGATGCGAGCGTCGCTGGCGGCGGACACAAGCGTGCGCATCGTTTCGGCCGACTCGATCCACGCGCTTCTCCTGGCGGAAGCCCGGATCGACACCACTTTGAAATCCGAGACGATTGACAGGATCTTTGCCGGTGATCCCACCAGGATTCCGCGCGAAGAGAAAGCGCACATCTACTACAAAGCGATCTCCAAGAAATGGATTCAAGCCGTTGTCGAGGTGCCCCCGGATGTCCCCGTCTCCGGCACGGGTAACGACTCACTCGTTTTGGCTGTCTTCATTGACGGTGCCGATATCAAATCCGATGCGGCTGGCGATCACATCAAAGAGTGGGGCCGGGCACTCAACGATTCGCTGATCGAGCGGCGTCTTGCCGCGTTCGGAACCAATCGCCGGACGCTTCAGCCCTTTTGGGTGGCCTCTCAGGACGTTGCTCCCAAGTCGAAGCAGGCCGGGCGGTTCATGGCGATGATGTTACCGTACATGCTCATGATTCTCACCATGACGGGCGGGATGTATCCGGCCATGGACATCACCGCCGGGGAAAAGGAACGCAACACGCTGGAGACGCTCCTGGCGGCGCCGGTGGCGCGATGGCATTTGGCATTGGGGAAATTCCTCACCGTACTGACCGCCGGATTTGTCACCATGTTGCTCTCGATGACCTCCATGACAGTCAGTATGAAGTGGGGCATGGCGCAGATGGCTGAAGAGGGCGGCGGTATCTCGTTTTCGATGTCGGCCGCCACGCTCGGCTGGATCCTGTTTCTGATGATACCGATGGCGATCCTCTTCGCATCGCTTCTGGTGGTTCTGTCGATTAGCGCCCGCAGTTACAAGGAGGCGCAGAGTTACGCGACACCGCTTTTGATGGTGGTCATCATGCCAGCCATGATTTCGTTCGTTCCCGGTATCGAGCTGAATTGGGCACTGACATTTGTCCCTGTCGTCAACCTCTGCCTGGCGCTCAAGGAGGTTATCCTGGGAATCGCCAAGCCGGCACAACTCTTTGCTGTATTTGGCACCACGACGCTCTACGCGGCGTTCATGCTGTTTGTGACCACACGAATATTCGAACGTGAATCTGTTCTCTTTCGGACCTGACAATGTTCTTTCAAAATACGGCAGCAGAAGGGTGCCTTGAATAGCGCCGGACGGTTCTGTCCGGCGCCCAACTCTTATGGAACCGATCCTGCCTTTGGACTTTGAACGCGCCGAGTATTTTATGCGGCAGGCGTTGAACGAAGCCGCGGTGGCCTTTGATGAGGGAGAAGTGCCAATTGGCTCCGTCATCGTCAAGGACGACCGGATTGTGGTCGGTCGCGGACACAATCAGACCGAACGTCTCGGGGATCCGACAGCGCACGCCGAAATCCTGGCGATCGGCGCTGCGGCCGAACATTTTGAATCATGGCGCCTGATCGGCGGCACGCTGTATACGACGGTCGAGCCGTGTGTCATGTGCTCCGGCGCGGCGGTGCTCGCCCGGCTTGATCGGATTGTGTATGGAACACCCGATCCCAAGTTCGGGGGCTGCGCGTCGCTCTTTCACATCGCGACAGACACCCGCCTCAACCATCGAATCGACGTTGTTTCCGGTGTCCTTGCCGAGGAAGCGGCCGCGCTGATGAGGGACTTCTTTGTCCGGCGCCGCCAGGAAAGTGCACGGCAATCCTGATCGGTGATTGGAATGATAAGTTCCAGTACCGAACACCTCGCCGATCGGGCGACCCGAATGGGGATCCTGGTTAACCTGGGCATCCCCGCCCTGACCGTCGCCGTGGCTGTCCTCCTGCGTGAAGGCCATCTGCTGGGTTTGCCCGAGGCGATGCCCGAGTTCTTGCAGCCGCTCTTCTACATTCTGGGTGGGGTGGCGCTGATGGAGTTGGCAGCGGCCTATTTACTGCGGCGTTTGTTCTTTTCGCCGGCCCGGGTGGCTCCCTTCTGCCATGATCCGAATCAAATTGAACTGTGGGTTGTGCGTTCCTCATTCGTTATTTTCGCCATGGGAGCGTCGCCGATCGTGTACGGAGTCGTTGTCTATCTGATCGGCGGTGATCTCCGCCAGTTGGCGTTCTTTGGACTGTTGACCCTGCTGGCCTACCGTCTGCTCCGGCCGACGGGGGATCTGATTGACGAAACGCTCGAGTCAGCCCAGAAACTTTGAGGTCCTCTATGACGCGGCATTGGTCGGCTCCAATCCTCCTGGCAAGTATCCTGGTACTGGCCGCCGCTGTGTACATTTCAAGTTGCGGCACTCCTCCCACCCGGATCGACGCGTTGAAGAAGCAATACCAATTGACGGATGAGGAGGCGGCAAAGTGGGGCCGCTTGCATGTGGCGGATGCCGAGTCGGTGGCCGTCGCGCTGTGGTACCATGTGGGACATGGCGATTTCGACGCGGTCACGCTTCTGGTCAATCGCTACGGCGTGGCCAATATGGACTCCTTGTTTACCCGGAGAATTACCGAGCTTTGGTCGCGCATGGTCACCATGCCCGCCGCAGAATTCCTCAACGAGCCCCAGTTGCAGATTCTGGGAGGGGGCAATACACTCGGATTCGTAACCTGGGGGGACCTATTCTCCGGCGGTTTCCAGCGAGCCGTCCTCTCCGATGACAGCATCACCGTGTATTTCGTCTTCAAAGGCTACTGGCAGACGACGTCGATGCCGGTCTATGCCGCCGTCGCGTGCGGCGACTTCGGGACAGAAGAACCCCAGTGGCGGCCCTTCGCCCACCTGATCTTCTCCATGGACGCCTCCGAAGAGACCCTCAAATTCACCGGTAAGGTCCAATTCCGGCGCGACATGACCCAGTTCCTCGATTATCTCCGAACGCGGAGATTTGGGGCAGGCTCGCCGGAAAAACACTGACAAGACCGGGGGCGGGAATATATATTCGCCCCCGGAGAGGTGCCAGAGCGGTCGATCGGGGCGGTCTCGAAAACCGTTGACCTTTCACGAGGTCCGGGGGTTCGAATCCCCCCCTCTCCGCATGGATTGACGCCATGCCTGGAGGCGGGGGTGGCCTTCAACATACTTGACAATGATTGTCAATTTTCCGTGAGTGTATAACCCTCAGCCGGCTGGCCGGCCGCTGGGCGGTGCCGGCTTGGCGTGCGAAATCGCAAGAGCCCGGAGACAGGGAAGACCATGGACGAGGTGAATGCCGGTGGGACCGGCGAAGTCGAAAAGTTGCGCGAGGAAAACGCCCGTCTTCGGCAGCAGCTCGAGTTGAACCGGACCGCATTGCACTACCTGGAACGCCTCGCACATCGCTTCTCCGGCGAAGAGGCCGCGCTGGAGAATCCCGATCAGATTCGCGCATTCTGCGAGCGCATTGTCCATGGGATCGATGTCCTGATCCAGGAATTCCGCGAACTCTTGTCGGGACGCAAAAGCTTCCAGAAAGACTTCGGCCTCGATCGCGCTGCGGCCGACTCGGCGACTCGCGTTTGGCGTTCTGAGAATTTTCAAGACATGCTGCGCCGTCTGTTCGACTGGAAATCGACCTCGCTCGATGACACCCAGATTAAAGAACTGCGGGCCGCAATTGATGAATTGAAATATCACCAGCTCGCGCTCCTGGCAGGCTACGAGCAAAGCAGCCGCGAGGGGACTCTGGAGGTCCTGCGCACCCTTGCCCCGGAGACAATCCGCGCTGAAGTCATTGGCAAAGAAGGGGATGCGGGCACGAGTCTGTTCCGGCGGCTCAATCCATTCCGGAATTTGCTCTTGTGGAAAGAGTATCAGAGGCGCTATCAAGAACTGGTATCCGAGGATACCGGGCAGTTCGAAAAGCTGTTTCGTCCCGTATTCCGCCGGGGATATCGTGAAGTGATGCTCGCAAAGATGACGTCCCGGCAGGGGGATCAACACTCATCCGGCAAGGGGGATCGATGAGCCTGACCGTCACTGTGGGTAGGCGCCAGACAACGCGCCGCTGGATCGGAGCCAAGTTCACCGCCGCGTGCCTTGGCATTTTGATTTTGACTTCCATCTCCGGATGCGGCTGGCTCTTTGGCAAGCAGGAAAAGCCCATGCGCGTCGAAGTCGTCCTCAATGGGACGTCCGATTTGAACTTCGACGGCAACTCGGCGCATACGATCCGGGTCAAAGTCTATCTGTTGACCAGCACCGCGGGATTCACCGGAACCGATAAGGATGTCTTCTTCAATCCCTCGTACCACGACCAGCTTGCCTCGGTGCTCGGCAATGACATCCTGGACAGCGGCAGCGTCATCGTGAGCCCTTCAGGGACAGCCACCGTGGAGCTGGAGGGGAATTACTTCAAGGTCAAGAAGGCAAAGCCGGTCTTGTGCGCCATCGCCGATTTCTACCGGTCGGCCGGCGTCGCCCAGGAACGGCTGGCATTGAGCATAAAAAAAAAGACCGAGCAACGCGTAAAGATCGAGGTCGGCAGAGACTTCATCAAGAAGGCCCGGTAATCCCATCCGGGCGCGCCGGCGTTCAAGAGAAGGACGGCACATTAATGGCTCAGTATCATAAGGTGCTTTGGAGTGAAGGTCTCTTCCTGACCCAGCATCATTTTCAGCAATTCGACTCATTCCATGAGCAGGACCGGTGGTTCCTGGCGCGGTCGCTGGTTCCCTTTGCCTGGGGAGCGGCGCACATCCTCATCGATACCGAGGCGGTCGCCAACCGGCTGTTCACCCTCACCGAGTTCGATGGTATCCTTCCGGATGGGACCACCGTGCGGGCGCCGTCCGTCGACGATGCGCCGCCGTCACGATCATTCGACAGCTACTTCAAGCCGACCGACAAGGTTCTGTCCGTGTATCTCGGTTTGCCCCGTTTGCGCGGGGGCGCTCCTGGTGTCAAGATGGAAGAGCAGGAACCCCGGACACCCACGCGGTTCGTCCGCACGTTTTCGACCGTTGCCGACGAAGTCACCGGCGAAAACGAGCGGGAGATCCCGGTCGCCAAGAAGCGGCTGACGCTGCTGTTTTCCAGTGAAGACGTCGATGGTTTCGACTGCATCAAAGTGGCGGAGATCGAGCGCAATGCCGAGGGCGTTCCCCAGTTGCGCGAAACATTCGTTCCCCCGCTGCTATCGGTGAGTGCATCTCCCTGGCTCACCAATCAACTCCGCGGGCTTTTGGAGACCGCCTCGGCTAAAGCCCAGTCGCTGGCCGACCAGGTGCGGCAGCGGACACCGCTGCTGACCGAGTTCTCGACCTCGGACATGCCAAATTTCCTGAAGCTTCACACGGTCAACGCCTATATCCCGCCGTTGGTGCACATGCACAGCTACCCGCGCAGCGTGCACCCGGTGCAGTTGTTCGACATTCTCTCGCGCTATGCCGGAAACCTGTGTGCGTTCAAGATTGGTGAGCATCCCCGGAATCTGCCGATCTACCGCCACGATGATTTGGGCGGCGTGTTCGTTCCGCTGATTTCCAAACTGCGTGAATTGCTGGAAGCGACCGTCGAGGCGCGGTACGTGAAGATTCCGCTCCGGCGGCTGGATGCCGGCCGTTACGATGGTGACGTCAGTGACGCGGAGTTATTCACGAATTCGGACTTCTATCTGGGCGTCAGTGCCGAGTTGTCCGAAAGCAAGATCGCGGGCGAATTCCCCAAGTATGCCAAGGTCATCTCACCGGCCATGATCAGCCGTCTCATCGGCAATGCCATTCCGGGCGCCGGGCTGGTATTCGTGCAATTGCCGCCGGCCGCCATTCCGCGCAAGGCCGGGATGGTCTATTTCCGCATCGATCCCCGGGGTGACCGATGGGATTACATCAAGAATGCATCACAAATCGCGATTTACGTTCCGCCTCAGGAATTTCCGTCGATGGATATCGAATGTCTGGCGGTACAGAAATGAGCTTTTCTATTCCCGGCTGTGGTTGACCACGGCAAGGAGACAGTTCTATGGCGGCCAAAACGGCTACAGAGCCTGTGCCCGCGACCCTTTCCAAAGTATGTGAGCGGGCCTTTTCTCTGATCCTGACACTGGTGCAGGGACGGGACTTCGGTGACGTCCAGCAACTGCGCGCCAATGTCGGGTCGATGTTTGCCGGCATCGAACGCGACGCCCGTATGGCGTCCATCGCCACCGAAGACATCCAGTCGGCGCGCTTCGCTCTCACCGCGTTCATCGATGAAGCGATCGCCCGCTCCGACTGGTTCGGAAAACGCGACTGGGCGCAGCGTCCACTGGCGCTGGAGTATTTCAGCACCAACAACGCCGGGGATGAGTTCTTCAGCCGGCTCGATGAACTGCGGCTTCGCGCGGAGGCCCGGGTGGGCGTGCTCGAAGTCTACTACACTTGCCTGGCGCTGGGATTCGAAGGCAAATACGCGCTGGTCGATCCGCGCCAGTTGCGCAGCTTGATTGAGGCTTTAGGGCGTGACATCGAGCGAATCAGGGGACGCGTCATTGATCTGTCGCCGCACTGGGTGCCCCCGGATGAACTTCTGGAACGGGTCAAGAAGGAACTGCCCTGGTGGGCGGTCACGCTGGCATGCATGGTTGTGCTCTTTCTCATATTCGTTGTGCTCAATTATCTGTCTCACTCCAATGCGGACGATGCGGTGCGGAGTTTGTCGCGCATGTAGCGGCGGACTGTAAGCCAGGGAACGGTGAAAAATGTTCAGCTTCCTTCTGCCCATACTGAAATCGAAACTCGCCGCGCTCGGCGCGGTGCTGGTCATCGCCCTGTTGCTGGTCCTGTGGGGGCCGAGGGTGGTCGGCTACAAGTATCGCTGGTGGTGTTATGGTCTGGCGATTCTCATCGTCGTCGGTTTCCTCCTGTATCTGCTCATTAAGAAACTGCGCGCCAAAAAGAACGCGCGCATGCTGGAGAAATTCCTCAACCAGCAGGCCGATGATCAACTTCTCTCGTCGCGCCCGGATGTTCAGGACGAGCTGGCGGCGATTAAAGAGAAGATGAACCGCGCGGTCGGGATTCTCAAAAAATCCCGCATTGCCCGCGGACGGCGGGGCGCCGAAGCGCTGTACGTGCTCCCCTGGTACATGATCATTGGGCCGTCGGCGTCCGGCAAATCGACGGCGATTCGCAATTCCGGGCTGCATTTCCCGCCGGTCGACCCCGACGCCGAGGATCCGGGAAAAGTCAAAGGGCTGGGTGGCACCCGCAACTGCGACTGGTGGTTCACCAATGAGGGAATCATCCTCGACACCGCGGGCCGCTACACACTTTCCCCCAACGTTCAGGAAGACAGGGAAGAATGGTCGAATTTCCTGAAGATGCTGCAGAAGGCGCGTCCCCGGGCCCCGATCAACGGACTGATTCTGGCCGTCTCGGCGGCCGACCTGCTGCATCAGGATGCGGATGGCATCGAGGCGCACGCACGCGCCATGCGCAGCCGCATCGATGAGTTGATCGTCAAACTGCAAGTGCTGTATCCCATCTATGTCGTTTTCACCAAGTGCGATCTGATCGCCGGGTTTGTCGAGTTCTTCGGCGATTTCACGAAGGCCGACCGGGAGCAGATATGGGGCTGGACGCGCAAGTATGAGCCGGCCCGCCGTCCCATGCGGGAGGAGTTCGAGCAGGAGTTCGCCCTGCTGTCTGGTGTGCTGGAGAATCGCCGCTCGCGCCAGCTGGCCGGTGAAATGCGTCCAGCACAGAGACGCGGCACCTATCTGTTCTCCGTCGAATTCGCCGCCGCCGGCCGGAAGCTCGCCACCTTCGTCGAAGCACTGTTCCAGCCGAATCCCTACCAGCAAAATCCTCTCGTGCGCGGATTCTACTTTACCAGCGGCACCCAGGAAGGGACTCCGATTGCCCAGGTGATGGAATCCATGCAGAAGGATTTCGGCCTGGTGTCGGATTTCATGGCGCAGTTTGAACCGCCCAAAGAGACCAAGGCCTATTTCATCAAGGATCTCTTCCAGGAGATCATTCTTCCCGACGAAGCCAAAGTCTACCCCACGACAAAGGCCGCGAGGCGGCGCCGGGCTTTTCGGATAGCCGCCATGGTTGCGCAAGGGGTCATATCCGGACTGCTCATCCTCGCCATGGGCACATCGTACGTCAACAACTGCAGTCACAACGCAGAACTGGCGGCAACGATCAAACGCGTCGCGGACGCCACAAGCTCTCAGACAAGTCCCTCGGTGAGCGCGCTCAACACGCTTGATGAGTTGCGCGACGAATTGGCGAAGGCCGGCACCAGCATTCCACTTCGGCTGCGCTGGGGGCTCTATAGCGGTGATGCCGTCGTTCGCAAGGGGCTTGAGGTCTACTTCCAGCGTTATCACGACATCCTGCTCGAACCGGCCGCCCAGCGCCTGGCGGACAAGCTGATGCTGCCCCTTGATCACGCCGCCTCGAATTCGGAGGTGATCAACTACTACACGACGTTTACTGCGTACCAGATGCTGACCGTTCCCTACGACTCCGCCTCGCAGGCGACCGGCACGCTCCGCGATCAGGTGGATTCCATCTTCCAATCATCGATGGATCAGGAATCGTTCCGCCAGTTCGCCCAGTTGAATGAGAAGCAGCTGCCCTTCTACTGGAAGTACCGCCCGGATGCGACGATCCGCTCGCTTCGAGCCACAGGAAGCCAGCGGGTGCTGTCCTTCGCGACTTCGCAGATGAACAGCCACTGGACAATGGACCTGATCTACAACGTGATGATCAGCGACATCAGCAGCAAGGAATCGGAATTCACATACTCGGAGGCGGTGCCGGCCTCAATCAGGCTCAGCGGGAAAGTGCGCGTCCCGCGTGCATTTATGGCGGAGGTCTGGCAGAAGGACGTTCAGCCCGCCATCGAACGCATGCCGGAAGTGCTGAGAGCCGACCCAATGAAGAAGCCGGCCTTCTCGATGTTTACGGACGAACAGATTCAGCAGCGCCTCACGCAGAAGTATGTGACCGAGTTCATTGCGATCTGGCGGCAGTTCATTCAGTCCGGAATGATCTCCACGTTCCGTGATTTGGACGATGCCAACGATGGTCTCAAGGAATTCACGGGCGACAATTCTCCCGCGCTCACCGTCCTGAACAAGGTGTACGAACAGGGCAACCTGAAGGACCTCGATAAGGAATCCGCGAGGAAAGTGGAGCAGCAGTTCACGCCGTTGGGGCGGTTCTTCGGTCTGATTCAGGCCAGCGGGGACCCACCGAAGAAGACTTACAACGAACTCCTCGGCCAGGTGGCGGGCAAGCTCAAGGAGGTTCAGAAGAAGCTGGAGGGCGGCGCCCACTGCGGCGATGCGCTGCGTGATTTCGGCCGCGACATGCGCGAAATCTCCGGGAACGTCGAAAAGCTCCTGAACCAATCCGATTTGGCGCAGGATGCCGCCAAACTACTCTGTCAGCCCATCACCGGAGCCCAGAGTGCGGCGTTCCTCGGTGGCTGTGGCTGCCTGGATCAGGCCTGGAAAGCCCGCGTCTACGACTTCTACAACACGAACCTGAGCGGCATGTATCCGTTCACGCAGACCGATGACGGGGGAGTGGATCGCGCCAACATGGAGGCGTTCTTCGATAAGTTCTCCGATTTCGTGACCTCGGAGCTTGGTGGTCCGGGAGGAGTGTCCGTTCCCGGCGGATTCCAGGACCAGATTGAAAAGGCACAACAGATCCAGCGTGTCTTGAAGAAAGGGCGCGAGAAACTCCGCTTCAGCATGGTGGCCGATGCGCGGAGCATGGCCGGAATCAAGGTCCTGCGGTTCAAATATGCCGGTTTCCCGGACCTCGAATATGTCTCCGGCACTCCGTACCCGGTGGAGTACGTGTGGCCGCAGGTTGGCGATGCCAGAACCGAGCTGTCCATCGAGTCGACCACCAGCGGGGTCTTCTTCCAGCCGCTGCAATACAGCGGGGATTGGGGACTGTTCCACCTGATTGACCAGGCCGAACGCGCCGGTTCCAACTTGATCTGGACGTTCAAGGCCCGCACTGGGCAGACACAGAGGGTCGTGCTCACGGTCACCGGAGAGGGCGCCGATTTCATTCTGAATCATCGGTTCTCCCAATTCCAATGCCCTCAATCGGTGTGCCGATAGAGGCTGTTGCCTGATAGAGGATCAAACTGGATCAGATTGGCAACCAGGACGGCGTACAAGGCTTATAGGATACTCGTGGAAGGATCAAAGACGTAATGGCGGTACCACTGGTCGGATTATTCGGGAAGCTTCCGTCGCATCCCGATTTCGTGCGCATGAACGCGGGGAGTCCCTTGGCACGTGTCCTGGACACATGGATGCAGGAGGGACTGTCGGCAATGCGCACCCAGATGGGGAATGGGTGGGAGGCCGCCTTCGATCACGCGGCGCCCTTGTGTTTTGTATTTCGGTCGAAGGACCCGGCCGAGGCTTTGGTCGGGGTTTGCCGTCCGGGGCGGGATCACGGGGGGCGGCGCTACCCGTTCCTGATTTTTGCGCATGCCGCGCTGGGACGGGGCGGTTCAGCGTTTCATGTTGTCCCGCAAGGGTATGCGATGTTCCTTAATGCGGCACGGCGGATTGCCGTCGTCGAGTGCGCCGACGGAATCGATAACCATCGCGCCGCACAGGTTATGAATCTGGCGTCGATTCTACCGCAGAATCTGGTGGAATCGCAACAGCGATTCGATCGATATTTGAGCGATGTAACGATGGAGTCTTTCTGGCGGGGACTCTACGGAGATTTTCAGGACCGCCGAAAGTATCTGGTCGTTAAAAACGTGTTCGCCACGCTCGCTCCACGGCGTGGCCACGACGTTTCTCGTTTTGGGTTTGCGATGCGCATGCCGACTTCGGGAGATCCGGATCAGGTGGGTTTGCAGACCGCGACATGGCTGCGGCTTTGCCAGGCCACTTTGGGCGGCAACCCGCTGGACCAGTCCGTGCTATTTTGGTTTGCCGGTGGGGACGGATCCCCCACCGGGTGCTATCTGTTCTTTCGGGCTCCCGCTTCGAACATGTTCTCTTATCTGTTCGCTCCGCAAAATACGCATGATTCGATTTGGAATATTGAAACCATGGGAGCCGGCCACCTCGACTCGGCGCGCGATCAGCTGGGCGAATCAGTGGCCTCAGCGCTCGATGCGCCGAACATGTCATTGAAGGATTTCATCCGCGCCGTGCAGGCCTGATGCAGAGGATGTTGAATTGGCTGACCTGAATGAACTGGTGAAACTGGGCGTGCAGCCGATTCCAGGGGAGAATCCCGCGGGATCGTCAATCGAGTTCGACCCTGCCTACGAGACGTTGCGCACCGAGATCCAGAAACTGGATTCGGTGAACAAGGACCCGCTCAACTGGCGGATGATCATCGACAGCGGCTCGGATATCCTTGGCACGCGGTCGAAGCACCTCGTGGTCGCCGCCTATCTCACGCTTGCCCTCTTCGAAGAATTTGAATATCCCGGCCTTGCCTGCGGCCTGACCATCTGCCGCGACCTCGCCGCAAACTTCTGGGATCAAATGGAGCCGCCCGTCAAGCGCAAGCGGGGACGAATCGAGACGATCACCTGGCTGGCCGAGCGTTGCGGCAAACCGGCGGCGGATCTCAAGCCGAAACGCGAAGACAAAGAGGCGCTCGATACATGCGCCCAATGCATCAAGGACATCTCTGCCAAACTGTCCGAAAAACTCGGCAATGATGCACCCTCTTTCGGTGACCTGAATCGCAGTATCGAAAAACACGTCGCGGACCTGGCGGCCGCCGCCAAAGCCGCCGAGGCGGCCGATGCCGCCAAGAAGCTGCAAGCCGCCAAAATCGCCTCGGGTGAAATCGATGAACTCAGCACACCAGAGGATGCCAAGAAGCTTCTTAAGAAGATCCAATCGTCCAGCAAGCAGCTCTGCGATTTCTGGCGCAAACAGGACCCGGCTGATCCCGTCCCCTACCGCCTGATGCGGGCCATGACCTGGGACCCGATCAAGGATGTCCCGCCCAATACCAATGGCTTGACCCAGATTCCGGCGCCGCCGCCCGATTTGACGACCCGGTTCAACGAACTCCAGCAAAAATCCGACTGGTTGAATCTGGCCCAGGCGGTCGAGAACGCCTTCCCCAACTTCGCCCTCTGGCTTGATCTCCAGCGCTGGCTGGCTCAGGCGCTGACGGCATTGGGGGCGACCCACGCCGCGGCCTCTGATGCCGTAATGGGGTCATTGGCGGCGTTCCTCGCCCGTGTGCCAAACTTGCCCGACCTCAAGTTCGCGGGCGGTACCGTGACTTTTGCCTCGAACGAAACCAAGATGTGGCTGGGGAGTGAACTGAAGCGGTTCACCGTCGGTGGGGATGGCCAGGGAGCGTCCCGGGTCGCAACCACCAATGTCCCCACAGGGCTCCTTGAAGCGGCCGAGCACGCGCGCCGCCTGGTCGCGGGCGGCAATCTGGCCGCGGCGTTGAAGCTTTTTCAAGACGGCATGGCGGCGGCAGGGGAGAAGCGCGCCCACTTCCTCTGGCGGCTGGAAATGGCCCGGTTGTGTCTCGATGCCGGTCGGGCGGGAGTGGCGATCGCCCATTTGGAAGTCTTGGAATCTGAAATTGAAAGCCATGGTCTCGAAGGTTGGGAGCCGGATCTGTGCCTGCAGGTCTATATGGCTCTTCTCGGCGCCCGCCGGGCCCTGCTCAAGGACCCGAAACGCGCAACCCCGGACTTGGCTCTCAAAACGAACCAAACTCACGAGCGGCTTTGCCGGCTCAATGCCGTGGCCGCATTATCCCTGGACGGCAAGTAGAATCCGGTCGTATTGAAAAATAGCTGATGGAGGGGTGGCGAAAGAAAACGAAAATCATTATCTTTCTAACTGGACAATCTTCAGAGACGAGGTGAAAGCGTATGGCACAAGAAGGATCTGTAGCTCCGCGTGAACGAGTCAATATCGTGTACCAGCCCTCCACGGGTGTGGACGCGGAAGTAGAACTCCCACTCAAGATGGTCGTGCTCGGCGATTTCACCCAGCGTGGCGACGATACCCCGCTGGAAGAGCGCAAGCCGATCAACATCGACAAGGACAATTTCAACGAAGTCATGAAGGGGTTGAAGCTGTCGGCGGAGATGAGTGTGAAGAACGCGCTCGGTGAAGATGAAAACGCGCAAATGCCGGTGAAATTGAATTTCGATCACGTCAACGACTTCGGCCCCGAGGCCGTCGTCCGGCAGGTGCCCGAACTCAGCAAGCTTCTGCAGTTGCGCACCGCGCTGACCGCGCTCAAGGGTCCATTGGGCAATGTCCCGGGTTTCCGCAAGAAGATCATGGAGATCATGGGCAATGACGCGGCCCGCGAAAAACTCTTGAAGGAGCTGGGAATCGGCACCACACCGTCGGCCTGACGGTATCACCGTTGAGTGAAGAGGAGAAAACGATATGGCGGATGCACAAGAACAAAAACAGGCCGGCGCGGCCGCCGAATCCGGCGGTTCCCTGGTTGAAGAGATTCTGCTCGAAACGAAGTTGAGACCCTCTGACGAAGGATTCTCCATCGCCCGTGAGGGCATGCGGGAGTTGATCGCGCTCCTGTCGACGCCGGACAAGAAGGGGGAGCGGGTTCAGCAGAAGATCGTCGACGAAATGATCTCCGAAATCGACCAGAAGATGAGCAAGCAGCTCGATGAAATCCTGCATGCCAAGGAATTCCAAAGTCTGGAATCCGCCTGGCGCGGACTGAAGCTTCTGGTCGACCGCACCGACTTCCGGGAGAATATCAAACTGGAGCTTCTGAACGTTTCCAAGGAAGACCTGCTGAATGATTTTCAGGACTCCCCCGAGGTCACCAAGTCGGGCCTGTACAAGCTGATCTATTCCCGCGAGTACGGGCAGTTCGGCGGATCGCCGGTGGGCGGCATGGTGGCAAACTACGAGTTTGGCCCCGGTTCGCAGGACATTTCTCTTTTGCAGTACTGCGCATCGGTTGGCGCCATGGCGCACGCGCCATTTCTCGCGGCCGCGGGCCCGCAGTTCTTCGGCGAAGAAAGCTGGCTAAAATTCCCGAATCTCAAGGACCTCAAAGCGATCATGGAAGGTCCCCGGCACACCAAGTGGCGTGCCTTCCGCGAATCCGAAGATGCCCGCTATGTCGGCCTGACCATGCCGCGATTCCTGCTGCGGCTGCCGTACAGCAAGGCCGACAATCCGGTCAAGACATTCGACTACAACGAGACCGTATCCGACAACCACGAGAAATACCTCTGGGGGAACACGGCGTTCACCTTTGCCACGCGGCTGACCGACAGCTTCGCGAAGTACCGTTGGTGCGCCAACATCATCGGGCCCAAGGGTGGCGGCGCCGTTGAGAATCTCCCGATTCACACGTTTGAGGCGATGGGTGAAGTGCAGGCGAAGATTCCCACAGAAGTCCTGATCACCGAACGCCGCGAATTCGAATTGGCCGAGGAGGGTTTCATCGGCCTGACGATGCGCAAGGACACCGACAACGCCTGCTTCTTCTCGGCGAATTCGTGCCAGAAGCCGAAATACTTCGGGCAGAGTTCCGAAGGCAAGGAAGCCGAGACGAATTACAAGCTGGGAACGCAATTGCCTTATATGTTCGTCGTCTCCCGGCTGGCCCACTACATCAAGGTTCTCCAGCGCGAGAACATCGGCAGTTGGAAAGAGCGTTCCGATCTCGAACGCGAGCTGAATAACTGGATCCGCCAGTATGTCGCCGACATGGACAATCCCCAGCCCGGTGTCCGCAGCCGCCGTCCCTTGCGCAAAGCGCAGATCACGGTGGAAGACGTGGAAGGCGAGCCCGGATGGTACAAAGTCGACATGAAGATCCGTCCCCATTTCAAGTACATGGGCGCGTTCTTCACGCTCTCCCTGGTGGGCAAGCTGGACAAGAAGTGATTTTCAATTGACTCATTCCCCGTTGCCCGCGTCATGACGGCGTGGGCAACGGTGGGAGGTTCGTCGTCGCCGGCCCGGGAAGTCACAAAGGGATCGAACTCACATGGCGATACCGTTTCACTCTGATTGTCCGAACTGCCGGGTTGGTCCCACCGGAGCCGATGCCGTGACGGCGGCACAGAGTGCGTCCAAGAGAAATCCGACAGCCGTCTCGCCGCACATTCGAGATGGTGTGCCGGAATGGAGTGTACACAATCACAGGAGGAAGAAGTCATGCCAATGCCATTCTACATGACGC
>JACRMA010000042.1:74844-81686 GCA_016235085.1 Candidatus Zixiibacteriota bacterium
GGTCCTGCGACCAAACGGGCCGGGAAGGCACGATACTCTGCCAGGCGTTCGAGCACGAAATCGCCATCCCGCGCGATCCGCAGAGCGGCCAGCCAACCGGGCTGCGCGTTCACAATCCGATGAGGATCACCAAAGTCTACGACAAGGCCTCGCCGAAGCTGTACAAGGCCCTGTGCGAAGGCGAGCGGATGAAGAACGTCACCCTCAAATGGTACCGCATCGATCCCGCCGGGACCGAAGAGCACTACTTCACCATCGCACTGGAGGATGCCATCGTCGTCTCCGTGCGTCCGAACACACCGTGCTGTCTCGATCCCCAATTCGCGAGCTACTCGCACATGGAAGACATCTCGTTCACCTATCGCAAGATCATGTGGACGTGGGAGCCTGATGGAATCGCGGCCGAAGACGACTGGCGCGTCCGCCGGCAGTAGCGCCCGGAACCATTCGCTCGTCACGCTGCTGGCGGTTCCGTTGCCATACGGAACCGTCACGCAGTTACAGGGGCGCCGTATTCCGGCATGAAGGCGCCTCGCAGTTGAGGGTTATCGGGAAGACGCAAGGTGATCAACGATCGCACATTGTTCGAGCGGCTCGCCGCACCCACGCCGCAAGGCGGGCATGTGACCCGGCTTGATGTCGCCCGGTTGCGCCGTTCAGTGCTCAGTCACTTGAGAAACATGCTCAACAGCCGCCATGGTCACGCCCCCGCCCAGCCCGATTACGGCATTCCGGACTTGAACGAATTCATGTACGCCTTCCCGGAATCCAAGGAGCCGATGCGCCAGGCCATCCAGACATCGATCGAGAAATATGAACCACGACTCAAGAACGTCCGCGCCACATGGGTGCCGGACGAGGACGATCCGCTAAACATTCGTTTCGAGATAACCGCCCGGCTGGTGACCGATGACAAGGATGTCCCGGTGTCATTCACGACCAACGTTGGTTCGGTAGCCGGAATCGAAGTCGTGGAGTGATCTTGCAAGCGACGAATCTCAATGTTCAATAAATACTACCAGGACGAACTGACCTACCTTCGCCAACTGGGGCAGGAATTCGCGCACGCGCATCCCCAGATCGGCCACATGCTTGCTGAAACCGGGACCGATCCGGACGTCGAGCGCTTGTTGGAAGGGTTTGCATTCTTGACGGGCCGGATCCGGCAGCGCTTGGACAGCGAGCTCCCGGAGCTGACCCACGCCTTCGTCGGTCTGCTCTGGCCCCACTATTTACG
Organism: Candidatus Zixiibacteriota bacterium; assembly: GCA_016235085.1. GTDB lineage: Bacteria > Zixibacteria > MSB-5A5 > WJJR01 > WJJR01 > JACRMA01. Next base: position 76,082 of record JACRMA010000042.1, read on the forward strand.
TCCGATTCCGGCCATGTCCGTCGTCCAGTTCCGGCCGACTGCCACTTTGCAGGACCTCCAAACAATCCCGCGCGGCACCGATCTCGATTCGGTGCCCGTGGATGGGACTCGCTGCCGGTTCCGGACGACATCCGATGTGCTGCTCTATCCCTTCAGTCTGGATGCGACCAATCTGGATGTTCCATTGTCGAAGCCTTCGACGCTGACCCTGGGATTCGCTGTTTCCGAGAAAGCCAATCTGGCCAAGCTCAATCTTGGCGCCCTCCGGCTGTATTTGCACGGGGAGCCCGCGATTGCATTTGGCCTCTATCTCTGGCTGTGCCGCCACACGCGTGCGGTGACGTATCGCGTGGGGGATCGTCAGGTCCGTCTCGATCGCGATGCATTATCGGCCGGCGGGTTTTCCGACAAAGACGCCCTTCTGCCATATCCAACCGATGCATTCCCGGGATACCGGCTGCTCCAGGAATATTTCTCTTTGCCGGAGAAGTTCCTGTTCATCGATTTGCATGATCTGTCGCCTTTGGCTCGCATGGATGCCGGCGGGCGTTTCGATATCATTATCGAGTTCGATCAGCGGCCCCCGGACACGTTGCGCGTCACGCCCGGCTCGGTGCGTATCGGCTGTACGCCGATCGTGAACTTGCAGTCGATTCGCTCTTCGCCAATTCGCGTGGACTTTGAAAAGACTGAGTACCGGCTGCGGGCCGATAGTCCGAACCCGGACCATTACGAAGTGTTCTCGGTCGACCGGGTGCTGGGCTGGTTGCGCGGAACTGTGCGGGAGCACGAGTACCTCCCGTTTTTTTCATACCAGCACACATCGGCGGCGGGCAACGAAAAGCGGGAGTATTATCAGTTGCGGTTGCGACCGGCCACAGTGGGACACGGCACCGAAACCTACCTGTCGTTTGTTACTGCTGAGGAAACCGGCATCATGCCGTCCACCGAAACTGTGGCGGCCGACCTGACCTGCAGCAACCGGCATCTCGGGGAAAAACTCCGGCCCGGCGATATCAGCGTCGCCACCTCGCAGTCCCCGGCGTTTGCCGCATTCGAGAATATCGCGCGCGTGACCACCTCGGTGTCTCCGCCTCTGGAAGGACGGCTGCTCTGGCGGCTCATCGCCCATCAGTCGTTGAACTATCTGTCGCTCACCAATCTGGAGTCGCTCCGCGGCTTGTTGGGACTTTACAATTTCCATGCGCTGGTGGATCGACAGGCCGCCCGGGCCAATGAGCTGCGGCTTTCCGGGATCACGGCGATCAACGCGCACCCGGACGAAATCCTCCGGCATGGATCGACCTACCGTGGTGTTTCGATCGCTCTCGACCTGAACGAGGACCAATTCGCGGGTGAAGGTGACATGTACCTCTTCGCCTCCGTGCTCAATAATTTTCTCAATCTGTACGTGACCATGAACGCGTTCACACGGCTGCGTGTTGCAGGCACACAGCAGGGCGGGATTTACGAATGGCCACCGATGTTGGGCCAGCACGCATTACTGTAGGCGAAGCACTCGAGAAGCGGGCCGCGCACTTCGCGTTCATCCCTATCAGGGGCCATCGGACCAGGAGGGTGTCCGTCTCCGCCCGAGCACTTCTCTCACGTTTCCTCCGGGGGACATCGAGAGCGTTGAGCGGATTCCGGGTGAATTGCCGCGCTACGACATGACGGTCGCGTTCATGGGCCTGTACGGCGCCCATTCCCCGCTGCCGGGTTTCTATGCGGAGCAGATTCTTCACCGCGCCGACGAAGACGATCCGATCCGCTCTTTCCTCGACATCTTCAACCACCGGCTTCTCTCCCTACTGACGCGTGGCCTGCTGAAATTCCGCGGTCACATGATGTATCAACCGGATGCTTCGGATGAGTATTCCTGGCGCTTGTTTGCTTTATCCGGCTTGGGTGCGGATGCCGATCCGTCACAGGCCGGCGTACCTTCCGCGCATCTGCTGCGGTTCGCCGGTCTGTTCTGCCAGAAGCCTCGTTCGGCAGCGGCCGTCGCGTCGATGCTGAGGACCTACTTTGAAGGGCTGCCGGTGCGGGTTCACCAATGCGTCCGGCGATGGTTTTATCTGCCCGCCGGGCTGCAATGTCTGCTGGGACGCAATTCGTGCCGTCTCGGTGATGATGCAACCATCGGGGAGCGGACCTCGGACCGGATGGGGAAATTCCGGGTCGCGGTCGGCCCCGTCGATTTCGATTCATATTGCGAATTCCTGCCCGGCCGGGAGAAGCTGACGACGATGCGGAACCTGGCGAAACTGGCGTGCCCCGATTGGCTCGACTTCGACATTGAGGTGACCCTGCGCGGTGATATGACCCCCAGGCTGGGAGTGACACTTTCCAAGGACTCGCATCTGGGCTGGACGACAGGGCTCTTTTCGGAACCATCAGCGGACGTATCCGTGGTGTTTGCATAGAGGACGTATGAGGCCCCGTTGGGCGGCCTCCGATTTCATGGCTGTTGAAGGAAGGGATGATTAATGGCGAAGTTGGAACCCATTGCACTCGTTCGCAAGCTGAACAATTTCAGCCGCACGGCACTCGAGAACGCGGCCGGATTATGCGTCGGCCGCTCGCATTACGAGATCACGGTCGACCATCTGATGCTCAAATTGATGGATCACCCGAACGCCGACCTGCAGATCATTTTGCGGCATTTCGAAATCGAACCGTCGCGTGTCTCCGGGGCGTTGCAGCACAATGTCGAGGGATTCAAGACCGGCAACACCGGCAAGCCGGTATTTTCGCCTCTGTTGCCCAAATGGCTTGAAGAAGCGTGGATGATCGGATCGATCAATCTTGGCGAACCGCTCTTGCGTTCGGGGACGCTCCTGATGGCCTTGCTCGACAATCCGAATCGCTACCTCGTTGGCGGTGAAATCCTCGAGCTTACCGGAGTCGATAGCTCGGTCCTGGTCAAGGAATTCCGCGCGATTCTCGATGCTTCTGTCGAATCCGAACAGGCGCGGGCCGCGACCCCAGCCGGTGGCGGCGCACCCGGAGAAGCTGGCCGGGCGCCAACTGGTGAAGGTGCCCTCGGGCGTTTCTGTCTCGATTTTACAGCTCGTGCACGCGCTGGGGAGATCGATCCGGTTTTCGGGCGTGATCGCGAAATCCGCCAGATGATCGACATTCTGGCCGCGCGCCGACGCAACAACCCGATCGTGGTCGGCGAATCCGGCGTAGGCAAGACGGCGGTCGTCGAAGGATTGGCGTTGCGGGTGACGCAGGGCGATGTGCCGGCTTTCCTGGCCGATGTCTCACTGCTCGTACTCGACTTGGGACTCCTCCAGGCGGGCGCCGGCGTTAAAGGTGAATTCGAAAATCGGTTGAAGCAGGTGATCACCGAGGTCAAGGCCTCTCCCAAGCCGATCATTCTGTTCATTGATGAGGCGCACACGATTATCGGCGCCGGTGGCTCGGCGGGCGGCTCCGATGCCGCCAATTTGTTGAAACCGGCACTCGCGCGCGGTGAACTGCGCACGATTGCGGCGACGACCTGGTCCGAATACAAGAAGTACTTCGAAAAGGACCCCGCCCTCGCCAGCCGTTTCCAGCTTGTGAAGCTGGATGAACCATCAGTGGCCGAGACCATCGTGATGCTGCGCGGCTTGCGCGAGAAATACGAGGCCGCCCACAACGTCCACATTCCGGATAGCGCGCTTGTCGCAGGGGCGGAGTTGTCGGGCCGGTACATCTCGGGGCGGCAGCTTCCGCGCAAGGCTGTTGATCTGATCGACACTGCCGCCGCGCGCGTCAAGATCGGGCTTACGGGCCGGCCGGACTCACTCGAAGATTTGGATCGCCAGATTCAAACGCTCTCGCGTGAACGCGACGCCTATCGCCGCGATCTGGGCAGCAAGGGAGAGCCGGACGATGCGCGCATTGCCGATTTGGAATTGCGAATTGCCGCGCTTCAGAAAGACTTGAACGAACACACGGAGCGCTGGCTCAAAGAGAAAGAGGCGGTCGACCGATACTTGAAGGTCCGCGATTCCGTGCTCGGTAAGATCGGCGGTGCCGCTCCGACCGGGGATAAATCAGACAGCGCAGACAAACCCGCCACTGCCAGTGATTTGAAAGCGGCGCTCGCGGAATTGGAAAAGGTCCAGGGTCCCGACCCGATGATTCCGCTGGAAGTCTCGCCGGATGTTGTTGGCAAAGTCGTTGCCGACTGGACCGGCATACCCGTGGGCAAGATGGTCAAGGATGAAGCCCAGGCGGTTCTAACCTTCGACTTGAAACTCAAGCAACGGATCAAAGGGCAGGACTTTGCCGTGAGTTCGGTCGCCACCGGCATCCGTGCTGCCAAGGCTGGACTTCAAGACCCTTCCAAACCGATCGGCGTGTTTCTGTTTGTCGGTCCATCTGGTGTGGGCAAGACCGAAACCGCTCTGGGTGTCGCCGATCTGCTATTCGGCGGTGAGCGCTTCATGACCACGATCAACATGTCCGAGTTCCAGGAAAAACACACCGTGTCGCGGCTGATTGGCTCGCCTCCGGGGTATGTCGGTTTCGGCGAGGGTGGGGTTCTGACCGAAGCCGTACGGCAGCGTCCCTACTCGGTCGTGCTCCTGGACGAAGTCGAGAAAGCGGACCCGGAGGTCATGAACCTGTTCTATCAGGTCTTCGACAAAGGCATGCTCTCCGATGGCGAAGGACGGGTGATCGATTTCAAGAACACGGTCGTCTTCCTGACCTCGAATCTCGCAACCGACATTATCACCGAGTTGGGACTTCAGGATCCACCGCCGACGCACGAGCAGGTCACTTCGGCCATACGCCCGGTACTCAACAAGCATTTCAAACCGGCGCTGGTCGGCCGTATGACCATCGTTCCATTCTTCCCGCTTAAATCCGATGCGATCAAGCGGATTGTTGTCCTCAAACTGGGACGGCTGGTCAATCGTCTGGCGGAAAGCCACAAGATGAAGCTTCTCTACAGTGACGACGTGGTCAGCCAGATCGCGGCGCGCTGCACAGAGGTCGAAACCGGCGCGCGCAATATCGACCACATCCTTCAGGGCACGCTCCTGCCCCGGATTTCAACAGAGATACTGGAGCGCATGACGTTGGGTCCGCTGCCTGAGGCGCTGACCCTCGGCATCGGGGGTGACGGCGAATTCACGTTTGAATTCGGTGATGGCGGGGCGGTGGCGACAAAGTAGATGCAAGCGGTACGAAGTCTGTGGTGAGATTACCGTTACGGCGTTTGGCTTCCGCGCCGCAGACCAGGAAGATATTGCTGGAGGAAGCCGTTTGAATGTGCCGATGGGCCGCCGGGGAGAAATCCAACCCGGTGATTACCGAAGCAAATGCGAGCGGCACGAACCAAAGATTCACGCAATGGCGTGGCATGAAACTGAGACCTGTTGATGATCGCCATGAACCTGCGTGAAGCCGTACGAGGTCTACTGGGTCACGAAGTGAATCCCGCCCACGAGGTGTGAAATGCCTAGCCTGCTTTCCGATGAATCGATCTTCACGTTCGAGTCCGACGGTTATTCCGATGAGTTGCGCGTCCTGCGTGTCAACGGCACGGAAGGGATGAGCGAGCTGTTCAATTTCAAAATCGAGCTCGCGACGCGTGATGGCG
>JACRMA010000124.1:0-21925 GCA_016235085.1 Candidatus Zixiibacteriota bacterium
CGCCAACTGCGAACGCAGTTGCCGCGGAACAAAGTCCACCATCGTTTCTGGTGGCGCAAGTACGCTCGACAAGGTCTCGAAGTTGGGACTCCACGGTTTCTTCGGGAAGTTCAACTGCCAATTCCCCTGACGCATCCTCACCGCATGCACTGGAACATCCGGAGGCACGCGGCAGGCGGACGCGGCCAGCCGGCAGGTGCGCCGTTCAGCGGCAGACGCGGCATCCATCGCCTGCCGAATACACGCCCCATGCACAAAGTGCTCCCGCCGCGCACCGGCCTCGCCGGTGATGACCTCGCTCCAATCTCCGCAAGCAATGCCGAGATGGAGATCGAGGCGGCCGCCGTGGCAGCGCCGGTCATGTCGGATGACGCGCGACAACCGGTCGGCACACCACACCGCGCGCGAGATCGTCGAATCGGATAAGTCGGTGGCATCAAACGCGGCCAGCAGGGCATCTCCGCCAAACTTGAGGATGTCGCCGCCGGCCTGTTGAACCGCGGCAACCAGTTCGGTGAAAATGCCGTTGAGCCGCAACGTCAACTGCTCGATGCCGCGCGAGCCACCGCGCCGGCGCGCGGCTTCCGTCATCGCGGTGAAACCCGCGATATCCGCGAATAGAACACTCCCCACGCACTGCCGAAGCGCCGGTCGCCCGCCCCACGCCAACAACCGCCGGGGCACCAGTCGCATTGCGCGGGTGGCAGACGGCTCGGTCATGGTCATGAGACGATCAGCAGGCGGATGGCAAAGAGAGCCGAGATGTGGAGGATCTGGTCGATATAGTACGCCTGGCGTGAATGGAAATACCGGCTCTTCAGGTAGTCCTGCGCCACGTGCACGGCGTAAACGATCACCAGCGTGGCAATCACCCAAAACCGCCAGAACGCGTACGATTGCGTAATACTTCCATACAGCGCGAGGGCCACGCCGATCGTGACCGTATAGATCAGAACATGGATCGCCAAAACCGCAACGGACGTGCGCTTATGCTCGGCCATCCAATCCGACTGGAGTCCGTAATCGCCCACCAGGTGGGCCAAAACCAGAAACCACATCAGATCCATTGCCTAAGCCCTCTTGGCAGGTTGTGGCGTAACAGGAAGAGTGATGATGAATTGGGCTCCGCCGCCGGGACGTTCTCCCGCGCTGATGGACCCGCCATGTTCACGGACAATGCGGAGAATGGTCATCGAACCGAATCCATGTCCGGTCGGCTTGGACGTGATCCGCTCCCGGAACAGCTGTGGCACAACCTCCGGCGGGATACCGGGACCATTGTCCGCCACCTTCACGTAGACACTGGCTTGACCTGCGTCGGAGTGCGTGGAGATAAAGACTGTCGGGTCCGGTGAGTGGGCTTCCATAAGCGCATCGGCCGCATTTAAGAGTAAGTTGTACACCACTTGCTGCAGGCCACTGGGATCACATTCCAGCTCGGGAAGATCATTGCTCAATTCCGTTTTGATGATCAGTCTCTTGAACCGTTTCTGCGGCTGCAGAAAGGCGACCAGATTCGCGAGAAAGTCATTGAGGTTGATCCGTGTGCGCTGCCCCAGCGGATGACGCGAACGTAGCAAATTGTCGGTGAAAATGGCCATCTGGGCAATCGCCTGCTTGATCGTTTCCAGCGTGCGATCCACCGCAGTCGGATCCTTGGATTTGAGACGCAACGGCAGCAGTTCGGCATTGCCCGAGAGGATTGTCAGATAATTGTTGAGTTCGTGGGCAATCTCGCCGGCCATTTCACCTTTCATGGCCAGTCCGTACTGCTCGATCGATTGCTTCTGAAGCGTTCTCATTTCCGTGGTATCTTCGATGATCCAAAGCCGCGACCCTGGGCCGGTTCCGGTGTCCGGTATCGCGACCGCCACGATCCGGCAAAACAACCCTCGGGCGGATGGTCCGTCCGCTTCGATTTCGGCCCGCCAGATGCCGTCATACTCCAGTGCATCCGACGCTTTGAACGGTATGCTGCCGTCGCGTGGGATCAGGCACTTCCAGAGTTCCGCATCCTGCGCCCGGCCCAGCAGTGCTTCCGCGGCCGGATTGAGCAGACTGATTCGCCCGTCGGCGTTCGTCACGATGATGGGATACGGTGAGACCGACAGGATGCGGTCGCGATAGATCACGGCAGCCTCAAGGCGTCCGTGCGCCTTCCGCAAATCCTGGTTGGCGGACTCCAATTCCTGGAGCCGCTTCAGGTCGGTTTCCCGCACACGCGCCGTCATCATGCGGAGCAACCGCTCCGCGATATTGTGGCGCGCCCCGAGCAGCTCGAAAAACCGGGGCCGGTGGAGCACGAGCAATTCGCAGTCGGTTACAGAGACGGCAGAGGCAAATCGCCGGGAATCATCAATCAGCGCCATTTCGCCGATGATTTCTCCCTGCCCTCGTGTCGCGATAACGACCGGCCGTCCCTCCTCCTGCTTGATGATCTGGACAGTTCCCTCGCTGACGACGTAGGCGCACTCACCCGGTTCCCCTTCGATGAACAACACGTTCCCGGCCGGAATTCGCTCCCGTTCCACAAACGGGCGCAAAGCGGATAGAAATTCGTCCGTCCGGTCGGAGGGTATCGAGGCGGCCTCAACCCTGTCCTGTTCGGTGCGAGTCTGACTCATAGCGAAAACGGTGACGACAATCTGGCAATCGAATCGCATTGCCACATTTTTGCCACTACTGGTAAGTATCGGTCACATTGACGATTCCGTGACCCCACCATCGAAACTCAATACGGTTTGTCCTGTATTGACACCTCGATTGGGTGGCCGCCCATCGCGCCGATTGATAATGAATTTCAAGTCTGTGGCCGTGCTTTTCGCAGTTGGACTGGGGCCGGCAAACATGGATGCCGCCCCAGTATGGGATCAAACCAAGATGTGATCGTGCGTAACCGGCAACAGCGCTGTGCGGAACTTGAACAGTTCCCCGCTAACGCCATGGCAACACCATGCCACACAGGATATTAATGACCTGACCAAAAACCGGTCAGTGTGGGCAAACTTGTTGCAGTGTTTGAATCAGGCGGCCGGCGGATGAGTCGAGTCCGTAGCCTACGGCCATTCAAAAGGGAGAAATCCAAACATGCAGCTCATACCAAAATTGATTCTCTGTTTAGCCATCCTGAGTGGAGTCGCAGCGCTGGTACTGACGCTCTGACCACGGGCCTTCAACCTTTGTCCCTAATCCTTTGTCCTTCGCCCTGCCCCTTGCCCTCACTCAACCGCATACCCCGCCCGAACTGTGACCGTGATGTCTTTCTGCTTGGTCGAGGTGTTGTACATGCCGTAATCCGAGACCTCGGTGGAGTATGGCTCTGTAATCTGAAAGACGCCGACCGACGAGTTCAGCAGCCGGCTGATCCGCACCCCGGATGCCGCGGCGATTTCCTCCGCCCGGCTCCGCGCATCTCTCATCGCGTCCGCCAGGAGCTCCTTCTTGGTTTTGGGGAGATCCGACAGGAAGTACTCCAGATCGGACTGCCCGAGAATTGTCCCTTGTTCAAGGATCGACTTCGGATCGACCGCCATCTGCTCCAGGTCGGCGACGTTGCGGGAGATGACCAAAATCGTTTGCCGGACATCGTAGCCGCTTTTCCGTCCCTCCGGGCCATAGATCTGGTTGGTCGTAATCGCCTGCAACGTGATGTTCTCGTCCTTAATCCCGCGCGACTTCAGCCGGCCAATGGTCTTCAGCACGTCGTCGTGTATCTTCTGATAGGCATCCGAGATTTCCTGTTCGGAGGAGACCCGGGTGATCGCCAGACGCCACTTCACCACGTCGGCCTCCACGCGTTTGGTGGCCGCCCCCACCACGCGAATGCTCTGTTCCGTGGTGCGCGAAGCAAAGAAATATCGTCCCAACAGGAAACATCCGGCCACAATACCCAAGGCCAGCACCGCACTGCTCCGAGTGTTCATCGCGCCTCCCTCGCCGGAGGTACTGCGGCAAGAATCCGCCAAATGTCCGGCTCCATCAGTGTATCTGCTGTCTCGAACTGATGCAAGCAGGTTGTCCTCGGGGTCCACCTGGAGATGTGATCCAATTGACAATTTGCTGGCAGTCGGCCGCCCAAGCCATTATCACTCCCCAAGCCGCGCACCACGACCAACGTGCTGTCGCGGCCATGCCCTATGATCAACCAACTCATGATCGCGTTGGAACGGAGAGCCTGGAATGTCTCGCAAAGCAAGAAGGCTGGACCGGTTCGAATCCCGCTGCGCGTGGCAACAACCATCTGGCGGGGACTTCACCAGGACCGGCTCTGGCTCCACGCCGGATACATGAGCTACCTCTCGCTCTTGCATCTGGTGCCACTCGGAGCGCTGGCGCTGGCAATTTCCACCCGAATCGGCTGGAAGGAAGCGCTCATGAACTGGGTGGAGAACAGTCTGTCACCGACCGCACCCCAACTGGCCCGCAAAATGGTGATGGCGATGGATCGGCTCGATCTCGCCGCACTGGGATATTTCGGCCTGGCGGCGATCATCATCGCGGGCGTGTTCAGTGTCAGCCGGCTCGAGAAAGACCTCGGCGCCATCTGGAACACGCCGGTTCGGCGCTCCACCTGGCAGCGTCTGCTCCTCTATCCTGCGGCCATCATCCTGCTTCCGGCCGTCGTTGCCCTCGTCCTGGCATTCGGTACAATCGCCGAAGCGCGCACGACACTGTGGATACAGGAACTGACCAACTGGGGCGGCGGGGGACAGTTGCTCTATCGGGCACTGACCAACGTGCCCCTGCTCTTCCGCATAACTCCCTTCCTTCTCTCGTGGTCCATGCTCACCGTGGTCTACTGGCTGGGCACACCGGCACGCGTCAAACTCAAATCGGCCATCCTGGGTGGTCTGGTCGGCGCGATTCTGTGGACGGGAGCCCAGAGCGCCTATCTCAATTTCCAATTCGCCACATCGACATACCGCGAAGTCTGGGGCTATCTCGCCCAGATGCCGCTCTTGCTGATCTGGATTTATGCATCATGGATGATTCTATACGCCGGCGCCGAATTCACCTTTGCCTGGCAGCACCGTCTCGCCCATCAGCCCAAGCTGCCCTTGTTCGAAGCCCTGCGATCACACGACGAACTCAACGCTGCGGTCTGCGTCGCATCCGCCGTTGCGAAATCGCTCCCGCCCGGCGCCGAGCTTGCAGCGGCACCGGAAATTTCCGGGTTGTGTGCACTGCCCTTGCGTTTGGTTGAGCATGTTGCCGCACGGCTCGCGGACGCCGGCATTCTTCGCATAACCCGAGACGGTCGCAGGGTAGTGTACACCACTGCCGAAGACATCGGGGCGATGACCATCGGTACCCTGATCGCCAGGTACCGGCACGCATCCCACGTATCCGCGACGGAACAGGCCGTCCATACCGACCTGCATCCCGATACCCGGGTAATCGACGTTGGTTAGATTTCGTCAGGCAACGCGAAGAATGGCACTCATTTGATTCGGCTTCAGGATCGCGAAGTCGCGTCCCTCTTCCACCTGCACCCGCAGGAAGACATCACAGACCACACACGACGCTTGTTTCGAAACAAACGTCCCCTGGATCTTTCCATCGCACAACGTTCCGGCCATGGCCCAGCAAATCCGTCCTGCATTAATGCCATGGTTGAGCCCATTGCTCGACCAGTCCGCCGCCGCCGGACAGACGCCCAACTCCTCGACTTTGGCGCCGCCCACTTCGCGGCCACAGTGCTTGATCTCCCAGCAATTCCTCTTGTCCGCCATGTGCCTCCCTCACGACTCCTGATAAGTATCGGCGAAAACCGGACACTTCTGAGGGCAATGCTGCGAATTCCGATTCACCGCCGAAATTGCGCAGCGCCGGCCGGCAGTGCCACAATTGTGCATAGACATTGGACTACTTGTCTAAAATGCAAACCATACTACAAGTCTAGCAGCATGCTGAAAAACCCCGAAGATACTGCGGCAGTTGGAATTGTCGTCCTGAGCGGAGCGAAGGACCTGCTGTTTCTACCTATGAAGACAGAGCGGATGCTTCGCCCCGCTCAGCAGGACAACTGGGCTCTCGGGCCGCTGGCTAAGCTCTTTCGGCAACCTGCTAGACTTTGTCCCCGGGGATTCGCCAGCCATCATGCAACAGGGCAATCCGAAATGGGAACAACTCCGCTTTCATGACCCCCTTCTTCACCGCCGCATCATTCTCCATGATTCTTCTGGCCTCCATCTCCGAATCTGCCAGGAAGATCACGATGCCAAATGCATTCACGTCCGTGGTCATGGTCCGGCCGACGGCCAGTGCCACGTCTTCCTCCGTAAGACGCTTGAGGTACTCGAAATGCTCGGTAATGATCGCCTCTTCCTCGGGAGTCGGACCCTCGGTCAGCATGGCCGGACGGGTGGGCTGAATTCGGTAGATGAATTGGGATGCTTCTGGCATGGGATGGCCCTCTTGGTTCTGCGGATTTATCGCTCGCGCTGACATTTCCATCGGCACGCTGGTACAATCTAGCCTCTTCCGGTGCCCGCGCAAGCCTGGCCGCTGTCAACAGCAGCCGTGAAGAAAATCATACCGCGGCAGGTAGGCTTAGCGTAGACTTTGCACCGATTGCGAGGAATCCACCCGGCGCGAGTGCGTGTTGCGGGAGCCGAAGGTGGAGTTTCAAGGAGGGTTGAACGTGAAACGGCTACTGCTCACAGTCGCGATTCTCAGCGTCACCGCGTCCGCTCTCGCCCGTCCGATGACATTCGACGATCTCTATGGAATGCCCCGCTCTGGCGATGCGCGCATTTCTCCCGACAGCAAGCACTTCGCGTTTGTCCTGACCACGACCGACCCAAAGGCCAATACGCGCGAAAGCCACATCTGGATCATGAACACCGACGGCACCGGCGCACGCCAATTGACCCAGGGCACCTCCGGCGAATCCTCACCACGATGGTCCGCCGATGGAAACTCGCTCCTGTTCTTAACCTCGCGAAAGGATGAGACACAAGTGTGGCGCCTCCCCCTGGAAGGCGGCGAAGCCTATCTCGCCAGTTCCATTCCAACCGGGGTTTCCGAATTCGCGTTATCTCCCAACGGCGGCGAATTACTCGCCGTGACACGCGTCTTCCCCGATTGCACAACCGACAGTTGCAATCGCGCCCGCGCCGCCGACCAATCAAAGAACCCCAGCGCCCCTCGCCTGATCGACCATCTGCTTTACAGACATTACATCCGCTGGGATGACGGCCAGGTCAATCGTCTGGTCGTGCAGGCGCTCGATAATGGCGCGCGCCATGAACTTTCGACCGGTCCATACAATGCGCCGACTGTCGTCCTCGGCGGCGGCACTGACTACGCGTTTTCCCCGGACGGCGCGGAAGTCTGCTTCGCCATGTCCACCGACTCCGTTCCCGCAATCCGTGTCGACAATAATTTGTACACCATCCCCACATCCGGTGGATCGCCGGCGCGAATTACCGACCTGGCAGGACTGGAGGGTGATCCCATCTACTCACCCGATGGTCGCTACATCTCGTTTCTGTCCGCACGCCGGCCGGGGTACGAGTCCGATCAGCGCGACATCATCCTCTACGATCGCAAGACCAAAGCCATGACCAACCTCACCGACAAGTTCGATCGCTCCGTGGGTGAATACCAATGGGCGCCCAACGGCGAGGAACTGTACTTCCTCGCCATCGAACATGGTTTCAACATGATCTGGCGCATCGAAGTCGAGTCGCACACGATTGAACTGCTCGCCGGCGACGCCGTCTATGATGGATTGCAGGTCTCGCCCGATGGCGACTTCCTCATCGTCAACCGGACTGTGTCAACCGAACCGCGCGAGCTCTACCGCTACGATCTGGGTTCAGGAAAACTCACCCGTCTGACTCATTTCACCGAGAAGATCACATCGGAATTGGACCTGAGTCTGCCCCAGGAATTCTGGTTTCGCGGGGCGCAGGGCGATTCGGTTCATGGCTTCCTCACGCTGCCGCCGCACTTCGATTCGACACGGAAGTATCCGTTCGTACTGCTCATCCACGGCGGCCCGCAATGGTGCTGGCTCGGCGATTTCAATTACTACGGTTGGAACACCCAACTGGTCGCCACTCAGGGATACGTCGTCGCGCAAATCGATCCCCACGGCAGCACCGGCTACGGTGTGGAATTCCAGGATTACGTCTCAGGGAACTGGGGCAAGGGCGACTACGAGGACTTGATGAAGGGCGTCGACTTTCTGATCAAACGCCACCCCGTCATCGACTCCGCCCGCATGGGTGCCCTGGGCCGCTCCTACGGTGGCTTTATGACCAATTGGATCTGCGGCCACACTAATCGCTTTCGCTGCCTGATTACGATCGACGGCACGTACAATCACGTAAGCGATTACGGCGCCACCGATGAGCTCTGGTTCCCGGAGTGGGAATACAAGGGCACGCCGTGGACCAACGCCGCCGAGTACGCTCGCTCCTCACCGTCCACGTACGCCGCGAACTTCAAGACGCCGACCATGGTCATCCACGGCCAGAAGGATTACCGTCTCGACTTAAGTGAAGGACTCCAGATGTTCACCGCCCTGCAACGGCAGGGCGTTCCATCGCAACTTCTGTATTTCCCCGACGAAGGTCACAACATCTCGAAGCTTCCGAACCTGCGCTGGGTCTACGAGCGCCAATTCGAGTGGCTCGCCCGCTGGCTCAAACCGTAGAATGCCTCCCACAGCGGTGGTCTGGCATAGCGCGGAGATATACCGCACCGTCATTCCCGCTCCTCCCGACGTCATTCCCGCTCCTCTCGACGTCATTCCCGCGAAAGCGGGAATCCAGCGTGGGAAGGCGGCACTGGATTCCCGCTTTCGCGGGAAAGACGGTGGAGAAGTTTCCGCGGACCGACAAGTAGGTTGGGCTCTGCCCACCATTCGGCTTACCTGCCCCCGATGTACGGCCCTTCGACCCATCGTGTCCAAATGAGAACGGGAGCGTCTTTCGACGCTCCCATTCATGAGTCCTCGACTGCGTTTCTCGACCTCGATTCACCTCGCCGGAACCGGGTGGTCTGGAGAAGGCTGGGATGAGGTGAGAAGAAACGGGTCGATCGGAGGAGGACCACCATTGAACGCATATTCAATCAGGTAGACCACGTCGAAGACGTCGGTCACGAGATTGTTGTTGGCGTCGCCACGTGTGATTGGACATGTGGGATCCTGCGGGTCCGGTTCGCCGTTGAAGGCAATGCCAATCACCCCAATGACATCGAAGACATCGATCACGCCGTCGCCGTTGATGTCACCTTGAAACGGACAGCTATCGTGTGAGCCAATCACGATCGCCACCACCCAATCATCCGTGTACACCAGGCCGTTACACGGCGGGCTGCTCACGCGAAACGTGGCCGCAAACTCGCCGTATATGGCTGCCCCGGAAAAGGTGATCGTGCCGGTACAGCCGCCGCTATCGGGCACGAGCGTGTACTTGTTACTGGGATCTGAGATCTTGGACACGACGCACCCACAGCACCCGCTTGCCGGCCCATTCTCGTGTGAGCCCAGCGCGGCATAACGGTACGACTTGGGAGTGTCCGGAAACAAAGTATCGAACTTCACAATACTCTTCCACCCGAACGCATACCGCCACGCCTTCTTTGTCGTCGCGAGCAAATCCGCATCCGTCGGCCCCGCTGTCGAGGTCACGAATCCGAGCGTATAATGCTTGTCCGACAACGGGCCTAAGCTCACGTTATTCTCGAAGGCTAGTACGGAATGCATGTCCGCGCCGCCGTTGGCTCCGGGGCTGCCCGGCGGAATAACCTCGAACCCGCTCTTTGCCAGTTCCCGGTAAAGATACCCTTCGGAAAAACCGCCACCCGGGGTCGGGAACAACATGTCTCCATTGGCGGCGGACCAGGCACGTGGTGCCGCACTGCACTGGATCGCAGTCATTCCCGCCAAATAATTCCTGGGCGCGAACGCACCACCGGTATCGGCGCCTTGCTGGTACACCAGATTCCACCCCGGCTCGACGCCCGCGACGTCGCTGGGCGTCCAGATCATCGATGGGTGTGGCGGCATAATATCGAAGTCCGTTGCCTCGCCCACAATCAGTCCGGAAATCGCACTGCCCGTGCGGTTTGAAATTCGATAGTTGATCAAAACGAAGTTGGAAGAATCCGGATTCTGCGGAAACTCATATTCGGCGTCCACGCCCAATATCGAATCCACTGTCGTCTGCTTGGCGCGTGCATAGGCCGCCCCAGCATTCGTGCCATAACGAGAGGTATCGACTGTCAGATTGGACAATGCCCGGAAACCCTTGGCATAATTGCCGATGCCGAAGAGGGAGCGATAGACGATGGTATCGGGAGATGGGGGCCGCGCGATGATCAGACTCGCATCGTAGATAGAGTTATTACCGGAATCGGATTCACCGAAGCGAGGAGCGCGATACAATCCCCGAATGTGCGGGCGATCCGGGCCAACTGCCACCCGCTCGATATTCGACACTTCCAATTCGAGCCACCGGGTGTGCAAAACCACATACTGCGGACAGGCGAAACTATTGAAGACAAAGAAGTCGACCGGAATAGCGATGGGCGACGGCTTGGTGGGATCGTTGTGGGTGATCGAGATCTGGGCCGTGTACAATCCCTCTGCTCCCACAATCGCATTCATGGTCACCGGGAAGTTCAAGGCGGCGCCGCCGACCGGGATGGAGTACGGACCTGTCGTCACCGACAGCCACGTGCCCGACGGCGGATTCAGGTACGTCTTGCTGACTATCCCAGCCATCGTTGCGTTCCCGAGATTGGCGAGGACAAGCGTCTCATGCAATTGTGTATTGGGGGGAGTATTGTATTCGCACTCGGGACCGTTCGCATCAGTTAGCGTTATGCTGGCGTTCGGCGCAATCTGCGGACACACCGGCTGCACATTGGTGCCACCGGGGATTCTGTAGTACATCACCGAATTGAAGGTCCAGGCTCCCTGGCCGAATGGCGCATCCCCGGCATCCCGGTCGTTGATGTACATCAGGTGCATCGTGTCGTTCACCGTGCGCGCCAACGACGGCCAGTTCTCCGACGGACACGAATCGGCCAGCGCCGGATCGCACCCCGGACCGTGGGAGTTGGTCAGGTTCTTGGCGGGCGACCAATGCAGACCACCGTCATTCGAAGCCGACAAATAGATCTCCCCGTTCATGTACCCATGTCGTGACTGGTCGGCCTGCTCGGCAGTCGACAACCCTCCGAACTGCACGAAAGTCACGTAGACATAGTCGAGATTGTTTCCACCCCCACAGGTCGTCGATCCGTCGCCAAATCCCATCGTTGGAAAGCCGGCATTCAACTTCCGCTTGCTGTTCTGGCCCGTGTTGTCCCAGTACGCCTGATGGATCGTCGCAATCGTGTTGGAATTCGCATCCCAATGCTTCAGCGCCGCCTGATCTCCGACATTGGTATGCCGCTGCTCCACCCATACAATGTGCAAGTCACCCGAGTTGTCGTAATCTCCGACCACCTCCGCCCAAGCTGACGGTCCGGACGGGTCGGTATAGTTCGTGATGTAAACGCGATTGCCGTCGCCGAGACCGCTCGTATTCACCGGTCCCCAGTCATCCCCCCGGGAAAGCGAAAAACGATACATCACCTGGCTGAGCGCACTCGGATCAGCAGATATCGGCGGACCATTCGAAATCAGTGCAATCTTGTCGCTCGTCGGATCGGCCGCAATGTTGTAACTGAGAAACGGTGTCGAGTCGATGACATACGGCCCCTGCCAAATGGAGCCATTGTATCGCCACAGGACCATGTGGTCATTGGCCGACTCAGTGTGCGAGATCACGTAGTGCCAGTCCGCGCCCGCCTGCCGGTCCACCGTGATGTGTGGGTACAAAATGTCGTCTGCCGGATTACCGAGTGTTCCCTTGCTGCCGTTCAAGAACCCCTCATTGAACACGGCAAACGAAGACGCACTCTGTTCCCACCAGTACGAACAGTAATCCCCCGAGGGCTGCTGCGGGGCGTCACGCTGCTGCGCAGATATCATCGCACGATCCTGATCATTGACATCAATGGTCACAAATCCGGCGCGTGCCAGAAGTGGATCGCCGCCGGCACCAGAAATTGTCTCACCGGATGCACCATGGAAGAACAACCCGGTCACGGGATTGTAGCTATGGAAGTTCACGAATCGATCTACGCGGTTAAGCGATTCGGGAAGCACATCCCAATGTGTCCAGACAAAGTGAGTCAAGTGACTGGTATCACCCACGAGCGGCGATGGGATCATTGCGCACTGGTGCGGCGCCGCGTCATTGTGCTGGGCATCCCATGTTGAGGACGCCAGTTTCAGACCGGGCGCGGCGGTCACACTGTTCAACCCCGCTGTCGCTGTGAAGTCATCTAGAATGATGGAGCGGTCCGTTGTCTGCCCTGCCGACCAGTCACTCAACTGGTCGATCGGCCCATCGACGTACGGCAGCTTGCGCGCATCGCGCTCGGACACGCGATACTTCTGCGTCTGCTCCGCCTGACTCCGCACCGCCATCTTGTCGGGCGCCTCGGCGCCATGCAGCCAAGCCGCCGATGACACGCCCAACATCAACGCCGCGATCACCAAGCGCCGCAGCACCCGGCTTGTCCCGGAACCCATTCTCGATTCCATCTCCACCTCCCCGGAAAGGGGCTATCAGTCGGATGATGTGTTGTCTAAGAACTGCCGGTTCGCCGTCCAACTGAGGGTTGTCGCCAGCGGGGATTCACACTATCAAGATAAAGGGGCACAATATCTTGTCAACGCCATTCTTTCACGATTGCGGCTGTCTGTACGGCGGCGCACCACTGGAACTCGCTGAACATCTGGCACTTTCTACCGCCATCGTCTGCTTTGCACCGCACACCGCGGCAATCCGTCCGCTCCGCTCCAACGCACCCCAACCTGCGACACCGCAAGAGGTAAGCGATGTCACCCCATGTCTGCCGAATTCTGCTACAAGAAAATCCCGCCGTTGCTGATTTGCCCTCACGGGCGCACGCATCGCCGCCGTTTCCCCTTGCGACTGATCTTTCGCACGAATACATTTCCAAAGTCACTCAGAGTTGCCGTATGCCGGGTATGCCGCGAAGGCGGCGGCCTGGAGGGAGGTCTTAATGGCTACCGTGAAGAAAATCAAAACCGATGGCCCGCGCACGCTGGACATGCCGACCGGCCGTTCTGCCACGGGCTCATCCCGAACCAATGGCAATAGCAAGAAATCCACGAAGTTCACCCTCGAAGCTCCGGTCGCCCGCGAAGTCGCCATCGCCGGCTCCTTCAATGACTGGACCCCGAAACCGATGAAACGCGATGCCAAGGGCGTTTGGAAGATTTCCGTCTCCCTGCCACCGGGATCTCACGAATACAAGTTCATCGTCGACGCGAAGTGGGTGGAAGACCCCACGGGCACCCAGAGAGTACCTGCCCCATTCGGAGGCTTCAACTCCGTCTGCGTGGTCCCGTCGACATCTGCGAAGTGACATCCCCGCAGCCGCTTAACGTCCATCGACGATCCTGCCGATTACGAAATGTAGGTGGAGTATCGCCACGGTGGACTCATGCAGATTGCTCATGTCGTGCCCGCACGCGCCGGGATTGCCCATACCCATCGCACACAGCGCGAACATTTCCGGACTGATTCCCCCAGGATCATCATGGATTTGAGCACCCGTGCCAGCGGCGTTCTCGCCCACCTGACATCCCTGCCCGGTCCCCACGGCATCGGTGACCTCGGCCCGGCGGCGATCCGGTTTGCCGATTGGCTCGCTGCGGCAAAACAGTCCTGGTGGCAGATGCTGCCTATCAGTCCATTGGGATACACGCCATCACCGTACAGCGCCAGCTCCGCTTTCGCCGGCAATCCGCTCTTGATCAGCCTCGAACTGCTGACTCAATCCGGAATGCTCAGCACGGCGGACACGGCCCCACTCTCGGAATTGCCGGCCCGTCGCGTTGATTATCGCCATGTCCGCAATCTGCGGGAGAAAGCTCTCCGGAAGGCGTTCGCGGAATTCAGCACTCAACGGAACGATCAAACCCAGTCTCGGTTAGCGGAGTTCTGTCAGCGCCAGCAATACTGGCTCTACGATTACGCCCTCTACGCGGCGTTGAAGCACTCTTTCAGCGGACTTCCCTGGTATCGCTGGATACCCGGCCTGCGTGACCGGCATCCGCAGGTGATCGCCGACGTGCGTCGTGAGCTCGCCGCCGAGATCGCGTATCACCAATTCCTTCAATTCGAATTCGACTCACAATGGTCGCGATTGCTCACGCATTGCCACAACCGTGGCATAGGGCTGATGGGCGATGTGCCGATCTTTGTCGAGCATGACAGCGCCGACGTGTGGGCTCATCCGGAAATCTTTCAATTGGACGCTCACGGACGTCTGACCGCCGTCGCCGGCGTCCCGCCCGATTATTTTAGCGCCACCGGCCAGCGCTGGGGCAATCCCCTCTACCGCTGGGACGTCCTGCGCGACCAGCATTACAGTTGGTGGATCGACCGCCTGCGCATCACCTTCGAACGTTTCGACGCAGCGCGTCTGGACCACTTCATCGGCTTCCATCATTGCTGGGCGATCCCACCCCAGTCACGCACTGCGGTGACCGGTGAATGGATCAAAGGCCCCGGCGCCGATTTCTTTCGAACAGTTCAATCGACGCTGGGCAAACTCCCCTTCGTGGCCGAGGATCTGGGGCTGGTCACCGCGGAAGTCGCCGCGTTGCGCGATGAGTTCCATTTTCCGGGACTGCGCGTCCTGCAATTCGCCTTCGGATACGACCCCACTGACCCGGACGATCATCCGCTCAACTACCCGGCGCGGTCCGTCATTTACACCGGCACTCACGACAACGACACCACGGTCGGCTGGTTTGCACACACGGCCACGGACACCACGCGTTCCGATGCGGCCAGAGCCGAAGAGCGACGGCGCACGCTTTCGTATCTCGGAACCGATGGTCACGAAATCCACTGGGACTTGATCGGCCTGGCAATGAAATCACCCGCCAATCTGGCGATGATCCCCATTCAGGATCTGATGGGCCTGGGCTCCGAAGCCCGCATGAACCGTCCCGGGACCAACAAAGGGAACTGGGAGTGGCGCTTCGAAGACACTGATCTGCAGGATGCGATCAGCCAAAGACTCGCACAGCTTACTGAAGCAAACGGGCGGAAGCCCGCGTAGCAGTCCCGACTCCCGGCCAACAAAATTGTCCGGCCCCCTGTGAAATCAGAAAGCCGGACGTGCTTGTTCAATCAGTCTCGTTATTGAGAGTGCTTAGACTTGCGCTGTTTCGGCGGACAAGAGCGTGACTGTCCCCATCAGTTCGTCGATCTGATAGACGACATCCAGTGCCGGCGTGCGTTCCCACGGTCCTTCGTCGGTCCGTACCGCCCACAATCGCGAGGCGTCATCCACTTTGTTGAACTGCCGCGGCTCCTTGGACAGCACATAGACAATATCCGCCAGCACATCGGCGCCGCGCGGGTGTTCGCGCTCCAGACGCTGCCAATTGGCGTCAAAAGGATGCGAACTGGTCACGCGTCCCCACGACATCGAGTTGTCTCGCACACCCTTGTGCGCCAGCCGCGCGCGCATCATGGCGCGTTCCACCGCATCCGCAGTCAGAATATTGCGCCGTCTGATCCAAACGGTGTGATAGGGAATCTCCGCACCCAACTCCGCCATCCGCCAGCCCAAATCCGAGCTGGTGATGCCGGCGATCTCGGTGGTGGAGTACTTGCAGAAATGGTTCAGCACAAAGTCCACGATCTCCAGTTCGGACTTCGCAAAGAGCGTACGGTCCGCTCGCCCGATGACGATCGGCACACGCTTCGGCGAATCAAAGCTCAACTCCTCGCGCACACGCAGCCGACTTTCATCCACCAGCTCGTCCCAAGCTGCCTGCAACGCATCTTCCGCAGGAACCGGCCCTAGCTTCTCCTTGATGTAGCGCACACCGGTGATGGAACAGCCCGTGGTGGCGTAATGGATGAAGTCTGCAAAATAGAGGATGGTGTTTAGGGCCGACTCTCCAACGATCGGTTTGTGGCGGCACAGGTCGAGAACGTAGATGATGATCTCTTTCAGCTTCGGAGCCAAAGTCGCACGTTTGGGCACGCGCTCAGTCTTCGACAGCGCCACTTCAACCATCTGACCCTCCATAGAACTCAATCCCATCCCAGACAGGATTCCCTTCCCGCCGCTGACGGATCATGACATTTGTACCTCGTCTTTAATACGTCGGCACCATTTTGGTGTTCTCTTTCTTTTTCATTCGGCCGAGGGACTTGGAACATTGCACCGGACGTGCATCCCAACCGCGACTCGAAACCGGCGAAACGCCTTGTCGCTTGCCTTTCAACGGGTTGCAATCATGGCCAGATGACCGTTACTCCCGTACACTCGGTTGGTGGTTTTGACACCAGCCGTCCGATGGAATTGACTTCCAACGAGATACTGCGCGTCCGAATTCCCATAGAGTTTTGAACACGCCGGCGCTTGGCACCCACCTCCTTCCGGGCCGAAACACCGTCTGCAATTGCCCTTGAGTAAAACCCTCCTGCGCCGCTCATTGGGATCACCGCAACGTACCAGAAGACCATGCGGGGGGATGTTGATCGGAACCGGTTGCAGGGACATTGACCGATGATAGGCTTCTTTGCCACAACCCGTACAAATCCCACTCGATGGCCGGGTGGCCCAGCCGGGACGGGTGTGGTGATTTGCCGATATAAGCTTTGTGGCCGTAACGCGAAGGCGCGCCCGGGAAACGGGATGTTCCCAACGCCGTTGGAAAGCGCTGACGGCCGAACAGAACTGGGAGAAACCAATGTCCACCAGGACAACACCAGCCATGGAGGCTCCGGGGTCCGGGGTACACCACGAAATGACCAGAATCACTAATGACGATATTTATCTGTTCAACGAAGGAACGCATTACCATCTCTTCGACAAGCTCGGCGCCCACCCGGATACGGTCGCGGGAGTAAAGGGCACGCGCTTTGCCGTCTGGGCGCCCGACGCCGAACGCGTGTACGTCATGGGCGATTTTAACGGCTGGAATCGCAGCAGCCACGCCCTGCAAGCACGCGATAGCTCCGGCATCTGGGAGGGTTTTGTCCCCGGACTGGGACGCGGAGCCAACTACAAGTACCACGTCGTCTCCCGATACAACGGGTACCGTGTGGAAAAGGCAGACCCCGTGGCGTTCCTCTACGAAACGCCCCCCAAGACCGCGTCAGTCGTCTGGGACCTCGAATACACCTGGGGTGATCAGGCGTGGATGGCCTCGCGCCACAGCCGCAATTCACTGAACGCCCCGATGTCCATCTACGAAATGCACCTCGGCTCCTGGATGCGGGTGCCCGAGGACAACAACCGCTGGCTGACTTATCGCGAACTGGCCCCGAAACTGGCGGCGTATCTCACCCAGCTCGGCTTTACCCACGTGGAATTTCTGCCGGTGATGGAACATCCCTTCTACGGCTCCTGGGGGTACCAAACCACCGGCTACTACGCCCCCACCAGCCGCTTCGGCTCGCCGCAGGATTTCATGTACCTGGTGGACTACCTGCACCAGCAGGGGATCGGCGTCATCCTCGACTGGGTACCGTCGCATTTCCCCAACGATCAGTACGCACTCGGGTATTTCGACGGCACGCACCTCTTTGAACATGCCGACGACCGGCTCGGACTCCATCCCGATTGGGACAGCTCGATTTTCAATTACGGCCGCAACGAAGTCCGTTCTTTCCTGCTCTCCAGCGCGCTCTTCTGGCTGGAGAAGTATCACGCCGATGGGTTGCGCGTGGATGCGGTCGCGTCGATGCTCTACCTGGACTACTCACGCCAGCCCGGCGAGTGGATTCCCAATCAGTACGGCGGACGTGAAAACCTCGACGCGATTTCCTTCCTGCGCCAGTTCAACGAGGAGATCTACCGGCGCCATCCCGATGTCCAGACCATCGCCGAGGAGTCAACCGACTGGCCCATGGTCTCGCGGCCGACGTATGTCGGCGGCCTCGGCTTCGGATTGAAGTGGGACATGGGCTGGATGCACGATACGCTGGTGTACATGGCAAAGGATCCGGTCCACCGCAAGTTCCATCACAACGAGCTGACCTTCCGCATGCTCTATGCCTTCTATGAAAACTTCGCCCTGCCGCTCTCGCACGACGAAGTTGTCCACGGCAAGAGTTCGCTCCTGGGGAAGATGCCCGGCGACGACTGGCAGAAATTCGCCAATCTGCGGCTCCTCTACGGTTACATGTATGCCCAGTCCGGCAAGAAACTCCTCTTCATGGGCGCCGAATTCGGCCAATGGCAGGAGTGGTACCACGAAGTCTCGCTTGACTGGCA
Organism: Candidatus Zixiibacteriota bacterium; assembly: GCA_016235085.1. Lineage (GTDB taxonomy): Bacteria > Zixibacteria > MSB-5A5 > WJJR01 > WJJR01 > JACRMA01. The sequence goes on from JACRMA010000124.1 coordinate 18,352, forward strand.
TCTGTTGGAGTACGCCCCGCACCTGGGGATTCAGAAGTGGGTCACCGATCTGAATCGGACTTACCGCTCCGAACCTGCGCTGCACGAGCTCGACTCGGAACCGTCCGGTTTTGAATGGATCGACTGCAGTGACAACCAGCAGAGCACCCTGGCGCTGCTGCGCAAAGGCAAGACAACGGGACAGATGGTCATGGCGGCCGCAAACTTCACACCGGTGCCCCGAACCCGATTCCGCATCGGCGTTCCTTTCGCCGGCTACTGGCGCGAAATCTTAAACAGCGACGCCGGCGAGTATGGCGGCAGCGGCATGGGCAACGCCGGCGGCGTCGAAGCGCAAGCGATCCCATATCACGGACGGCCCTTCTCACTCGAACTGACCCTGCCTCCCCTCGCTGTTGTCTGGTTCCGCAGCCCGGATTGAGATCGGCCATCCATGACCCGCTACATCTGCATCCATGGCCACTTCTATCAGCCGCCAAGGGAGAATCCCTGGCTGGAGGCCATCGAACTGCAGGATTCGGCCTACCCCTACCATGACTGGAACGAACGGATCGACAGCGAATGCTACAGCCCGAACGCGGCATCCCGCATTCTCGATCAGGACGGCCTGATCAACCGCATCGTCAGCAACTACGAGAAGATCAGCTTCGACTTCGGCCCGACACTCCTGAGTTGGATGGAGGATAAGGCGCCGGAAACCTACCAGGCGGTGCTGGAGGCCGACTTCGAAAGTCTCAAGTCATTCTCCGGCCACGGCTCCGCGATTGCCCAGGCCTACAATCACATGATCATGCCGCTGGCCAATCGCCGCGACAAGATCACTCAGATTGCCTGGGGACTCCGTGACTTCCAATATCGCTTTCGCCGTGCTTCCGAGGGAATCTGGCTTCCGGAAACCGCCGTCGATCTGGAAACGCTCGACATCGCCTCTGAGTACGGAATCCGGTTTGTTATCCTCGCCCCTCATCAGGCGCGCCGGATGCGCCGGATCGGCGAACGTGATTGGCAGGACATCCAATCCGGCGGCATCGATACGACCCGGCCCTACCTCCTCCGCCTGCCCTCGCGGCGCGAGCTCGCCATCTTTTTCTATGATGGCCCCGCATCGCGGGCGGTGGCATTCGAACGTCTCCTCGACAACGGCATCTATTTCGCGGACCGGATTCTCTCGGGCCTTTCCAGCAGCCGCCCCGAGGCCCAGCTCGCGCACATCGCCACCGATGGCGAGACGTATGGCCATCATCACCGTTTTGGCGACATGGGACTCGCCTACGCGATTCAGCACATCGAGTCGAATAAGCTCGCCACGCTGACCAACTATGGTGAATTCCTGGAGAAGCACCCGCCGGCCCACGAGGTGGAAATTATTGAGAATACGTCGTGGAGTTGCGCCCACGGAGTCGAGCGCTGGCGGAGCAGTTGCGGCTGCAACACCGGCGCCCACCCGCGATGGAATCAGGCCTGGCGTGGGCCGCTGCGTCAGGCACTCGATTGGCTGCGCGACACAATCGCGCCGCTGTTCGAGAACGGCGCGGGGGCTCTGCTGCGCAGTCCGTGGCAGGCACGCAACGATTACATCGATGTGATTCTCGACCGCTCCAACGACAGCATCGATCGCTTCTTCGCCAAGCATGCCGCCCATCCGCTCAATCCCGCCGAGACCACCGCGGCCCTGGCGCTGCTCGAGATGCAGCGCAACGCCATGCTGATGTACACCAGTTGCGGATGGTTCTTCGATGACATTTCCGGAATCGAGACCGTGCAGATTCTGCAATACGCGGGTCGCACGATTCAAATCGCCGAGTTCGTATCCGGGCAACCGTTGGAATCACAGTTCCTGGCGCTCTTGGAGAAAGCTCCCAGCAATCTGCCGGAGCAATCCAATGGCCGCCGGATTTGGGAACGAAAAGTGAACCCGGCGGTGGTCACGCTGGCAAAGGTCGGCGCCCAATACGCGGTGAGTTCTCTGTTCGATGGCGCCCAGCCGGACGACAAGATCGCCTGCTATTCCACCGAACGGATCGAGGCCACCGACCGTCAAAGCGGAAGAACCCGCCTGGCGACGGGCCGTGTACGCGTGACCTGCGATCTCACCCGCCAGTCCGCTGTGCTCGGTTACAGTGTGATTCACTTCGGCGGCCCCAACATCGCCGGCGGGGTCTTGACCAATCCCGATCCCCAGCTCTTCCTGTCCATCTCCCGCGAAATGACCGTGGCCTTCGCGCAGGCCGATTACGCGCTGATGTTGCGGCTTCTGGATCGCGAGTACGGCCAGAATGTCTACTCGTTACGGTCGCTCTTCCGCGATGAACAGCGCCGGATACTCGGCATCATTCTCGAAAACACACTGGCCGAGGCCGAGACCATCTACCGTGACTTGTACCGTGACCACGGATCACTCATGCAATTTGTGCGCGAGATGGGAATCCCCCTGCCCGTCGCCCTGAAGACTGCCGCCGAGTTTGTCTTGAATACCGACCTCCGCAGCACGCTTGGCAAATCGGAGGTCGACCTGGATCAACTTGAAGTCCAATTGCGCGAAGCACGCACCGCGGGAGTCGCGCTCGATGCGCCAGGGCTGGCCTACGCGTTTCGCCGCTTACTGGAACTAATGATCGAAGATTTCTTCGAGAGCCCTGCGGATCTAAAGCTCCTTGAAAAGCTGGTGCGCGCGGCGGCCATGTCGAGAACGCTGCCGATCAGCCTTGACCTGCAGAAGGTGCAGAATACTTTCTGGGAACTGCGCCAGTGGTCGTACCCGGATTTCCGGCAACGCAGCATCGCCGGCGACGCCAATGCGTCCAGTTGGGTGGAGCACTTCTCCGCTCTCGGCAATTCGCTGGGCGTCCGGGTCGGCTGACCCCCACCTCACCGGCTACTCCGAGGACTCGGACTCCTCGTCACCCGCATTGCCTTCGGAATCTTCGTCCGTTTGCCCAAACGGATATTGTCCGTGCGCGGCCAACAGCTTGAGACTGGTGTCAAGCCAGGCAATCATCGAATCCCGCTCCATGTCGCTGGGATTGGCATTCCAGTGCATCAGCCGGTAACTCAGAGGCGGCATCTCATGGTCCTCAAGTTCGCCCTTGATCCGGGACAAGTCATCAGCCGGCGGTCTCTTGGCGCCGAACGGAAACCCGGCAGACATATCCAGCCGCTTGCGCGCCTCCCGAACGTCCTTGTCAATCAATTGCTTGATTCCCGGAATGGCGTGGTACCACGGGTAATGAGTCTGCTTGCTGTGACAGTCGAAGCAGCCCTTGCGGAAGATCGGCTCCAACTTGACGAACCCTGACGCGATCTCCGAATAAACAGCGTGCCAGTCGGCCAGGGTATCTGTCGTAGCGTTGGCCACCGGGACACGGTTGGACACTTCGTCCGCATGAACTCCGCCGGACATGACCGCCAGCCCGGCAAATCCAATAAGCACAGCGAGGCCCGCCACCGTCCGCCCAAAACCCGTCGAGAGCATTCCGATTCGTCTCATGAGTGTCAACAATAGCTCATGCCACCCGCGTGCATCCAACGATTTTATTAAGATGTTGTTATCCTTATCGTTGCAGCTGCCCTCCCA
>JACRMA010000124.1:22008-23070 GCA_016235085.1 Candidatus Zixiibacteriota bacterium
ATTTTACCGCCAAAGTGCTGAAAAGGGGTTGACAGCCACCCGCACCCTGCTTAAGTTATCTAAGGCGGAGTAGGTTGACATCTTGAACAAGGATGTCATGAAGCAGCGACCGAAGTTACAGGAGATTTTTCGAGGCCAGATTCCCAAGAGAATCGAAGCCCATAAGCCCCCGGGAGAACAGCCCTCTATGGCCCAGGTAGTGTCTTCACACATGCCCTACTAGCAGTATCCAGAGGTTGTTCTCCCCCTAAATGGCAGAAGGCCCCCCGCAAAGCGGAGGGCCTTCTGGTTTTTGGTTTCCCTCGGACAGGTTAGACGGCGCGTCCATCCAGGACAATGCGCGCATCAATGGCCCGCGATTTCGCGCCATCGGTACAAACCACAAATGGATTGATGTCCAACTCGCTGATCAGCGGGAAATCCTCGACCAGCCGGGACAGCGTCAACAAAGCATCGGTTAGCGGTTTCAAATCCATGCACGCGGAGCCCCGATAGCCGGTCAGCAGTCTTTTCGCCTTCAAATGCTGGAGCATCTCCAGCGCATCTTCCTCCGACAGCGGCGGAAGTTTGAACGCCACATCCTTCATCACTTCCACAAACACACCCCCGAGCCCGCACATGATGAGTGGCCCAAACTGGGGATCACGCACCATGCCGAGCACCATCTCCACCCCACCCTTGACCATGGCCTGCACCACGACCCGCGCGCCGGCATAATTTTTCTCTTCGGCACGGCTGATCAGCGTCTTGTAGTGTTTGCGCAATTCCGTCTCATTGCGGACATCGGGGATGACCCCGCCGATCTCCGTCTTGTGGACGAGACCCTCCGCTTCCAGCTTCAGGACAACAGGGTACCCGACCACTTCCGCCAGATTAAACGCCTGTTCCATGTCCTTGGCCACCCAGAGTGGTGCCACCGGAATCCCGCATTTCGAGATCACGTCCAGCGCTTCCCCGCCCAGGACCATGTTCTTCCCGGCCTCTGACATCTTAACCAGCGATTCCCGCACTTCGGCGACCCCCGGGCCCGCCGGTGGGAACGTTCCCGCCGGACTCTTCTGC
>JACRMA010000116.1:0-16841 GCA_016235085.1 Candidatus Zixiibacteriota bacterium
AAGATGGCACGCAGAATATTGATCCAGGGCGCCGCCGGGCGCGACTTCCATAATTTCAATACGATGTACCGGGGCAATCGCGCCTACGAGGTGGTCGGTTTTACCGCGGCGCAGATTCCCGATATCGCGGGGCGGCGCTATCCGGCGAAGCTTGCCGGGAAGGGCTACCCCAAGGGCATTCCGATTTACGCAGAATCGGAGCTTGAGAAACTGGTCGAGAAACTGAAAGTCGACGAAGTCGTCTTTTCCTACTCGGATGTGCCGCATGGTTTCGTGATGCATCAGGCATCACGTGCCATCACGGCGGGAGCCGACTTTGCGTTGCTCGGACCGGCTCGTACGATGCTCAAGTCCAAGGTGCCGGTTGTGGCTGTTTGCGCCGTAAGGACCGGCTCGGGGAAATCGCAGACGACGCGCAAAGTGTGTGAGATCCTCAAGGCCAAAGGGCTTCGTGTCGTCGCGATCCGGCACCCGATGCCCTACGGCGATATCTCGAAGCAGATCTGCCAGCGTTTCGCCAAGATCGAAGATCTCGACAAACACGACTGCACGATCGAGGAACGCGAGGAGTACGAGCCACATATCGTGAGCGGGACGGTGATCTATGCCGGAGTGGACTATGGCGTCATCCTGAAGGAAGCCGAAAAGGAAGCGGATGTGATTGTCTGGGACGGCGGCAACAATGATCTACCCTTTTACAAGCCCGATCTGCATATCACCGTGGCCGATCCACACCGGCCCGGCCACGAACTGACCTATTATCCCGGTGAGATCAACCTGATGATGGCCGACGTGGTCGTGATCAACAAGGTCGGGACAGCCGACCGTCAGGGTGTGAATACCGTGCGCCAGAGCATCGCGTCGCGCAACCCCGATGCGATCGTGATCGAGGCGGCTTCACCGGTCTATGCCGACAATCCCTCGCTGATCCGCGGCAAGCGGGTGCTGGTGGTAGAGGACGGGCCAACACTCACCCATGGTGAGATGCGTTACGGCGCCGGAGTGGTGGCCGCCGAACAGTTCGGCGCGGCGGCGATTGTCGACCCTCGTCCCTGGATCCAAGGCAAGATCAAGGATACGTTCAAGACGTATCCGGGGATCGGCTCCGTGCTCCCGGCGATGGGGTATGGCGAGCAGCAGATTGCAGACCTCGGCGCGACGATCAACGCCGCCGACGTGGACACGGTCGTGATTGCGACGCCGATCGATTTGCGCCGGTTGATCAAGATCAAGAAGCCGAGCGTGCGCATCCGCTATGAACTGCAGGAGATCGGCACCCCAAACCTCACTGAGATCCTGGAGGAGTTCTGGCAGGGTGTCAAAAAGCCAAGACGGCGTTAAACGGACACGGCGCAAACTCTGTATCTGATTCGGGAGCGGCTTCACAGCCGCTCCCCAGTGTTTTGGAGAAGCATGGCGACAGTGCGACTGTCCGAATCCGGTCGAACGTAATGCGAGGCCAGAAGTGATGAACTCCCACCCTACCGCCGTCGTCGCATTGGGCGGCAACGCCATCTCCCGCAAGGGCGAGGCGGACACGATTGCGAATCAGTTCCGGCACACGCGCGAATCGCTGGCCGCGATTATCCCCCTGGTCAAGCGCGGATACAATCTGGCGATATCACACGGCAATGGCCCGCAAGTCGGCAATGCGATTCTGCGCGTCGAACTGGCCAGGGAGAAAGCGCCGATCCTGCCGCTCGGTGTGTGTGTCGCCGACACCGAGGGCGGTATGGGGTACATGATTGCGCAGTCCCTGCAAAACCGTCTGTTGCACGAAGGTATCGACCGGGCGGTGTCGGCCATTCTGACGCAAGTAATTGTTGACCGCAACGATCCCGATCTGGCCAATCCATCCAAGTTTATCGGGCAGTTCTACTCGCAAGAGGATGCGCAACGGTTCGCGGCGGAACGCGGCTGGGTGGTCAAACCCGACGGTGATCGCGGCTGGCGCCGTGTGGTGGGATCGCCGACGCCGAAAGGGATCGTCGAGGGTCCTGTCATTCGGGCGATGGTTGCCGGAGGAGCGATCGTCATCGCCGCCGGCGGTGGCGGAATCCCTGTCTACATCGAAACGGATGGGACGCTGGAGGGCCTCGACGTCGTGGTCGACAAAGACCGTGCATCGGCAGTGCTCGGCCGGGAGATCGGCGCCCAGACCCTGATCATTCTGACCGAAGTCGATCAGGTCGCTCTCAACTACGGAAAGCCCAATCAACGATTTCTGTCCCGCATCACGATTTCCGAAGCAAAGCAGTACTACGCTGAGAAGCACTTCCCGCCGGGCAGCATGGGTCCCAAAATCGAAGCGGCGATCACCTTCCTGGAATCGGGTGGCGAGAAGGTCTTGATCACATCGATCGACCGCGCCGGCGAAGCCGTCGATGGGAATGCAGGGACAACCATTGTTCCCGATTAAGATCTGAAAGCTGATAGGAAGTCATAGGTGGGAGGCCGAGGCTCCCGCCGAGCCTCTTTTCGTCTGCGCGGAATCATGGCTCGGCAGGAGCCTCGCCCTCCCAACCGAGGTCTTGAGCATCCCGTCACCGCGCTAAAGCGCGGTGTTATGTGACGTTCGGAGCGTCGGTCGTCCGCAGCGGCGGATCGCACACCCGCATCACGAGCGCGAATTCTCAGTCATTGCTCTTCTCGCCGGGATCGGTGTCTTCGGCGAGGCGATTGCGTAGCGTCTGGCGGGAGATTCCCAGGAGCCGGGCGGTCTGAACCTGGTTGCCTTCGGTGCGCGCGATGGCGCGCGCCAGCATCTCGCGTTCGAGTGCGGGCAGAATCGGATTATGGGGATCGAGATCGAATTGATCCGCCAGACGGGCGAATACTGCATCGAGAAGTTCGGTGTCACCGAGCGTTCCGATACCGGCCCGCTCGGCCGGCGCGGTGTCGGCAAACGAAATGGACTCCGGCAATAGGGTTGGTCCATTGGTGACAATCAGGGCGCGATCGATAACGTTTTCCAATTCACGCACATTGCCGCGCCAGGAGTGCGCCAGAAGCCGGTCCATCGTTTCCCGGGGAATCTGGCTGATGTGGCGCCCCAAGTGCCGATTGCCACGTGAAACGAAGTAGCGCACCAGAAGCGGAATGTCCTCGCGGCGTTCATCCAGGGACGGCAGCTCGATGGTGAACACATTCAACCGGAAATACAGATCCTCACGGAACAATCCCTGGCGAATGAGAAGAGTCAGGTCGCGATGTGTCGCGGCAATGATGCGCACGTCAACGTGAATCGACTCGCTGCCGCCGACGCGCTCAATCACCCCATCCTGCAGAACGCGCAAGATCTTGGCCTGCGTGCCGGGACTCATGTCGCCGATTTCATCCAGAAAGAGGGTGCCGGTAGTGGCCCGTTCGAATTTCCCCAGTCTGCGATGTTCGGCGGAGGTGAACGCACCGCGTTCGTGGCCGAAGAGTTCGCTTTCGAGCAGTCCTTCGGGAATCGCGGCGCAGTTGACCGCCAGGAAGGGCTTGTCCGCCCGCCGCGAGTGGTGATAGATCGCGCGGGCGGCGAGTTCCTTGCCGGTCCCTGAGGCGCCGCGAATCAGCACGTTGGCATCGGATTCCGCGACACGTCCTATCTGCTTGTAGACTTCCTGCATCGCCCGCGATTGGCCGACCAGGGTATCGGTATCCTCCAATGCGATGTCGTCACCGGCGAGAAGATCGACTTTGCGGGTCATCAGCCGGTAGGCGTTGACGCCGTTTTCCGTCAGCCGTTTGATTTCGTCGACTTCGAAGGGCTTGAGCACAAAATCATACGCCCCCCGTTTGACCGCTTCGATGGCGACTTCGGTGGTTCCGAATGCCGTCATGATCACGACGCGCACCTTGTTGTCGATTTGCTGAATGCGTGAAAGGACGTCCATACCCGACAGGCCGGGCATGCGCAGATCAAGATAGATGACCGAAAACACGCCCGGTGTGATCTTCGCGAGCGCCTCTTCCCCGGAGCCGGCCTCCTCGATGGCATAGGTCCCGGTGTCGAGGATCCGGTGGAACGCAAATCGGATATTCTTATCGTCGTCAACGACCAGGACGCGGTGCATTGGCGGTCTCCCTGCCACGTGAATGAAGCGTAACCATAAAGCTGGTACCGTTCTCGCCCTGCCCCTGGGCGCTCAGGCTCCCCTGATGTTTGTCGACGATGATGCGGGCAATCGAGAGTCCCAGTCCCGTCCCCGTCGGTTTGGTGCTGAAGAACGGCTCAAAGATTCGTTCCCGCAGCTCATCGGGCAGGCCCGGTCCCGAATTCCAGATAGTCGCTGTGACCGCATCGTCCCCGGCCCGCACCGTTGAAATACGGATCTCGCCATTGCGCGGAGTGGCCTCAAGCGCGTTGAGCAGAATATTGACGAAGACCTGTCCGATCTGCGCACCATCGACCCATACTGGCCCCGCCTGGGGATCGTACTGCTCGGTCAGATCAATGCCTTCGATTTGCGCCTGCGGGCGCATGAGACTGGCGATGCGGGAGAGAATCTCGTCGAGACGAACCGGCGAGAATTCTGGCTCGCGTGGCCGGGCGAATTGGAGGAACCGCAGGACCAGGGCTTTGATCTTGTCGATCTCCGCCGCCACAATCCCCAAATCGCCATGCTTCTGATCCTTCAGCGGTGTCTGCTCCCGCAGCGAGTGGATCAAAACCTTGATGGTCGTCAGCGGATTGTTGATTTCGTGGGCTACGGAGGCCGCCATCATGCCCACCGACGCCAGCCGGTCGGCTGTGATCAATTGCTCATTGGTGGTTCTCAGTTCGACTTCCCGCCGCTCCAGAGTCCGCACCGTGAAATTGGCGACGGCGGTCGAGGTTCCAACGGCGAGCAGAAATATGATGCCCATGGTCAGCCAAAGAACCCAGCGCAGCCGGTTCAATCCGGTGAAGACTTCGCCGTAATCGCGTTCCAGAAGAATCGTCCACCCGAGACGCGGCAGGTGCTGATAGGCACCAATGACCGACCGCCCCTCCTCGGCATTGCAGCGAATCACGCCGCTGATGTTTCGGTTGATCGTGCCGGCGCGATGGAGCAAGGGGCAGTTTCTCGGCAGCATGTTCGAAGACGCATCCGGACGGTTGAGCACGACGCCGGTCGAATCGAGCAGATACATGTTCAGGCTCAACCCTGTCTGGGAGTGCTGGAGCAAATCATACAGCGGCCCCGTCGAGACAGCCGCAACCAGGAATGCCTGCCGGCTCAAGTCCAAATCGATAACTGGGGCATAGACCAACAGGGATGACGTGGCACGGTCGGAGCGCAGGAGATCGGCCGCAACGAAGGTCATCCCGGAGCGGATCGCAGACAGCAGTTCCGGGTCGGTCGGATATCTCAAGGTATCAGGATACCGCCAGCGGCCATCGTTTCCGAATATCCCGAATCCAAGATAGCGGTCACCGAATACCAGCCGGACCCGGTTGAGGATTGTGACCATCGAATCACCCGCGCGCGGATTGCCCTGGCTAGCCTGGCGCGCCCAATAGCTGAGAGCGGACAGGTGCCCGATCGCTCCCAGGTCGAATTCCCGCTCGTGAATCCAATCTGTGAGACGCGCTGCCTGGTCGGAGGCCATCGCGGTCAGGCGGTCCTCGACTTCATGCGTGATTGACCCCTCGGCAATCCAGAACAGTGACAGGCCGGCGATCGCAACCGGCACGCAAATCAGAACGACCAGAAGGACGATGACCGTCAGCCGCAGTTTCCGGTATGACATTTTGGGATGATACAAAGGCATAGCGACTCAGTGTGACCAACCCGGAACCGGGGCCAGAGACGTCAATGTGATGAATTGTTGCCGTGCAGACAAGGACGGCGATCGGGCAACTTGAGCGCTCCGCAGCCGCAGGGCTGGCGAGCCTCAGGAGGGTAGGCATCGTCTGCCGCACGCGCGCGCCGCGTGGAATCGTGATCGCTCCCACGGCGGTCACCGGGGAGCCGGTGCTGGTCCTGACATTGACGATCAACTTTATTCGGTTCTTGCCAAATATGGAAAAGTCGGTAAACCTGCCATCACATGACGGTTATCACCGACGAACTCATCCAGAAGTTTAAGGACTGGCGAAGATTGCGGCCCAAATTCGGTTGACGGAACTCGGGAACATGTATAGACTAATGCTGATGAAGTGCATCTAATCCTACTTACGGGAGGCGAGGAATGAAGGCAAGGTGGAGTGTCACGTCAGCGTGCGTCGCCTTGGCGTCGCTTGTGGCGTTGAGCCAGGCGATCGCAGGGGGGCTTTGTTTCGAAGCACCGGTTGATTATGCGGCGCGGCTGAATCCGAGTTCGGTTGCCGCCGGCGATATTAACGGGGACGGAAAACCAGATCTCGTCGTGGCCAATTTTGGAAGCGACAGCATCTCAGTATACCTGAACAATGGTGACGGCACGTACGGGGCGCAGGTCCAGTATCGTGTCGGAGACGGGCCCGTCTGGGTCGCGATCGCGGATCTCGACAATGACGGCGATAAGGACTTGGCGGTCGCCAATAAACTCGGCGGCAACGTGTCGGTCCTCAAGAACAACGGCAATGGGACAGTCGCACCGGCCTTCAATTACCCGGCCAACAGTGAGCCGTGCGCGGTGGTGGCGGCCGATTTCGATGCCGATGGCGATATTGATCTGGCCGTGACCAACGGCAATCTTGCTCGGATATCCGTGCTCAAGAATTCCGGGATAGGCACATTCGGATCACCGGCCCTGTACCCCGCGGGAAGTAATCCACGGGGCGCATTCGCGGCAGATATGGATGGCGACGGCGCGATTGATATCATCGTGGCGGATTCGTCCGCCGGCGACATTGCACTCCTCATCAACCTGGGAACTGGGTCGTTCGGAGATCCAGGGCTCTTTCATGCTGTCTTTCATGTTGAGAATGGGCCCGTGGCGGTCTGTGCGGCGGATTTGAACGAAGACGGGGCGTTGGATATGGTGTCAGCCAACGCAGCCTCGAATTCGATTTCCATTCTCTTTGGCCTGAATCCCGGAACGTTCACGCCGCCGACTCACCGGACCGTAGGTACGGCCCCGTATTCCGTGGTCGCGGGCGATTTCGATTGGGACAGCCACCCGGATATCATCTCATGCAATCGGGCCGGCAGCAGCGTCTCAGGGATTCAAAACTTACTGAATGGCAACTTTGCGACGGCGGTCAGCTTCCCAGCCAGCGCCGGCGCGATGTCCCTCGCCGCGGCCGATGTTGATGGAGACGGGGATTTGGATCTGGCGACCGCTAATAACGGCGCCGGCAGCGCTTCTGTCCTCCTCAACTGTTCACCCCCATGCGATTGCACCGAACAGGGCAACACCGCAGCGGATGCCGTGCTTGACGTGCAGGACATCCTATTCGAAATCGAATACATCTTCCAAAACGGTCCACAGCCGCCTATCGACGCAACGTGCCCGCATGTGGACAGAGGCGATGTTGACTGCAACGGTATCGACGACGTGCAAGATGTCTTGAGGATGATCGAGACTATCTTCCAGAACGGGCCGGCATATTGCAATCCCTGCGTCTGCGTGCCCTATCCGGGCAATTGTCCCTGATCTTCTACTATTGGAAACCGGGAATGAGAGGGGCGCCGTCGGCGCCCCTCTTTTTCCCGATGCTCCACCCGAGGGGCGCGCGCGGGCGTCCGTGCGGCCGGGCCGCCAGTGCACTTTCGAGCTGACAAAACAAGGCCGCGCGACCCGTTCGCGGGTTCGCACGGCCTCAACTGAGGGAATGGAGTCTTAAGCTGATTGTTTCTGGGAGCCTACTTCGCGACGGCCGGCTGATCCTGCCCAACGGAGCGGGAATAAGCCACGTGGAGGTCGCGGTAGGTGGTCCGGAGCGACACACCGCACGCCTTGGCGATTTCTTCAAGGCTCATCTGGCGGTTGGCCCAGAGCATTTCACGCACCAGTGCAATTCTCTGTTTCCGATTCATAGTTCCTCCCAGGGGTTGATATCGTGATGATTCTTGTTGTTCGCTCATGGTGTTCATCATGTCCATCGGAGGGCGGTCACGTTATCGTGGCGTCTTCTCCGCCGGATTGGTTAAACTCGGTTGCTGCCCCTCTTCCCCACTGATGTTGCCGACCGGATGCAAAAGACCACCGTTGCTCGTCAGTTCCACCCAGCAATGCGGACAGTAATGCGCATTGGGAACTGAGCATAAAAGCCAGTCACTTTCGGTGAGTTTTCTTAAGCAGCGTGGACATTGCATATCGGCCTCCCTGCCTGGTGCCGACGTGCCTTGGAGCAACAAACGTGCCGTCCAAATAGCCCCGAGAAGAACCCCTTCCAACTCATTGCTGGACATCACCTCTCGTGATTACAAGTCTTGCGGCGCAGGAACTGTGCGAGCCGACCGCTCATTTTTAGACAGACTGCACTGATATCTTGTCAATTGTTGGACAGATGTCATCGCTTGGGCATCCCGCAGCAAGACCCAAAGCCCAGCGAGTGTGCGGGTCCCCGGAGGAGTCTGGGTGGCAGATCTTCTGGCCTTCCAGGCCAAGAACTGACGAAGGAATCCGGTGTTGCAGTGCCCGCGGCGGCCTGGGGACGGTACTGCCCCAGTGCCAGTCCATCATTAGTGGATTCAGTTGGTACCCTGTTTGCGTTCTAACCCTGCAGTCGGACCTTCTCAGGTGAGCCGACGTATGCGCTGGAAGACATAAGATATTAAATCCCAGCGCATTAACAACGAGGATGTAACGTGGTAGGTGAACGCCCGTGACACACACACTCCATCAGATTGCGAGTTCTGTGAAGCGTAATTATCTCCCGTTCGACCGCTTGACAGAATCCGATTCAAGTGTTACTTTGGGGGGTGTTCAAGGTCAACGAAGGAGGATTGGACCTACCTCATTTTACTGCAATCGATTGTCGCCCCAGTTCATGTGGACGAGTCCACCCCCGTATGGACGGCCACAGCGCTCTGGTTCAGGAAGTTCTGAAGACCTGACAAGGTTCTCGAACTGGGGATGTAAGACAATGCGGTGTGATTGCGCCTGTCGCGTCACACACGGCAAGATGACACAGAAGTCTTGTGCGAGCCGGGGGGCCGCCTTCCAGCGTTTTGGAGGCCGGCATCCGCATGGCCACCGGGAGAGTTCTATGCCGTGTGAAATGAGATCTCAGCGCCTGGATGGGAGGGCACTTGTGTAATCATTTGTCGAAGTCGATTGCCTTGGTCGGGAGCACGCTTTTGATCCTGGCCGGAGCATGTGTAATTGCCACACCGGGTTTCGCTGCGCTGGCGCCTGCCGCCGATCGAGCCGTGTCGGATTCCCTGACGCGTCTGGCGGCCGGGTACTATCCGGCAGAGCCGTCAGTGCAACAGATCCTCGATCAGTTGGGTTGGGGTGTCTCGGCAACGAAAGGCCAGCTCTCCGGCTCCGGTCTCCCAGTTACACCGGGCATGGTCGTTGTGCGCCTGCTGGATAAGTCTTCGGGGCTGGGTGGCGCCGACAACCTCGGCTGGTATCCGATCGGTTCCCCCAACGATACCTTGTCGCTGATCCCTGGCATCGCCACGGCGGCCGACTCTGTGGCGTTTACTCTGCTGAAGGCGGATGCGCTGGGATGGTATCTCAGTCGTGATGATGGCACAGTGTGGTATTCCGACAAGGCGCTCAACAGCGATCACCAATCACATTTGAAAGTCTACCCGTCGCCGGAGCCCGGTGAGTACATGCTCTGCTGGGAGGACATGGCGTCCGGCGATGCGGATTTCAATGATTTGGTGGCGATCGTCCACGTTCCGTCCACATCCGATGGGACCGGACTGGCCTCCAAAGGCCTCGCAACGAAGTCGGGCCTGACTTCGGAATTGGCCACGCCGGTTGCGAGCAAGTCAGCCGCCCCGGCCCTGGATCCCACTCTGGCCAGTTCGCTCACCCCAAACACTATCGACATTTCAATAAAGCTCTACGATACTGTGGTGGTCTGCCATCCGGAAACGATTGCAGTGCCATTCCACATAATCGCCAGTTGCCCCATAGCGCAATTGAAGGCGTCATCGCCGGGGTTCATCCGCCTGCAAGACTCCACGCTGTGCTTGTACGTGAGCAGTTCGAGCAGCTCGTACGTGAGCATGGTGGCGACCGACCAGTGCGGCGGCAAGGATTCGGTTCGGGTCTTCTTCAAAGTGACGGTGAATCAACCGGCGCACATCATCGCGCGGTCGGTAATCGATACCGTCCTCTGCTCGGCAGGCTGGCTGTGTATGCCGATCTCGACGACCGGCACGACTCCGATCACAGTTTCCGCGGTGGCGCCCGCCGTGTACAACGCCAACACGAAGACGGTCTGCTACAAAGTGAACGCCCCCGGAACTTACCGGGTAACGCTGATTGCGTCCAACTCGTGCGGACCCGAAACAACGGTAACGGAGATTCGGGCGCGGTTTAACACGCCGCCGTCGATTCAAGGGGTTCCCGCCGAGACGTTGAAGGTCTGCCAGATCGGCCCCTACTGCTTTGGTCCGGTTACTTGCTATGATCCCGATGGAAATCTGGCCAGTTGCGTAATCTGGAATTGTGCCGGAACCTATGACGGGCAGACATGGTGCTATACTCCAGTGGGCAAGGAGGTCATCACCGTTGTCTTCCGCGCATCTGATATGTGCGGCGCGGTGGGAACGGACACCATGGTGGTCAGCTTCGGTGAGAGCAGCCCGCCGAACATCAAGATGACCGGTGTGACCACAAGCCTGTGCCGACCGGACACGGTCTGTGTGCCGTTTTCGATTTCGAATCCCTCGGGACATCCGCTGCAGTTGTCGGTCATTGGGACAGGTACCATTCGAATTTCCGATTCGACGATTTGCCGGGCCATTACGACGGCCGGCAATTACACCGTGAAGCTGGTGGCCGCCGACAGTTGCGGCAACGCCGATACCGCCCAAGCTACGATCTCCATTACGTCGGTCGGGAGCAAGCCGCCCGTCATCACCATGGCCGATAAAACCGTGGCGCTGTGCAAGCCCGACACAGTCCGCGTGCCATTCTCGATTTCCAACCCCGAGGGGCGACCCCTGACTTTGTCAGTCCTCGGGACAGGAATCCTGCGGCTTTCCGATTCAACTCTCGGCCGGGTTGTGACCACAGCGGGCGCTTACACGGTAACGCTGATGGCCACGGACAACTGCGGCTACGCCGACACGGCACAAGCAACGATCCATGCGTCATCGGTCGCGACGCTCGGGCCGACGTTGACGATGAACAACATGTCCGTCAAGCTGTGTCATGCGGACACAGTGCGGGTAAAATTCTCGGTGGTGAACCCCGAAGGACGGGCGCTGCAGTACACGGTGGTGGGCACCGGGACATTGCGCCTGTCCGATTCGACCGTCGGCCTGGCGGTTTCCGCTGCCGGGAATTACACGGCCAAACTGACGGTGAGCGACAACTGCGGTTATTCCGACACCAAGCAGGCCACCGCCTCTGTCAGCATGAATAGCACGCCGTCGGTGATCTGCACACCACCGGCTTCGACCGCCGTGTGCGCGGGTACACAGGTTTGTGTTCGCTACACGATCAACGACGCGGACGGCGGAAATCTTAATGTGAACATCAACGCGGCCGGGACACAGATCGTCCGGCAGGCCGTTGCCGGCTCCACCGATTCGGTTTGCCTGTCGATCAACCAGACCGGTCCGCAATCGGTGACGGTCACTGTGTCTGATTCCTGCGGTGCCACGGCCAGTTGCACGTCATCGTTCACGATGACGCTCAACTCGGCGCCGGTGGCGAATATTCGGGACTCGGTGCTCACACTCTGCAGTACCCAGCAGATCTGCATTCCTTATAGCTGCACCGATCCCAACAACAATTTATCGACTTGTGTGGCCACGGGCTCGAAAGCCGGAACCGCCAACGGAAGCACCTTCTGCTTTACTCCGGACACGGCCGGCGTCTACAAGGTCACGTTGGTGGCGACAGATGCCTGCGGACTGACGAACCAGAAGATCGCAAACATCACGGTTGCCTACAATGCCGCCCCAACAATCACGCTGTCCGACAGCGCCAAATTCAATGCCGTTGACCGGGAAACAGTTTGCGTCAGTTACACAGCGACGGATCCCGAGGGCAAATCGCTCGTGATCACGAATATCGGCGGCATCGTGAAGACGGCCACCCATCAATTCTGCGTGGTCGCGTCGGCGCAGCAGGTGACGTGCGGCCGGATTATCGCCACCGATCCCTGCGGCAAAGCCGACACGGCGATGCTCTGTGTGCAGACCGCGCCGAATCCCACGCCGCGTCCGACCGCACCCGATACGATCAAGACGCGATTCTGCGGCACGGGAAACGTGTGCGTGAAATTCTCGATCGCCCAGAGCAGTTGCCCGCCGATGACGCTGTCAGGATTGAATGGCGGCATCGTGCACATGGCCGACACAACGTTGTGTCTGTCGGTATCAGGCCCCGGAACCTACACGACGGGTGTTGTCGCGCATGACCTGTGCGGGTCCGAGACGACCTTTGTAGTCATCTGGTCGCGCGTGAACAACCCGCCGGTCATCGTTTGTCCGCAAACCGAAGTCTACCGGATCTGCCATGACACGACAATCTGTGTGATTGTCGCCTACGCCGACCCGGACAGCAATTTCATGAGTGCGACGGTGTCGTATGGTACGGTGGCGCCGGCATTCAAGGGATTGTTCAAGGTCTGCCTGCCCGTCGATACCGGCGGCATCTATGGCTCGCAACTCATCGTGCGCGATTCGTGCGGCGCGGCCGACACGTGCAATCTGGCGATTCAGATCATTCGTAACACGCCGCCGAAAATTCGTTTGCCGAACGACACGACGATGTTCCTGTGTTTCCCGAGGGAACTCTGTTTCCCGGCGAGCTGCTTCGATCCCGACTACAATCTGATTTCGTGCGGTCCGGCCAGCCTGGGGGATGCGAACTGGGATGGCTCGACTCTGTGTTTCACGCCGATTGTGGCCGGCAACTACCAGTGGGTGTTCCGCGCGCAGGATGCGTGCGGCGACGCCGTGACCGACACGTTCCGGGTCACGATCCAGATGAACCGGGCGCCGTCGATTACGATCTCCCCCACCGCAAATTTCACGCAATGCGCGCCGGAGACGGTGTGTGTGCCGTTCCAGATCAGCGATCCGGACGGCGACTCCATGGCCGTCTCCACGGACCACGGGGTGATTCGCAACGGGATGCTTTGCGTGTCCCGGCTGACCAGCGGCACGGATTGTGTGCGGTTGATTGTCCGCGACCCCTGCTGTTTCGCCGACACGGCCAGCATCTGTGTGACCTTTGATATCAATTCACCGCCGGTTGTCAAGGCTCCCCCCGATTTCACGCAGAATGTGTGCGGCCTGGGTTCGATCTGCTTCAAAGTGAACATCACGGACGACCGTCCGAAGTGGACCGCGTCTGTCCTGGTGGGCGGCACGTTTAATATTGCGGACACAAGCGTCTGCTTCTACGCGGACACGGCCGGTGTGTATCGCGTCATCATCGTGGCGACGGACTCTTGCGGCCTGACCGCGCGCGACACCGTCAATGTCACGGCGCGATTCAATCGAACACCCGTCGTTACGGCCCCACCCACGAAGTCGGTCACGGCCTGCAGCCCCGGCACGGTTTGTGTGGGCGGCGTGTCGACATCGGATCCCGATGGGAACATGAAGCGCGTGTATCTCAGTGCCGGTGAAGGCACAATCGATCCGGTGACCGGGATCATCTGCTTTACCGCCAATACGGCAGGTAACTTCTGTTTCCAGATCACCGCCGAAGACTCGTGCGGGGCAACGGCCTCGAAGACGATGTGCGTGCTGGTTAGCATGAACGCGCCGCCGACCGTCTCGATCAACGGGCTGCCGAGCACGGCGCTCTACTTGAGACCAACGCAGATTTGCTTTGCGGTCCCAGCCAGTGATCCCAACGCGGGCCAGCTATTCGATCTGCAGATGATCGAAGGAGCCGGAGAGTTTGCACGCCAGGTCAGCCATTCTCCGATCAACGCGACACATTGTTTCCTGGCGGACACGACGGGCTGCTACCGCTTTATCTTCGCCACGAGCGACTCGTGCGGACTTTCGGCGCGCGACACGGCGACGATCTGCGTAAGAATCGAACCGCCGGATTCGCTCTTCCAGGTCTGTATCGACACGATCTACTCGCTGAGCGGACGAAACGCGACCGTGAAGATCCGCAGCTATCGCGTGATGGAGATGGGCGGATTTAACTTCCTGCTCTGTTACGACCCGACCGTACTCAAGTTCTCCGCCGCGGCCGCCGACACGGCGCTGGCGCAGTGGGAGTATTTCACCTACCGAACGGGTTCCTCGACCGGCTGCAACCCCTGCGGCGCGGGAAGCCTGCGACTCATCGGGATCGCGGATATGAATAATGGTTCACCGCATCCCCCGGAGAGCGCCTATTTGCCCAAAGGGCCGATGATCGCAATCACGTTCTATGTCACCGCCGACCGGTTGTTTATCAACCAGTGCGGTTACATCCGGTTCTGCTCGGAAACCTGCGGTGATAACACGATCGCCAATCGGAGCGGTGACACACTCTATACCTCGTTCACGGGAGTTGCGGACTCTTGCTTCGACAGCCCGAAGAATGTGCCGCTGAAACGGATTCAGTTCTGTGATGGCAGTATTTGCATTGTCCCGCCACCCGACGACCGTGGCGACATCAATCTGGACGGAATCGCGAACTCAGTGGCCGACGTGGTTTTGTTCAGCAATTACTTCATCTACGGCAGCAAGGTCTTCGACCCGGTTTTCAAAGAGAATCAGATCCTGGCCACGGACGTCAATTGCGACGGGCTGGTATTGTCGCTGTCGGACCTGGTCTTCATGATCCGCGTCATGAACGGGGATGCCATCATGCAGGGATGTCCGGGCGGCCCGAAGGTCGTGGCCACGCCCGAACATCAGGCGTCGATACGCGCCGAGCGCGAGGCCGGGAAGCTGGGAGTCTGGGTGACCTCCGATGCCGAATTGGGCGGTGTCTTCGTGCGCATCAAGGCAAACGCGGGGACTCTCGGGGCAATCGAATGGTCCTCCGACCTTGGCGGAATGACGCCTTTCCAGAGTATCGAGAACGGAGAACTGCGCGCCCTTCTCGTCGCCAGAACGCCCGGAATGAAGCTGGCGAGTGGCCCGCACCTGTTGTTCACGGTCCGGATGGACGGCGGCGGCGATTGGACAATTGAGGATGCCCAGGCGGCGACATCACTCGGTGATCTGGTCAGTTTGGAAATGGCCGCCACCGGCAGCGGCGTTCCGCGGAACTTCAGTCTGGAGCAGAACTACCCGAACCCGTTCAATGCCACGACGCAGATCCGGTTCAGTTTGGGCACAGCGTCGAAGTGGAACCTCACGATCTATAATGTATTGGGCCAGCCGGTCAGGATTTTCGAGGGCGAAAACGAGGCCGGGATCGTGACAGTCGAGTGGAATGCCAAGACAGACGAGGGGTACGACCTGGCATCGGGAATGTACTTCGCACGGTTGAGAGCCGGTGACTTTACCGCCACCAAGAAGATGGTCCTAATGAAATAACTCCTTGTCTTTCAAGCAAATCGATCAATCGATGGCGCCGGGCCTTCCAGGACCGGCGCCATTTTCTTGTGTTTAGAGGTCCGTGGATTAAGCTGCGGCGGGCGCCCGCTTGCGCAGTTTTGCGATCTCGATCTGCACGAAATGTCACACAAACGTCAAACTATTGCAGGAAAAGCCCTTGACAGTTCTTTCGCTCAGGCTTTATTACGGATGACCGAGCAGGATTGGCCGGTCGAAACAGCAAAGGATTTCTTTACTCGCATTTTGCACTACGGACTTGAGTAACAGACAAGCAGACTGAAGGCAGTCTGCCAATCCATTCCAGGGATGGATGATTGCGCCAGGATGGCGCGGTCGTACGGAACGTTGATACTGACAGGTGGCTTGGTAGCCAATATCCCGTGTCTGGAAAATGAAAATGATTTTCAATCAGGAGTTTCAACCCTGTAGCTTGTGAGACGCGTTAACATGATGGAACCTCTCCCCCGCTCCTTGCGGAGTACCAGTGGTACTCTATCATTTTTCATTGGTTTATTCACGAAGTTTCGCCCCATCACAATGACCCCGATCCATCCGACCGGGGACTCAGACCTCACCGAGGTAAGCTCCATGAAACAACTGCCCAGTTCACCAAGCCGCCGGCGTTTGCAGCAATCCACGCGCCTGGGGCGAGTGGTTCCTGCAGTTGCCGTAGCCTTGTTCACGCTCAGCTTGATTTCTTTGGCAAGCGCTGGGGTGATTGTCGGTCCAAGCGACGATGAGTACATGCTGGACACGGCGGCAATCAACAGTGCCATGACCATGAGCATGACTGCACCGGCGTCTGGCGCCGCGATTCTGTCGGCGGACGGCTTGGTCAGTTCGGTCTCATTGGGGCAGATTGATCCGAGTCTATTCCCTCAAATCTGTACGTACGTGGATGTCCTCACGAGTTCCGGCATACCGGTGACTGGACTGACGGCCGACAGTTTCTGCGTCAAGCAGGATGGGTCGGCGGTCGGGCCATTCACGGTGCAGCAACTCACGGGCGACTCATGCCACACCGCGACCTGCCTGGTCATCGACGTGTCCGGCAGCATGGCCAACGGGGGCAAGATGACGGCTGCCAAGAACGCCGCCATTCGGTTCGTCCGGCAGATGAGCATATATGATCGCACCGCTGTGGTGAAGTTCTCGGATTGCTACACGGTGGTTCGCAACTTCACCAGTGATACAACGCTGCTGATCAATTCCATCAACGCCCTGACGTCGGGTGGGCGAACCGCTTATTTCGATGGCGTGTGGAAAGGCACAAGCCTGACC
>JACRMA010000116.1:16856-27222 GCA_016235085.1 Candidatus Zixiibacteriota bacterium
CTGACCACGACGGAGTTCGGCAGCAAGTCTGTCATTGCGCTGACGGATGGAATGGAAAATAACAGCAAGAACTGCGGTGGCCACGGAACTCCCGACGGCCTCAACGATGGATTCGCCGACGACTCGGCCTTGATCGTGAACCTGGCTTTGGGCGCGGGAATACCAATCTACAACATCTCCCTGGGCAATGACTTCGACCCCACGTACCTGATCAGATTGTCCAACGCGACCGGCGGAGCACACTACCACGCGCCGACCGGCACGTCCCTGGATTCGATTTACGACGCGATCAAGACCCGGCTGTGCAGCCGATACCTGATTTGCTACAACAGCTCCGATACGCTGCAGAACGGCGACTGCCACGATTTGATCGTGTGCCACAGGAACGGCGACGGCAGTTGCACACCGTGTGATACGGGGAACTATTGCGAGAAGGCGCCGCCGGTGATCACGCGGACACCCGCCACGATCGCGCTCGACGGGACCTGCCAGAAAGCCACACTCAACGTGCAGTTGTGCGCCTGGGTTACCGACCAGGACACTCCGCTCAGTTCGCTGACGGTCACCCTCTTCTATCGGAACACTAGCCTGTCATCCTACACCTCCCTTGCCACGACGCGCACGGATAGCACGTTCTGCGCCACAGTTCCGGGGAGCGCGTTGCTGTGTACTGGTGACAGCATCCAGTATTACTTCACTGCCTCCGATGGCGAGCAAACTGTCGCCAGTCCAACAAATGCTCCAGGTGGGCATTGGGCATTCCCGATTTGCCCCACCAACGCCAATGCCGGGCCGGACAAGTTCCTCACCTGCACAGCCAGCCAGGTGAATTTGAGCGGCTCCTCCTCGACCGCCGGAGCGACCTTTAGCTGGGTAGCTTCCGCCGGCGGGAACATTGTGTCCGGCGCGACCACTGCGACGCCGCTGGTGAACGCGGTGGGCACGTATGAACTGACCGTGACTGACCCCTCAAATGGCTGTACGAATAAGGACACGGCGCTCGTCACTGGTAACACAACGCCGCCGAATGCGAACGCCGGACCGGACAAGGTCCTGACTTGCGCGGTGACCCAAATCAATCTCTCAGGTTCATCGACGACTCCCGGAGCGACATTCAGCTGGGTGGCTTCACTCGGCGGCAATATCGTCTCCGGAGCGACCACGGCAACGCCGCTGGTGAACGCGGCTGGAACCTACACCGTCACCGTGACCGATCCGGCGAACGGATGCACCGCCACCGACGTCGCATTAGTGACAGCCGATTACAGCAAGCCGTCGCTCAGTTGCACCGGCGACGCGTTGAGCTGCGACAGCCTTCAGGCCTCGGCGACTGTGGTGTCCACGCCGTCGACCGGTGTGACCTACGTGTGGTCACCCGCGCCGCTGAGCGGACAGGGAACGGCCAGTGCACGTTACGACACTCCAGGAACGAAGAAGGTCGTCGTTACGCTGACCTCAACTGGATGCAAGGACTCTTGCGATGCCGTCATCACGCAATCGGCCACGACACCGGTGCTCAGTTGCACCGGTGATGAACTGACCTGCGACAGTCTCGCGGCTTCCGCCTCCGTGTCCTCCACTCCCTCAACCGGAGTCAGCTATGTCTGGTCCCCGGCGCCGGTGAGCGGACAGGGCACCGCCAGCGCGCGGTATAACGCCCCCGGCACCAAGCGGGTGGTGGTGACCATTCTGGCCACCGGATGCAAGGATTCGTGCGACGCCGTCATCACGCAGAATATCGCGGCGCCGAATGCCGACGCCGGTACGGACAAGGTGCTCACCTGTTCGGTGACTCAGATCAATCTAAACGGATCATCGACGACGCCGGGCGCCACATTCAGTTGGGTGGCATCGAATGGCGGTAACATCGTTTCCGGAGCAACGACGGCGACGCCACTGGTCAACGCCGCCGGTACATATACTCTGACGGTGAAGAACTTGGCCAACGGCTGCACGGCCACTGATGTGGCATTGGTGACCGCCAATGTTACGGCGCCAAATGCGAACGCGGGCCCGGACAAGGTGCTGACCTGTTCGGTCACTCAGATTAATCTCTCTGGTTCCTCGACGACACCCGGCGCGACATTCAGCTGGGTCGCCTCGGCCGGTGGAAACATTGTTTCGGGCGCGACCACCGCGACACCGCTGGTGAACGCCGCCGGTACATACACACTCACTGTGACCGATCCGGCGAACGGATGCACCGCGACTGATGTCGCACTCGTGACATCGAACGTCGCGGCTCCGAACGCCAATGCGGGCGCAGACAAAGTCCTGACCTGCGCAGTGACTCAAGTGACTCTCAGCGGGTCTTCGACGACCCCGGGTGCCACGTTTGCGTGGGTCGCGTCGGCAGGCGGGAACATCGTCTCCGGCGCCGGCACAGCGACACCGCTGGTTAATGCGGCCGGAACATACACACTCACGGTTACCGATCCCGCCAACGGATGCACTGCGACAGACGTCGCGCTGGTTACACTCAACAATGCTGCTCCCAATGCTGACGCCGGTCCGGACAAAGTCCTGACTTGCGCGGTGACGCAGATCAATCTGGCGGGCTCCTCGACGACACCGGGCGCAACGTTTAGTTGGGTGGCATCCCTGGGTGGAAACATCGTGTCAGGGGCCACGACGGCCACGCCGTTGGTTGATGCCGCCGGAACATATACCGTGACGGTGACCGATCCTGCCAATGGCTGCACCGCGACGGATGTCGCACTGGTAACGCTTAATGCGGCGGCGCCCAATGCCAACGCCGGCGCTGATAAAGTCCTGACATGCACAGTGACGTCGATCAACCTCTCCGGGTCCTCAACGACCCCGGGTGCGACGTTCAGTTGGGTCGCCTCGGCGGGCGGTAATATCGTTTCTGGCGCAACGACTGCATCACCACTGGTTGATGCGGCGGGAACTTACACGCTGACGGTAACTGATCCGGCGAATGGTTGCACGGCGACCGACGTGGCGCTGGTCACTCTGAATATTGCGGCTCCCAATGCGGCCGCGGGTCCGGATAAAGTCCTGACCTGCTCTGTGACATCGATCAACCTGGCTGGTTCATCGACCACGCCGGGCGCGGCCTTCAGTTGGGTGGCAACGCTTGGCGGGAATATTGTTTCCGGTGCAACGACGGCGACACCGTTGGTTGATGCCGCTGGGACATACACACTCACGGTGACGGATCCGGCAAACGGATGCACGGCAACCGATGTGGCGCTGGTCACACTCAACGTCACACCTCCAAATGCTAATGCGGGCGCGGACAAGGTTCTAACTTGCTCCGTCACCCAGGTGAATCTTTCCGGATCCTCCACCACTCCAGGCGCGACATTTAGCTGGGTCGCGTCCTTGGGCGGGAACATCGTGTCCGGCGCCGCGACTGCGACGCCGCTGGTTGATGCGGCGGGCACGTATACGCTGACCGTCACCGATCCGGCGAATGGTTGCACCGCAACCGATGCCGCCCTGGTGACGCTTAATGTTGCGGCACCGAACGCCAACGCCGGTCCCGATAAAGTACTCACCTGCTCGGTGACGCAAATCAACCTGGCGGGTTCCTCGACAACACCCGGTGCGACATTCAGCTGGGCGGCGACACTCGGCGGCAATATCGTTTCCGGTGCGACAACCGCCACACCGCTGGTTGATGCCGCGGGGACATACACACTGACGGTGACCGATCCTGCGAACGGCTGCACCGCGACCGACGTCGCGCTGGTTACGCTCAACGTGGCACCACCGAATGCGAACGCCGGGCCAGACAAGGTTCTGACCTGCACAGTGACGCAGGTGAATCTGGCAGGGTCCTCGACGACACCGGGCGCAACCTTCAGTTGGGCGGCATCGGGCGGCGGGAATATCGTCTCGGGAGCCACGACAGCGACCCCGCTGGTCGATGCTGTGGGCACCTACACGGTGACCGTTACTGATCCAGCCAACGGCTGCACCGCGACCGATGTCGCGTTGGTCACACAAAACACGACCGCACCTAACGCCGATGCCGGTTCGGACAAGGTTCTCACTTGTGCCGTGACCCAAATCAATCTCTCAGGGTCCTCGACGACTCCGGGCGCATCCTTCAGTTGGGCGGCGTCACTGGGCGGGAACATCGTATCGGGCGCCAGCACGGCAACACCACTCGTCAATGCCGCCGGTACCTACACCCTGACCGTGACCGATCCGGTTAACGGTTGCACGGCAACAGATGTGGCGCTGGTTACGTTAAGCACAACCACGCCGTCTCTCAGCTGCACCGGTGATGAACTGACGTGTGACAGTCTCGTGGCTTCGGCAACGGTGTCCTCGACACCATCCACTGGAGTGACCTACTTCTGGTACGGATCACCGGTGAGCGGCCAGGGCACCGCGAGTGCCCGCTTCAACAGCGCAGGTACCAAGCGGGTGGTCGTGACAATCACCGCCACGGGTTGCGCTGATTCGTGCGACGCGGTCATCACCACGAATACCAATGGCACGCACGCCGATGCCGGAGGAGACAAGGTTCTGACCTGCACGGTGACGCAAGTCACGCTCGACGGCTCCTCGACGACACCGGGAGCGCTGTTTAGCTGGGTCGCGAGCGGCGGCGGGAACATTGTTTCCGGCGCCTCCACGGCGACGCCGACGGTCAATGCCGCAGGCACCTATACGTTGACAGTGACCAATCCCGCGAACGGTTGCACAATCAGTGACGTGGCGCTGGT
This sequence comes from Candidatus Zixiibacteriota bacterium, assembly GCA_016235085.1. Classification (GTDB taxonomy): domain Bacteria; phylum Zixibacteria; class MSB-5A5; order WJJR01; family WJJR01; genus JACRMA01. The sequence goes on from JACRMA010000116.1 coordinate 21,560, forward strand.
GACGCAGAATGTTGTGGCGCCGAATGTCAGCGCCGGGATCGACAAGATCCTGACGTGCACGGTGACGCAGATCAACCTTAGCGGATCTTCCAGCACTGCGGGCGCGACGTTCTCGTGGGCGGCTTCCGGTGGCGGCAACATTGTTTCAGGCGCGACCACGGCGACACCGCTGGTCAACACTGCTGGAACATACGTTTTGACCGTTACCGATCCCGCGAATGGTTGCACGGCGGCTGACACGGCGCTGGTCTCGCAGAACGTTGCCGCTCCCAATGCCGACGCAGGAACTGATGATGTGCTCACTTGCACGATTACACAGGTCTATCTGCTCGGATCATCGACCACACCATACGCGACATTCAGTTGGGTCGCATCAGCTGGCGGAAACATCGTTTCCGGTGCTAATACCGAGACGCCGCTGGTGGACGCGGCCGGTACCTACACCCTGACAGTAACTGATCCCTCGAACGGTTGCACCGCGAGCGATGTGGCACTGGTGACGTTGAACAATACACCGCCGAACGTCAGTGCCGGACCCGACAAAGTCATTACTTGCGCGGCTCCGCAGGCAACTCTGAGCGGCTCGTCCACGACGCCGGGCGCCACGTTTAGCTGGGCAGCCAGCGCGGGTGGAAATATCGTTTCGGGCGGCAGCACGGCGACGCCGGTGGTTGACGCCGCGGGTACGTATGAGCTGACCGTAACGGATCCGGTTAATGGTTGCACGGCGAAAGACACGGCACTGGTCACCGCGAATCTGACGGCTCCGAATGCCGATGCGGGAACGGATAAGGTCCTGACCTGCACTGTGACTCAGATCAATCTTTCGGGTTCGTCGAGCACGCCGGGCGCAACGTTCAGTTGGGCAGCGTCTGCGGGCGGAAACATCGTGTCCGGTGCTACAACCGCGACACCGCTGGTTAACGCGGCGGGGACATACACACTGACCGTGACCGATCCGGTCAATGGTTGCACCGCCACGGACGTGGCACTGGTGACGCAGAATATCACGCCGCCGAATGCCGACGCCGGATCGGACAAGGCCCTTAATTGTTCCGTGACGCAAGTCAACCTGTCGGGTTCATCGAGCACAGCCGGCGCCACCTTCAGCTGGGTGGCCTCGCTCGGCGGCAATATTGTGTCGGGGTCGACGACGGCAACACCGCTCATCGATGCTCCGGGAACTTACACGCTGACCGTAACTGACCCTGCAAACGGCTGCACCGCGACTGATGTTGCGCTGGTGACACAGGACGTGGCCAAACCGGTGCTGAGTTGCAGCGGTGACGAGCTCACCTGCGACAGTCTGTTCGCTTCTGCCGACGTTTCTTCGACTCCGTCGACAGGCATCAACTATGTGTGGAGTCCGGCGCCGACCAGCGGCCAGGGCACCGCGCACGCGCGTTACGACACGCCGGGAACAAAATGGGTGATTGTGACGATCACGGCGACCGGGTGCAAAGATTCGTGCAGCGCCGTTATCACACAGAATGTCACGAAGCCGGTGCTCAGTTGCGCGGGTGATGAATTGACCTGCGACAGCCTCAATGCCACGGCCGGCGTGACGTCTACTCCGTCGACTGGCATCAGCTACGCCTGGTCACCGGCGCCCATATCGGGCCAAGGGACGGCGTTTGCGCGCTACGACACACCGGGCAACAAGAAGGTCGTGGTCACGATTCTGGCGACCGGTTGCAAGGATTCGTGCGAAGCGGTGATCACGCAAAACATCAACAACACGAATGCCAACGCGGGTCTGGATAAGGTCCTGACCTGCACTATCACGTCGCTGACTCTGGACGGTTCATCCACGACGCCGGGCGCGATCTTTAGTTGGGTGGCCTCGGGCGGCGGCAATATCGTCTCTGGAGCCGGCACCGCCACGCCGCTGGTCAACGCCCCCGGTACATACACCCTGACGGTGAAGAATCCCGCCAATGGCTGCACCGCGACCGATGTGGTGATCGTGACGCAGAATATCACGCCGCCAAATGTGGATGCGGGCGTTGACAAGGTCCTGACATGCTCGGTGACGCAGATCAATCTCAGCGGCTCCTCGACCACGGCGGGCGTATCGTTCAGTTGGGCGGCATCGGCGGGCGGGCACATCGTATCCGGCGCCACCACGGCCACTCCGCTGGTTGACGCGGCCGGGACATACACGCTGACCGTTACCGATCCGGCGAACGGTTGCACCGCGACCGATGTTGCGTCGGTGACGCAGAATGTTGCGGCGCCGAACGCCAATGCCGGACCGAACAAGGTTCTGACTTGCGCAACGGCGCAAGTGACACTTGCGGGATCATCGACCACACCGGGCGTGACCTTCAACTGGGTGGCGTCCAACGGCGGCCACATCGTGTCGGGCGGCACGACCGCCACGCCGCTGGTCGACGCGGCGGGAACATACTCGATCGTCGTCACAGATCCGACCAACGGTTGCATCGCCGTTGACACAGCCCTGGTGATTCAGAATGTCACTGTGCCGAACGCGGTTGCCGGTGCGGACAAGATTCTCACCTGTACGGTCACACAAGTTACGCTGGACGGATCATCGAGCACCGCCGGCGCGACATTCAGTTGGGTGGCATCAGGCGGCGGCCACATCGTCTCTGGCGCGGCCACGGCGACGCCACTGGTTGATGCCCCGGGAACCTACACTCTTACGGTAACCGATCCGGCGAATGGCTGCACGGCGAGTGATGTCACGATCGTTACACAGAATATCGCCAAGCCGGTGCTGAGTTGCAGCGGCGACGAAATCACCTGTGACAGCCTCCTGGCGACTGCTTCTGTGACCTCCACCCCATCGACCGGCGTTACTTATCTCTGGTCCCCGGCACCAATCATCGGGCAGGGGACCGCGTTCGCCCGTTACAACGTCCCGGGGAACAAGACGGTATTTGTGACGATCACGGCCACCGGTTGCACCGATTCGTGCATTTCGGTCATCAACTACAATGTTAACGGTGCAAATGCGAACGCGGGGCCGGACAAAGTCCTGACATGCCTGATCACGCAAGTGACCTTGAACGGTTCCTCCTCGACGCCGGGTGCCCAGTACAGTTGGGCGGCAAGCGGTGGCGGGAACATTGTTTCGGGCGGGACGACGGCCACACCGGTCGTGAATGCCGGCGGCACCTATACGCTGACGGTCCGGAATCCGGCGAATGGCTGCACCGCCAGTGACGACGCCGTGGTTACGGTGACGCCGAATTCGGCGCCGACGATCTCATTTGGCGCGGACGTCAATCTGATGCAATGCACACAGGCGCGGGTTTGCGTGCCGTACAGTGTGTCCGATCCCGATGGCATGAACGGGCTCGTGGAATCATTCGTCTCCGGGCCTCCGGGGGCAACGATTGACACGGCACAGAATCAAATGTGTTTCATTCCGATCGGCGTTGGCACCTACACGCTGGTCGGCAAGGTCACGGACGGTTGCGGCATCAGCGACTACGACACCGTGAATGTCATCATCACCTGCATTCAGAAACCGGAGCTCATCCCGCCTGTCCTGCGGTTCAATTATCTGTGTTCGGGATTGGACACGACCTGCGTTCCGCTGTCGGTCATGATCGGCCCGAACGATCAAATCTGCAGTATCACGGCGACGGGATTCCCGGGGCTGGTCTCGATCAGTCCGACTCAGATCTGCCTTGCCTGCGACGAAACCACATACGACACGATTACGATTGTCGTGACGGCGTGCAGCGGGTTGGCGGACACGGTCACGAGTCTGGTAACCGGAGCCTGTTCTTCCTGCCTTGTCACAGTATCTGTGGGCGGCCCGGATGCGTTGGCCCCAGTATCGCAGAAGTCTGCCAGCCAGCGTGCGACACCGGCAGGCACGATTCCGGCCCTATCCGGGCAGACGGTGACGATGCCGATCAAGATCGACGGGCTGAGCACTGATATCGGCGGATTCGATCTGCTCTTATGCTACGACCCGACGGCTCTGCGCCTGACCGGCGTGAACAAAGGCGCCGCCATTGCGGAATGGGAGTACTTCACCTACCGATTTGGCAGCACCGGCAATTGTGGCGGCCCATGCCCGACCGGAATGATTCATCTGGTGGCGCTGGCCGATCTGGACAACGGACCGGCATTGCATCCGTCGCCGGCAGCATATCGTCCGGTTGGATCAATTGCCGATCTGACCTTCGTCGTTACCTCGGATCGCAACTTCATCGATCAGTGCATCCCGATCAACTTCTGTTCGTTCGACTGCACAGACAACATCATCTCGAGCAAGACGGGCGACACCTCATTTGTGGAGATCGATGGCATCGATCCCGCGTGTTTGTCGAATCCGAAGCCGGGATTCCGGCCTCGTCCGGCCGTCTGCTTCAGTGGTGGCACGATCTGCATCATTCCGCCGCCGGATGACCGCGGCGACCTGAACCTCGACGGCGTGGCGAATTCCGTTGCCGACGCGGTTCTGTTCAGCCGCTACTTCATTGAGGGTATCGGAGTCCTGTCAAGCGATCCGGCATTACGTGCGGTGCAGGTTCTGTCAACGGATATCAACGATGATGGCATCGTGCTGACAGTGGCCGATCTGGTCTATCTGATTCGAATCATCACCGGTGATGCGCAACCCTTCCCGGCGGGCGGCAATCCGAAACTGGCGCCGTTCACTCAGAAGGCCGAGGCGATGGTACAAATCAGCGATCATCGCGCCACGGTGAGCACCAACTCGATCGCCGAACTCGGCGCGGCGTTGCTGACCTTCCGGTATTCCGGACTTACACCGGGCGCACCGGCGCTGAGTGCCGCCGCCTCGCAGATGGTCCTGACATCGAAAGCCACCAACGGTGAGTTGCGTGTCCTGCTGGCGCCGGTCACCAGCGTCAAGGGCGCCAGGATCGCTGCAGGCGTCAATGAAATCCTATTGATCCCGGTCACCGGCGAGGGGACGATTGAGCTCACCGACATCCAGATGTCCGATGCGCAGGGCGCGCTGTTGAGCACTTCGGTCGACAGAGGCATCCCGGGCGAGTACACGCTTCTGCAGAACTACCCGAACCCGTTCAACGCGGGCACGGTGATTCAGTTTGGCTTGAAGGAGCAGACGGACTGGAAGCTTTCGGTCTACAACATAACAGGCCAGACTGTTCGGACCTTCGTCGGTAACGGCCAGGGCTCGGTACAGGTTGCCTGGGATGGCGCCGATCAATCCGGTCAGCCGCTCGCATCGGGTGTCTACTTCTATCGCCTGGAAGCGAAGGCATTCACGGCGACGAAGAAGATGATCCTGGTGAAGTAAGCTCATTCAATTGAGAATCAAATCGCCCCGTCCCGGGAAACCGGGATGGGGCTTTTGTTTTTGAACCGCTGTGTGGGGAAACCGCGAAGAAGTTCGGCGCTTCGCGCCGAACGCGGGCGAGGGCGCCCGCGCCACACTTCAAGCTCACTGATTCCACTGCATCGATATCGATGAGGCTCTGAACGCGGGACAATTAGCTTGGGCCAAAGCCTAATGTGGCGCGGCCGCCCTCGGCCGCGGTGCGGGCGCAGCCCGCACCTCTTGTGTGCCCGAGCACCATACCGTCAGTCGCGTAACGGGATTCGGCGCGTCGCGCCGAACGCGGGCGAGGCGCCCTCGCCACACTTCGCGCACTATCGCGGATTCGAGCGACGAGAAGGCTGTCTACGACGGC
>JACRMA010000129.1 GCA_016235085.1 Candidatus Zixiibacteriota bacterium
TCTGCGATTTCTCATCCCAGAGCATCGTTTCCTGCCGGATCGTCTGGCCATTCCGGACAAGTTCGGTCTGGCGTTCGATCTCGACTGACAGCGCGCGTTCGACAGCACGGAATGAATTCATGTTCTTCAGTTCAGTGCGGGTACCGAGGGTTGTGCTTCCGACTGGCCGGATTGAGACATTCGCGTCACAGCGTAGCGCGCCCTCTTCCATGTTCCCCGTGCAAATCCCGAGATATTGCACGATTTGGTGCAGTTGCTGCAGGTAGAGTGACGCTTCATGTGGAGAGTGGATTTCGGGCCGGCTGACGATCTCCAAGAGTGGGACACCGCAACGATTGACGTCGACAAGTGTGGAATCATCTGTCGAATCTTCGCTGTGAAGGGATTTACCGGCGTCTTCTTCGAGGTGAATCCGCATGAGTCCGACCTGGACTTTGTGGACGGGGTGGACGTCGTGGAGGAATTCCACGGAGCCGCCCTGCCCTATTGGAAGATCGTACTGTGAGATTTGGTAGCCCTTGGGAAGATCGGGGTAGAAGTAGTTCTTACGGGCGAAGACACTGCGTGGGCTGACCTGGCCGCCGACCGCCAGAATGAGGCGGATGGCGAATTCCACTACCTCGCGGTTCAAGACCGGAAGGGCGCCGGGAAGTCCCAGGCAAACCGGGCACGCGTGCGAATTCGGATCAGCCCCAAAGGATGTGGAGCAACCGCAGAATATTTTGGATCGCGTCGCGAGCTGAGCGTGGACCTCGAGACCGATGACGGGTTCGTATGGTTTGTTCGGGTTGCTCATACACATGAATCTACGATTCGTGTCGGAGGGAGGGCGGGGCTCCTGCCGCGCCATGTCGCCGCGCGCAAAGAGGCTCGGCAGGAGCCTCGCCCTCCCTCCACGCGTTACAATTTATTGCTCCATGTAATCCGATCATACGCAATGGGTCCATACAAGGGTGGGGTCTGCCCACCTTCTTTGTTCGCCGATAATGATCGAAATCACATCGCACACGCTTCCTCGATTCCCGAGGCAACTGACATTATCAGGTTCTCTTCAAATGCTCTCCCGATGATCTGTGCCCCGATTGGCAATCCCGCGTTTGACCGTCCGCACGGGACCGAGATGGCCGGGAGGCCGGCGAGATTGACGGATGTTGTGTAGATATCCATCAGGTACATCGCCAGCGGATCATCGAGCTTCTCCCCCAGTTTGAATGCGCAAGTCGGCGCCGTAGGGGTCAGCAGGCAGTCGACAGACTCAAACGCATTCGCGAAATCGGCGGCGATTCGAGCACGGACTTTCTGAGCGGTTGCGTAGTACGCGTCGAAGTACCCTGCCGAGAGCACATAGGTGCCGAGCAGTATGCGCCGCTTGACCTCCATGCCAAACCCTTCGGAGCGTGTCCGGCCATACATGCTCGACAGATCCTGTGTCGCTGCCGAGCGATAACCGTATTTGACGCCGTCGTAGCGGGCGAGGTTGGCCGACGCTTCGGCGCAGCAGATGATGTAATAGGCGGCAATTGTGTACGGCGAGTTCGGGAGGGAAACGTCGACGAGCCGGTGGCCGGCGGCCTGAAGTGCTTGGGCGGTGCCGGTGACGGCGCGACGTACTTCGGGATCGAGGCCGTTGCCGTAGTATTCGCGGGGCAGGCCAATCGTCAGTGTTTCGGGAATTGGGCTCGCCAGGAGGTTACGCATTGAGGTTGAGTCTTTGGGATCATACCCGCGAATCACCTCGAACACACGCTTTGTGTCATCAACCGTCCGGCCCAGGACGCCAACCTGATCGAGAGACGACGCGAATGCCACCAAGCCCCAGCGTGATACGGCACCGTACGTGGGCTTGAGCCCTACAACTCCACAAAAGGCGGCCGGGAGACGCACCGATCCACCGGTGTCTGAGCCAAGGGCGGCAGCGGCCTGGAAGTCGGCCACAGCAGCCGCGGAGCCACCGGACGATCCACCGGGCACACGTCCCGGAGCGTTGGGATTCTGAACTGATCCAAAGTGGGAATTCTCATTGGATGAACCCATGGCGAATTCATCGCAATTGGTCTTGCCGAGAATCACCGCTCCGGCGGCCTTGAGCCGTTCGACCACGGTGGCATCATATGGCGCAATCCAATTCTCGAGCATGCGCGAGCCACAGGTGCACGGGACGCCCTCGAGTGTGATGTTGTCCTTGATTGCGATGGGAATGCCCGCCAGAGGGAGATTTCGCGACTGGTCGGAAGAGGCCGCGGCGATTGTCGCCATGTCCCCTGTCACGTTGATATAGGCATTCACCTCACGGCGCGCGGCGATTCGATCGAGATGCGTCTGCGCGAGTTCCGGCGCGGAGATGCCACCCGTGCGAAGGGCATTTGTCATCCGCGCGATGGACCATTGGTATGGGGGAGCGTTCACGTTGGAAGATAGATTTTGGAGGCCGGTGGGGCAACCTGAAGTCGTGCCTGAAGAATCGCCGAAGACGGTAGGGGCGTATTGCATACGCCCGATCCCCTACCGTAGAGACCCCGCAGTTGGAACCAGCCCTGATCGATCATCATGAAGTGGGTCTTGGGCAAGGAAGTGTTTTGCGCTCACGAAAAAGGGGCGTATGCAATACGCCCCTACGGTCAAACCGTAAACCCGTCGTGCTCCACCGACACGGTTACAGCAGTGGCAGGTAGGTGCCGAGTTCGTAGTCGGTGACCTGCGTACGATAACGGTCCCATTCCATGCGCTTGTTCTCGAGCAAGGTCTCGAAGATGTGTGTGCCGAGCGTCTCCTTCATCAAGGACGATGACGCCATGAGATCAACGGCCTCGATCAACGATGAGGGGAGTGCCTGGATACCGCGTTTCTTGCGCTCGGGCTCGTCCATGTGGAAGATGTTCTCTTCGATCGGCTCGGGTAGCGTGTAGCCCTTGTCGACGCCGTCGAGACCGGCGGCCAACATGCAGGCGAACGCCAGATACGGATTGCAGGCGGGATCGGCGGAACGCAGTTCAATGCGCGTCGCCTTTTCCTTGCCGACGCGGTACATCGGCACGCGGATCAAAGATGAGCGGTTGCGGCGTCCCCAGGAGATGTAGACTGGGGCTTCGTAGCCGACGACGAGCCGTTTGTAGGAATTGACCCACTGGTTCAACACGAGTGTCATCGAGCGGACATGGGTGAGGATTCCGGCCATGAACGACCGAGCCATGGCAGAGAGGTGGTACGGGTCGCTGGGATCGAAGAAGGCGTTCTTGTCGCCCTTGAATAGCGACATGTGGGTGTGCATGCCCGATCCGTTCTGGCCAAAGATCGGCTTGGGCATGAAGCTCGCATAGGCGCCGGACTCGAGGGCCAGTTCTTTGATCACGAAGCGGTAGAGCATGGCGAAGTCGCCCATGACCAACGCTTCCTGGTAGCGCAGGTCGATCTCATGTTGCGACGGTGCAACTTCGTGGTGCGAGCACTCGACCGGGATGCCGATGGCTTCGAGCGAAACGACGGCTTTCTTTCGCAGTTTGGTGCCTTCGTCGACGGTGGAGTAGTCGAAGTAACCGTCGTGATCGAGAAGCTCGGTGCCGTGGGCATTGCGGAAATAGAAATACTCGATCTCCGGGCCACAGTTGAACGTGAAACCGCGATCGGAGGCATTCTTCAACGCGCGTTTCAGCACATTGCGCGGGTCGCCCGAATACGGAGTGCCGTCGGGGTTGTAGATGTCGCAGAACATCAGCGCAATCTTCTCCCCTGCGATTTCCCATGGGATCACGCGGAAGGACCGCAGATCGGGCATCGCCATGAGATCGGATTCCTCGATGCGGACAAAACCCTCGACGGAAGATCCATCGAATCCCTGCCCTTCTTCGAGGACGGTGTCGATTTCACTGCGGGTGATGGACATCCCCTTCATCTGGCCGAGGATGTCAGTGAACAAAAGGCGTACATAACGGACTTTGTTAACGTCCAATAGCTCCAATACACTTTCCTTGGTTTTGACCATAACTGCCTCGCTTTTTTGCTTCGATCGGTTCCTGAAAAAGCCGGAAATGAAGGGGGAAGTGGTTGCAAGTCAATGGGAAAATGCGAAATGGGGGGACGGATCGTAAGATCGGCGCGGCGATGGCGTAGAAGTCTCTGTTACACAAGGCAATAGAACGGTTGCCGCGGTGAGCGGAGTCCCCAATCCGCTCGACACATGAGATTGCGACCCTATGCTATTGCGGTACATGCGTTTCACGCAACGACCCTTTGCGGCCCACGTTGAGGCAAGTGTGTTCCGACCACGTGTGATGTCTTTTCCGCGACACGGGAGCCCGTCGTACTGGGACAGACTGGATCCCCGCTTTCGCGGGGAGGACAATAGGGGAGCCGCTCGCCAATACTGAATACTGGAAGAGGAAGGCTCGTGTCGCCATACCCGACCCATTGCGGACAAGGGGCTTTCAGCCCCTTGGGCCCCGTCTCTATTCCGAAGTAGCTTGTTGAGCGGTTGACAAAAAAGAGGGTGGGCAGAGCCCACGCTACCATTGATGAGTTCTTCAGGAATTATCAGGTCGTCTTTGATGTGTCCTCGGCAATGTACTTCTGATCTCGGCGGCGGCAGCGAGACGTTCGGCGGCTTGGTGCTCGCCTTCGGCGTGAATGATTTTGGCGCGGCGTTCACGTTCGGCTTCGGCTTGGCGGGCGATGGCGCGCTGCATTTCGACCGGAAGATCGACGTTCTTCACTTCGACGACTGAGACCTTGATGCCCCAGGGTTCGGTCTGATCGTCGATGATCTGCGCCAATTTCTGATTGATCTTGTCGCGCGTCGAAAGGAGGTCATCGAGTTCAAACTGGCCGAGGATGGAGCGCAGTGTCGTTTGGGCGATCTGCGAGGTGGCCATCATGTAGTTCTCGACGTTGACGATGGCCTTGTTGGCATCCATGACGCGGAAGTACAGGACGGCGTTGACCTTGATCGTCACGTTGTCGCGGGTGATGACGTCTTGCGGCGGAACGTCGAAGGTGATGGTCCGCAAATCGACGCGTTGCATTTTGTCGACGATCGGGATCAGAAAAATAATCCCCGGGCCTTTGGCGCCGATCAGTCGGCCCAGCCGGAAAATCACGCCGCGTTCGTATTCCTTAAGAACACGGATGGCGTTGGCCATGATAAACAGCGCGACGAGTACAACGGTCAATGTTCCGATTTGCGGCATGCATCCCTCCTATTCAACAGGCTTGACTGTCAGTACCATCCCGTTCTTAGCGATAACTTCCACCCTGGCGCCGTCGGAAACAGGCGCGGTCGTGCTCGCCTGCCAGTATTCGCCGGCGACATAGATCATCCCGGTGGCGTCGAATGATGACTTCGCGTGGCCGATTTGCCCAATCAGTCCCTCGTCGCCGGTCACCGGTTTGCGGCTACGCGCTTTGAGCGCCAGCGCCATCGCGAGGATGAAGAATGCGACGACTGTGCCGACCATGGCGAGAATGACGGTCAGCGATATGCGTGCGCCGGGTTCGGCGGAATCGATCAGCATGACGGACCCGATGACCATGGCGATCGCGCCCCCGATCGTCAGCAGTCCATGACTGACGATCTTCAACTCCAATATAAATAGCAGAATTGCCAGGCCGATGAGCGCCAGGCCGGCGTAATTGATCGGCAGCGTTTGCAGGGAATAGAATCCCAGAATGAGGCAGATCGCGCCCACAACGCCGGGGAAGATCGCGCCGGGATGGTAAAGTTCCATCAGGATCCCCAGCCAGCCGATCGACATCAGGATGTAGGCGATATTCGGGTTGGTCAGCACCGACAGGACGCGTTCCCGCCAGGTCATCTCGGTACGGTGGACATTGGCACCCTTGGTATTGAGTTTGACGTCGCCGCGCGGAAGATTGGTCGTGCGGTCCTGCAGCGAATCGAGCAGGTCATCGATATTGCGCGCGACAAAATCGACCACGTGCGAGTCGACGGCCGCATCCGCGGTAATCGATTCGGAAAGACGGACAGCCCGTTCGGCCCAGTCGGCGTTGCGGCCACGTCGTAGCGCTAGGGCGCGGATATTGGCGGATGCGTCGCTCTCGGCCTTGACCGACATGACCGAGTCCATCTTCCCTTCCAGCATCACCGGATGAGCGGCGCCGGCATTCGTGCCGGGCGCCATCACGGCAAAGTGGGCGGAGATCAGAATGAAGATGCCTGCGGAGGTTGCGCTGGCGCCGGAGGGGGCAACGTAGACGATCACCGGGATATTGGCGTTGAGGATCGACTGCGTGATCTCCTTCGTGGTGGTCATGAGGCCACCCGGAGTGTCGAGCTCGATAATCAGCGCCTCAGCGCCGCTGTCCTCGGCATCCTTGATCGCATCATCGATGACCATCTGAGTCACCGGACCGATGGGTCCGTCAATCGTGATGACCTCCACCGTCGCCGCGTGTACGGCAAGGGTCGGGAGGGCGAACACGGAAATCGCCCAGAGGACGACGATCATTCCCCGTTTCATGGCAGTCACATATGTAGAATCGGTATTCGCCAGGGGGGCGTCAACCAAAAAAGGGGGGCGGCAAAGTCGGTGAGGAGACGTGATATATTCAGCCCCGGCGGGGCGAAAGAAGTTGTTGTGCATTCACCGCGCCGATTTGGCGAAGCGAGCAGATCCTTTCGCCCCTCCGGGGCTATGAACTTCCGTCACTCCGGGGAATTGGATTCACCAAACACGAGGGTTAATCCTCTGCATCGAACACCCGGATCCCGTCAACGAATGTCATAACCACGTTGGTATCGAAAATCTTCTTGGGCGGACAGGTCAGGATGTTGCGGTCGAGGACGACCAGGTCGGCCAGCATGCCGGGGCGGATCATGCCGCGTGTCGCGGCGTCGCCGGTGGCGAGGGCAGCACCGGCGGTGAATCCCCAAATCGCTTCCCATGGTGCCAGATGCTCTTTGGGATACCAGGACCCACGGCGGTCGTCAGGGCGGGAACGGTATACCGCGGCGCCGATCCCCGACAGGGGGGCGAGGGGTTCGATGGGCGCATCGGAGCCAAAGCCCATGGGGACACCCTGGTTCCAGAGTGACCGTAGCGCGAATGCCCGGCGTGACCGTTTGCCCCAGTGCTGATCGGCGTAGTCACGGTCGGTGAGCAAATGGGAAGGCTGCATCGAGGCGATGATGCCGGAATCGCGAATCTTGTCGAGACCGGTTTTGTCGACCAGTTGCAGATGCTCGATTCTGGGTGGTTGCGCCTTTGGGAACCGACTTCGATTCTTCGAGAGGACCTCGATGGCCTGCAGGACAGCGGCATCGCCGATTGCGTGGACGCACACCGAGAGTCCATGGCTGGTGGCACGCTTCACAATCCTGTCGAATGCCGAGTGCTCCAGCCGGCAGACACCGAGATTCTTGCGGTCAGATGTGTACGGTTTCAGCATCCACGCCGTCTGCGATCCGAGGGCGCCATCAAGGAAGATTTTGACGCCACCGATCTTCAGCCAGCGGTCTCCCATCCCGGAGCGGAGCCGGGCAATGATGGCGGCCTCCATGTTGTCCAATGGAATGGTCTTCCAAACGCGGAGACGCAGACGGCGTTTGTCGCGCAGGCCCTGGAAAGCACGCAGCGACGCGGCGTCCCCCATGTCGCCAACGGCGACGACGCCCTGGGCATGGGCCGATTTCTGTGAGGCTTCGATGAGTTGCTCCGAGTGGCGTTGCGAGAGTTTCGGGAATACCCGGAGCACCGGACGATAGGCCGTCTCCTGGAGGATGCCGGTGGGCTGGCCATCGATCCCTCGGAAGATTCTGCCGCCTTCCGGATCAGGTGTTGCGGCGGTGATTCCCGCACGTTTGAGCGCGACGGAATTGACCCAGAGCGAATGCTCATCATGGCTGAAGAAAGCCGTAGGACGGTCCGGAAGAATCTTGTCGAGATGCTGCCGGGTGGGCCACTTCCCCCCCCAGAGGTTGACGTCGAATCCATCGCCGATCACCCAGCCATGATTTCCGTGGCTCTGTGAAACATGCGCGGCGATGCGGCCGAGCGCGGCTCCCAGAGACGGTGCACCGCGGAGATTCACTTTTAGCAATGTGAGAGCGAAAAAGAGAAAGTGGGTGTGGCAGTCTGAGAAGGCGGGCAAGAGCAGGCGGCCCTTGAGATCGACTGGCTTCGCTCGGCGGTATTCAGTCGGTGCGTCTCCCTGGCGGCCCACCCAGACGATCTCATTGCCTTCGGTGATGACTTCGCCGGCGACGGCATCATGGGGATCCATGGTGACAATGGAGCCGTTGAAGAAGCGGAAGGATGCTACAGTCTTCATTGCTGATCTCCGTGATTCATGTAATAGCTCATTTGTCAGAAGCATCCGGACGTCATCCCCGCGAAGGCGGGGATCCAGGGGACACACCGGCGGCTGGTTTCCCGCTTTCGCGGGAATGACATCGCGGGCATCCCGGCAATTGGTCTGATCTGTTTCATTTCGGTTCTGCCAGAACGCGTACATCCCCCTCACGTCTGGTTGTGCCTTCGCGGTCGAGGGCTTCGAGGATGGGAACTGCGTAGCGCCGCGAAGTCCCAAGGAGATCGCGAAGCTGCGCGGCGGACATTTCCTTCGTGTTCTTTAGGTGTGCCACAATTGTCTCGCGAATGCGATCGAAGGTCTGTTTGGGGAAAATCACACCGTCGCCGAGTTGGACCAGCTGGCCCGCGGCGACCCAGAAAGCGAGAATGGCGCGGGCGTTCTCGCCCGTCAGTTCCAGTTCCGGACGCGTTGGGGGCTGGTGGCCGCCGGCGTCGATCGTCTTCCATAGCTTTTCGGCCTCGATGTTCCAGGCGACCGGCAGTTTGGGTGTGTGATTCGGAAGATGATATGCTTCGCCGGTTCGCGATACGCTGCCGTCCCTTAATAGCAGCGCAGCGATCTCCGCCATCGGCTCGCCGGGAATGCCCGCATGTTCCTGCCACTCGGCGAGATTAAGACCGGGTGAGTGGGAGTTCGCTTGATGCCACACTGAAAGCGCATCCAGTAGTCGTGATCTTGAATCCTCAAGCCAGGGGGTGTGGAGAATCCAGTCGCCGGAACTGCACGCTTCACGCGCACCGATGGCAATGGTCAGGTCGCTTTCGATTTCCTCATCGGTAAATGGTCCGTGCTCCAGGAAGCGCGCACGCGCGGCGTACCCGTGCTTCTGAAGTTCCGTCGTGCGGTATGACGCTATGGTGCCCGTTGACCGTGTGCGGAGCCGTGCGACCAATCCAGGGTCTTTGCGCGTCTGGCGAGTCCCGCCAACGTCGAGAATCACTCCCCCGCCGATGGTCACGCCGGGGGTTGGCCAGCGCAGGACGAACCGGTCGCGCAGGCGGGCTTTGACCGGCTGGTCGAGCCGCAATTCACACATGCCGTGGTGGCCGGGGGGAATCTCGGTTTGTTCCAGCGGATAGGCGGCACCTTCCGGCTCGGCCGTTCCCACCATGACGAGAACCCGGCGGCCATGCTCCAACGGATGTGTCGAATCGGCGAGGACATGGACATCCGCCCACAAGCGGTCCACTGTTTCGGAATCAGAATCGAGAACCAGGCAATGGCCGCGTTTCAGGTCGGCGGTTTCAATGCCGGCAAGATTGATCGCGACCCGTTGGCCGGGCGGAGCCACTGGGACAGCGCGGCCGTGCGTCTGCAGTTCGCGGACGCGAACTTTCATCTCGCCGGGTACCACCATGAGCGTTTGGCCCGTCGTCAATTGTCCCTCGGTCAGCGTGCCGGTCACGACCGCCCCGCGTCCGGAGATGGTAAACGCGCGATCGATATAAAGTCTCGGCTTACCGATGTCGTGGCGCCGGGGAAGGATCCCGATCAAATTGCCGATCGCCGCTTTGAGTTCGGGGATGCCTCGTCCCGAGAGTGAATCGACTGTGACCAAGGGTGAGTCGGCCAGAAACGATCCGGCCAGGTGCTGACGGATGTCGTCTCCAACCAGTACCAGCCAATCGGGATCGACCAAATCGGATTTCGTGACCACGATGATTCCGTGAGATACTCCCAAGTACCGAAGAATTGCGAGATGCTCGGCGGACTGCGGCATCCAGCCGTCGTCTGCAGCTACGACAAAAAGAACGAAGTCGATAGCGCCGACACCGGCGATCATGTTCTTCACGAATCGTTCGTGGCCGGGGACATCGACAA
>JACRMA010000117.1 GCA_016235085.1 Candidatus Zixiibacteriota bacterium
TCCTGGCGCTGACCGCGTCATTGTCCTCTTATGGCTTGTGGGCGGCACGCCGCCGTCCTGCGGTGAAGAATGTCACTGTCGAACTGGCGGAGTTGCCGCCCGAGTTCGAAGGATTTCGAATCGCACAGATTACCGATCTCCATGTCGGGCCGACCATCAAGCGTGACTGGATGCAGTCTGTTGTCGATGAGACGAATGCCTTGAATGCCGACATAATTGCAGTCACCGGCGACCTGGTGGATGGCACGGTTGACTCATTGAGGAATGACGTCGCTCCGATCGGTGAGTTGAAAGCGCCTTCGGGAGTCTTCTTTGTGACCGGCAATCATGAGTACTACTCCGGGGTCATTCCCTGGATTGATGAGGTTCGCCGGTTGGGGCTCACAGTACTTTTGAATGAGCATCACGTGATCGAGCGCAATGGGGCGCGGATGATGCTGGCCGGGGTCACCGACTATCACGGAGGGGGATTCAAGCCCGATCACACCTCTGATCCCCATGGCGCAATGGCCAATAGTCCGGCATGCAATCCCAAGCTTCTGCTCGCGCATCAGCCCAACAGCATCTTTGCCGCCGCGGACGCCGGGTACGATCTTCAGATCAGTGGCCACACGCACGGCGGCCAGTTCTTCCCTGGGAATTGGCTGGCGCGCATGGCACAGCCCTACATCAGAGGTCTGCACAAGCACGACAAGACGTGGATCTATGTCAGTTGCGGCACCGGTTACTGGGGCCCGCCGCTGCGCGTCGGCGCTCCCTCCGAGATAACCCTGATTACATTGAAACGCGCGTAGCGTGGGCTCAGTCCACCCCACCAACAGACAATCAAGACGGTGCGTGGACCAGCGCCGTTTTTCGTGAAGCAACAGGTATCAAGAGCCGCTCGATGAACGACACCGCGCGGTCGAGGCTGCCGTTCAGAGACGTGAAATCGTGGGTGCCGCCGTCGTATGCGTAGAATTCGAATTCGGGTGCGCCCCGTCCGATCTCCTGCATCGCATCTCTGAGACTTTCGGCCTGGCTGAATTCGACCACAGCATCAGCGGTGCCGTGATGAACCTGCAGTTGCGGAAGCAATCCTGCGTACAGAACCGATGACCGCCTGACGATTTCCCTGCGAAACGCCGCGATCGTGATCTCGCCGCGCTTCAACGGCTGAATGAATGCGCTGTTCAAATAACTCAATCCCGGCAGGTCGCGCGTCGAATCACGCAGCGCTTCGGCGGTCAATTCCTGCATGTATGTCCCGAAGAAGTCGGTTGGTCCGAAGAATTCAACCACCGCGTCGATCCGCGGATCACGAATCCCCATCAACAGCGCCACGCCCGCGCCGCGGCTGAACCCCACCACGCCGATGTGCGTCGGGTCGGCCGATGGTGTCACCTGTATCGCGGCATTAAGCAGCGCCAATGCGTCGTCGACGTCGCGATCCCATGGGCTCGGTGGGCCGGTCGAAACATACGGATGGCTGTTATAGATGAGCGGCTCCGAACGGAACGACGGCACCACCACCACAAACTTGCTGACCAGGCTCGCGAGCTGGCTCGGAATGAACAGCAGCGTGAAACTCAGATTTTCACCGTTGTCACCGCCATGCGAATAGACCAGGACCGGGAGGCTGCCAATCGGTTTGTTGAGCGGCGCGATCACCGCGCCGTAGTGCGTGTAGCCGTCGACCGTGTGCGATATGATTCGCACTGTGACATTGGTGCCACGGATGTTTTCCCCGCGCGTCGCCACCACCTGCACATCGCGCGCGCTGACATCCCGGTTCGCCCACTCATCGGCAATCGCATTAATCTCCGCCGCACTGGGCGCGGCAAACACCTGAGTGAGATTGACCCCCTCGACAATATTGTCGCCCGAGGTCGGCTTTGTAGGCGAGCCGGAGCAGGCCGCGAGGAGGAGGATTACGGCGACGAGAGCGTTCGAACCCACCCAGCGTGTCGCCAAGTTGGGGCCGTGATCGCCGGTCGAGACGCCGGACAGGAATGTCCGGCCTACCGATGCGTCCGTGTTGCGTCTGAGTCCAAACATAGTGCCTCGCTTCCGGCGGAGAGAACCAATACTCTACTTGAGTGTGATTTCGACCGGGATACTCGACGACCTTCCCCGGCACATCGGTAGGCCGGACTCTCTTGTCCGGTGTTGTCGGATGAAGTTAGCCGGATGGTAATACCAGATACGGGTAACGTCAGGGCCACAGATCATAGTTCTTCTGACGCGGGGAGTATGCAAAATGCCAACAATTCCGCGACGACCTTCCCCGGTACATCGGTAGGCCGGACACTCTTGTCCGGCCTTGTCCGACGAAGTTAGCCGGATGGGATTAGGAGATACGGATAACGCCATGGATCGTCAGCTAGCCCGGCCCGGACTGGATTGTTAAGCGTGTACGCGAAGACACGTTGCAGCTCAGACTCATCGCGAATAATCCGGTCAAAATATCCTTCCTGCCAGACTGTTCCCGCTGTCCCCAGGAGTTGATTGATGCGACGCGCACTCGTTCCCTTGATTCCCTTCATGATGTCGGATAGGTCAAAACAAAGACCGCCACCGTCCTCGAGAGGACAGAGGAGCAAGTGGACGTGATCTGGCATTCCGACGGCCAACGAAAGCCGGTACGTCTTGCCGTGGCCAACAAGAATGTTGGCGCAGGCTTGTTCCAGTGCCGCTTTGGGAAGGTTGCCGCGCGCTGACCGAAACGTCACGAAATAGGCGCTTCCGCCCAACTGCCAGTGAGGAGTGTGGCGAAATCGCGTGACTAACTTCGAAGGCGAAATGCGTCTTTCGCCAGCGGCAGAAGAAACTGCTCCATCGTCTGTTTGCTCCGACAAACGCTTACGGTTGGCGTTTGGATTTATCATTCTGCACCGGAGCCCCTAAATGCTGGGAACTTGTTGCGCCGTTCGTGAGGCCGGACAGGAGTGTCCGGCCTACCGATGTGTGCGGGTGCCTGCTGTCCCCAAGCCACGTGCCCTCCGCCCTGCACACGAATCCAAGACAATTTCCGTGAGTGTCGTGATCAACTGATGCTTACCTTGAGTCTTGTCCTCAGTGACTCCTTATCAAGACACATCGTGAGGCCGGACATTCTTGTCCGGCCTGGTCTCCAATCGTGGAAGTGTAACTTGCGTCCCGTAGAATATTCAATACAACTGAAACGTCTCCACGCCCTTGCATTTCGGGCAGAGCCAGGCCGCCTCGTCGGAGCGGTTGCCGCAACGTTTGCAGATGTAACCGCCGCCGTGGAATGGGGTCGTCTCTAAGAGTGCGTCGATCTCATTGGTGGCGTCGCGCAGACGCTTCTGCTCGACTAAGACGCGCACAATTCCGGCGCGGGCGGCGACATTGTCGCTGTCGATGTCGAGGACATGGCGGAATTGCGTCAGGGCGTTGTCGAACTCGCCCTTCTTCAAGGACAATTCGGCAAGGCCCAACAGGGCCGCCGTGTTTTTGGGATCGGCTTCGAGCGTGTGCTCGTAAACTCTCGTGATCTCGCCGAACTGCCCCATCTCGAAATACGCCTTGCGCAGCCGTTCGAATACCACGTGCGCGGCACGCGGCTCGCTTTCGGCAAACTGCGTCCACCATTCCACCGCATCCTGGTGACGTCCCTCTTTCCAGTAAGAATCACCGAGATACAAAAGCGCGGGCAGGCATTTCGCGTCGTGATTGAGGGCTTCCTTAAAACTCAACCGCGCATCGTGGCCCTTGCCATTGGTGTTGACCTTGAGTCCTTCGAGGGCCTTGTACATCGCCAGCAGATGGCCATCCGACTGGCCGGAGCGTTTCAGCGCGTCGCGGCGGAGGTCATACGCATCATCAAAACGTCCATCCTCTTCGAGGAGACGCACCATCTTCTCGATCGCCCACTGATGGTCCTTCTGCAGTTCGAGAATCTTGCGCAACGCGCTTTCGGCTTCCTGCGGTTTCCCGGCGGCGAGATAGTCCTGTGCCAGTGATTTCTGAACGGCAATAGCGTCGGGCTTCGGAAGTCCGAGGCGCAGGGTGAGTTCCTCGTGCACACGGATCGCGCGGTCGTGGCGTCCACGGCGGCGCAGGAGGTCGCCGAGCTTCAGATACGCATCGAGGTAATTCGAATCTTCGGTGACCACGGCCTTGAGCCGCTCAAATGCGGTATGATCATCGCCATCAACGATGGCCCGCAACGCCTCCAGGTACAACCGTGGTGCTTGCGAGGTTCGACGTTTATGTGTTTGCGTCCAAAGAATGGCCGCCGCGGCTGCTCCCAATGCCAGCGCCCAGAACAGCGTCAAACCGTATCCAGTCAAATCCATGCCTCCCACCCCCAAACAACGCCGCGACCCTCCGAGCGGCGCAGTGTCACGTGAATCCGCCCAAGGGGCTGAAAGCCCCTTGCCCTCAAACAGTGAGGCGGCCCATCCTTGCGGACAAGGGGCTTCCAGCCCCTTGTACTCAGGAGGGACCAATGGTTCAAACAGGTAATCGCAGACGCGTACGGCCCCGCATCCAATCTCATGTCAGTGCGATGTGCACTCTTACAATTCATCCAGATCCCCAATCGTCCGGTTTCGCAGCGCTGCCAATTCCGATTCCAGACGGCGTTTCTCCCGCCGTTCCGCGCGACGATCGGACTGCAGCTTCAAAATATACGTCAGCCCGAGGATCAGTGATGCCACCATACCGGCCAAAAACGACCAGTAGACGACGACCACCAGCGGAACGTTGTATTGCCACCGGATGAGATCAACGTCGACACGTGGCTCGGCATTGTAGATTGAGAATCCGATGACAATCGCCACAACGATCAGAATCAGAATCGTGCGCAATATTCCCATGACGCCTCCCGGGCTGGTTCTCAAAGTGTACATGTCCGCGCATGGCCCGTCAACTTAAAACCCGCCTCCCACCTACACCGGGGAGCGCGGGCGCCCACACAGGGGCGCCCCTACGGGCTTCTCCCATTCAAGAACCGCTTTGGTGGGACGGCCCTGTGGGTCCGTCCAATTCGAGAATTGCGTTGGTGGGACGGCCCTGTGTCCGCCTCGGGTTGTCACAACTCGTGCCAGGATGCTCCGGCTGGACCGGTGCGGCTGGCTCATGTGGCGCGGCCGCCCTCGGCCGCGTCCGCGCAGAGCGCGGACTTTTGCATCTCACCGCTTCGCGGTGAACGCGGGCGAGGGCGCCCGCGCCACATCTAATGGGCTTGATCCCAAGTCTCATCGTATCCTGCGAACGGCTCCAGCAGCCCCCATCCGAAAACGATTGATTCATCCCCGCGCGCATGATACCGTTTTGCCGATGAAACGTACTCCCCGTGAGTTTGTCGGCGTCTATTTCAAGTGCTGCCGGGTGTATGTTCGAGCGTACCTCACTAAGGAGAAGACAGCTTTTGTCGCCTACTGCCCCAAATGTGCGGGTAAAATGACGATCGAAATTCGCGCCGATGGGTCGGAAAGCCGGTTTTTTCAAGCCCAGTAATCACGAGGCCGCTGGATGAATCGAATTTCATGAAGACACGTGGCAAAATCATCGTCATCCCGCTTGGCGATCTGGATTTCTATCAGGTCAATAAGCTCGCGGCCAACCTTTCGGTTGTGTTTTCGGCGGGGGTTGATATTCTCCAGGGTGTCGATCTGCCGGAAGAGGCCGAAAACGAACAACGCAGCCAGTACTATTCGACGGTGATCCTGACCAAGCTCGAACTGATGCGCCAGGGCGAATCCGAGCGGCTGCTGGGAATCACTGAGGAAGATCTTTACATCCCCACCGTGCCGTTTGTCTACGGCGAGGCCGATCCTGCCGCGGGTTGTGCCGTGATTTCGTTCTACCGGATGCGGCAGGAATTCTACGGCGAATCCGAGGACGATCAGCAAATTTTCTCCCGCGCCTTGAAAGAAGCCATCACCCAGGTCGGACGGCTCTACCAGCTTGGCCACTGCAGCAATCCGCGTTGCGTCATGTACCATTCGAAGTCGATGGTCGACATCGACACCAAAGCCGACAAGTTCTGCGACAACTGCCGCCGCAGACTTGTCCGGCGCAGCGTGTAATGCGCCGACAAATGCCCTCACCCCCGGCCCCTCTCCCAAAAACGGGAGAGGGGAGACGCCTGCCGCAGATATTGCGAGTTGTGCAATGTTGCTGGTCGGCCTGCGCACTTTGGTAACCAAGTGCGACAATACACTCGAACAACGCACATCTCCCCTCTCCCTCTGGGAGAGGGGCCGGGGGTGAGGGCCTTTCCGCGCGCGATTCCTTCCAGAACGATTTGGAAAATGATGGACATTTTGCCTGGTGGCCCACCAGTCCGAATTATCAGAGCCTTGGTGGCCCGCCAGGAGTCCAGGCTGCGCAGCAGACTGGACGGATGGTGGGGTTCTTCGCGGCAGTCCAGTAATGGCGCCGCAATGAGCGGCCAAGCTCCGCCGTTTCTCTCCTCTCCCGCAGGGCGCGACAGGGCAGGGTTGAGGGCGTTTCCGCGCGCGCAATTCCTTCCCAAAACGTTCGAGAAAATGATGGACATTTTGCCTTGTCTTGGCTAACCAACGTCCATGAATCTCGAACAAGTTCTCCATCGGCTGCGGGAAGATCGGCGCAACGCCGACTGCATTGCCCACTGGCACACAATGCCCGCGACACCGGGCCGATATGCTGAGTTCCCGGGAACGCTCGACTCGCTGCTGGTGGCCGCGATTCGGCGCAGGGGCGTTTCCCGGCTCTACTCCCATCAGGCAGAGGCGGTTGAATGTGTCGGCACCGGCAACAACGTCGTCGTCGTCACGCCCACCGCATCAGGGAAGACGCTTTGCTACAATCTCCCCGTCATCAACGCGATTCTTGAAGACCCATCCGCCCGCGCGCTCTATCTGTTCCCGACCAAGGCCCTGTCGCAGGACCAGCGCGCGGAGTTGATCGAGCTGACCGAGGCAGTTGGTGTCGACATCAAAACGCACACATTCGACGGCGACACACCCCAGATGGCGCGCCGTGCCGTGCGTTCGGCCGGACAGATCGTGATCACCAATCCCGACATGCTCCATTCGGGCATTCTGCCCCACCACACCAAATGGGTCAAACTGTTCGAGAACCTGCGCTTTGTGGTCATCGATGAACTGCACAGTTATCGCGGTGTCTTCGGCTCTCACTTGGGCAATGTGATCCGCCGCCTGATGAGGGTTGCCGCATTCTACAATTCAAAGCCGCAGTTCATTTGCTGCTCTGCAACCATTCACAACCCCGGTGAGCTCGCGACGCGGATTGTGGGCGCACCCTTCAAGGTGGTCGACCGCAATGGAGCCCCCACCGCCGAGAAGCATGTGATACTGTACAACCCGCCGGTCGTCAATGCGGCGCTCGGCATTCGGCGTTCCTCACTCTCGGTCGCCAATACACTCGCGTGCGAGTTTCTCGCCAATGACATTTCGACCATCATCTTCGCGGGGTACCGCCGCTCGGTGGAGATCATTCTCACCTACCTGCGGGCGCACATGTCGCGCCAGAAGATCAATCCCAAACTGGTCGAGGGGTATCGTGGCGGATATCTGCCGAATCAGCGCCGCGCGATCGAACAGGGGCTGCGCAATGGAACGGTCAAGGGAGTCGTGTCGACCAGTGCGCTCGAGTTGGGCATCGA
>JACRMA010000118.1 GCA_016235085.1 Candidatus Zixiibacteriota bacterium
GGGAGGCCGGGTGCTCGTGACGAGCACTGATCGCTACACTACCCGAGAAACCAACACCCGGGGTGTGGCCGCGGTCTATGACCGCGGCGGCCGAAGGCCGTCATGACCCGGTCGCCTGCGACCCGCTTCCGCTGGCACACGATGCACTTCCGCCTGTAGCACTTATCTCCATCACTCCAGTGTCTCCTATCCCGACCGCCGTGGCGCACTAATCTTCGATCACAGTCATACCAGCGTGACTGCAACTGTTCTGTTGACAGATGGAATACTCCCGGCGTTTATGGGTATTGCTTGGGACGTAGGACAGTGCGCTGACAATTGAATACTCAACCGAAGGGAGGGAACCGATGTGCAGGAACCACCGATCGTGAGCGAACCTGGCGTGCGATATTTCGTTGCGTTGGATTGAGGTGTCTTCATGAAAGGAGGACCCCATGAAATCAGATAGAACGCTCACTCCAAGTCCAAATGAAACATTGTCTTGCGAGGCTTCGCCGTGGCGAGGACGCCGTCGGTTGAGCGGGTGTATCTTCCTGCTTGGGATTGTCGTTTCTCTCGCAGCCACCCACTTTTGCTACGGGGCTGACAGCACGAAGGCCGTATCTCGGCAGAGACTGGCTGAGTTTCGGAAGGCGTACGCGGTCACCAGCCTCAGCATGGGTGAGTTCGGCGTACCTGAACTGATCAGCGGCGCTTTGTCCACCGGATCGCCCGCTGGATCCCCTGTGGACGTGACGTATGGCTTCCTTGAGGCAAACAAAGACGTCTTCCGAATGACCGACCCACGATCTGAGTTAGTGTTGGTTCGCGATGAGGTGGACAGCTTGACGCACAAGAGGCACCAGAGGTTTCGGCAGCAATATCATGGGATAGAAGTCCGAGGAGGTGGGCTTACCGCTCATTTCTCCCGAAAGGGGCTGCTTGAGACAATCGGAGCCGAGTGGTACCCGGACATCACTCTCCCACTTCTGCCGTCGGTCTCCGAAGAATCGGCGCTGAGTGTCTTCTTTGCTGAGCATGGCATTCCCCGATTGTCAGGCCCAGCCCATTCAACGCGCCTGATTGTTCTCCCCTTGCAGAATCGTTACCACCTAGCGTGGCAGATCAACCTGAGGGACTGGGAGGATTTTGTCGATGCACTGGAGGGCGGAATCATCCTTTCGCTTTCCGCCAGTCGACGATCCCAACCAACCGATAAAGCGCAACCACGCTCAACGCCCGGTGCCCCACCCGTTAGGGTGGGTTAACCGTAAGGCCTGCTCACGTTCGAATTCACGCCGCGGATAGTCAGAGGAAATCCTCTGATTGTCATCGCTCTCACAGAATCATTGCAGGCCCTACGGCGGTTACCGTAGCGGATCGATACTCGCAGCCGCGTCGTGGGAGGGCGATCCGCCGCGGCGGACTGCCGAGCCTTGCTTCCGCACGCGAAAGAAGTTCGGCAGGAGCCTCGCCCTTTCAAAACCTTCTCATCGCAAACAGGGGTTAAAACCGCCGGCGATTTACGAACCCGCGCTATCCGAAAGCAGCTCTCAGTGAAGCTTGACTGGACCGGCCGCCCAATCAATTCGTCCAAAACTGGATCGAATCACATTGGCAATCTCTTCAACCGGTTCAAAGTTCAGCACCGGCACATCAGCCGCCATCGGATGATCACTCACAACCGCGATCAGCCCCTGCGCGGTCGTGAAGGACGGCGTCGTAACCTCCGGATTGAGGATACACTCGACTTTGGGATGCGGCCCGCCGCGGTATCCCTCATAGATGATCAGATCCGGTGGCTGCGGCAACGCCGCAAACGTCGCTTCCATCCACCCCTCCGAGGTGTCGCCTCTGTGCGCGGTGTAAAATCCAATTTCATTCTTCGCCACCATCCCGACAGCAATGGCGCCCGCGCGCGCCAGCCGATCCGAATCGCGCCCCGGTTTGTCGAACCCCGCTTCGTCGGACGTGTGCTTGACCGCCGCCACGCGCAACCCCTGCGCGGTGAAGTGGCGGACCAGCCGCTCCGTGAGTGTGGTCTTGCCCGAGTTCTTGTGGCCGACAATCGCCACCGTGGAAATGCGCGCAGGCCTTGCTGCGCCTCCGCTCATTTCTTCGACCCTTTGGGCGCCGCTCCCGAGGTGGTCGTATCGGCGGTCTTGGCCGGGCCCATCAACGCATCAAATCGCTTTTCCAAAACATCGATTCGGTCTTCCATCCGCTTTCGGTCCTCGCCGGCCTCGTCGAGTTTGCGCGCCGTCTCATTCGGTGTTTCGTCGGGCTTCTTGTCCCGAATCGCGCTGATTGCCGCCCGCGCCGCCCGTTGCTCGGACGGCTGTGGGCTTTGCTTCGCCACCCGGTCCAAAGCCGGGATCGCCGCCTCAACCCCAAGCGCCCCGAGCGCGTTCATCACCGGCTGGCGAAAATTCTTGTTACGGTCACCGAGATATTTCTCCAGTGCCACCCGATAACGGTCCAGCTTCGTCTTGTCCGTCTCGAATTCCGCCAGTGCGCCGATCAGTCCCACCGCCGCACCACGCACCGGCGTCGGATGGCCGGGCGTGGCGTAACGCAGTCCCAGATCGATCAGCGCGGGGTCCTTGCTTCGTTCCAGAGCCGTGAACGCGTCGCTCGCAATCGTGTGTTTCTCGGATGGCTGATCGAGTGCCCACCGCGCCAGAGACTTGCCGCGTTGGGGATCAACCATCGATGCCGCATCAACCGCGGAACCGCGCAACGGCGCCGGGGCATTCGAACGCGCGATCGCCTCGAGTCGGGCGAACGCACGCTGATTGTTGTCGAACTTGCCAATCGCGTAAATGACGCTGTTGCGGGTGGACAGATCGGGATCGTCGAGCCCGAGCAAGAGCGAATCCAGCGCTTCCTCTCCGCCCATCTTCGCCAGCGCGTCCGCCGCTGTACGGCGCACCGCCGGTTGCCGATCGCGGCGCAACGCTGCGGTGAGCGCCGCCAGGCTCCCCGCCGATTTCTCGTGCTTTCCCAATCCCTCGACCGCGCGCATTCTGGCCAACACGCGCTGGGGATCTCTTGACTGGGTGATCAAAACCGGCGTGGCGGGGTCATAATCGATGTCCGCCAGCAGCCATCCCTCCGGATCGATCAGAATGTACATCGGTGGATTCGAAACCGGAATGAACAGCGTGTTGTCGAGCTTGTCGATTCTCACCGTGTAATGTTCGCGCCCCGGCGCCGTCACACATTCAATCGCCAATGGAATGTCGAACACCGGTGTCACGGCATCGACTTTCTGCGTCTGCTTGACGTCGATGCGCAACAGCCGCGTCTCGCCATCAAACGATGTCTGAACCTTCAGTTGGGGATGGCCACCGTGGTAGATCCACTGGTCGAAGAATCCGTCAAAGTCCCTGCCGGAGACCGTCTCCAGTGCCCGCTTGAAATCCTCTGTTTCGACCGGGCGCACCGCATTGTCCGTCACATAGCGATGAATCGCCGCCCACCACAGCGAATCTCCCAGCATCCCATGGATCATGTGCAACACGGCGCCGCCACGGCTGTACGCGTAGCCGTCAAACAGCCGTCCCGGATCATTGTACTGATGTTGGACAGTCGAGCGCCGGTAGCCACGGGATGCCCCCATACCGCCCTCCTGCGTTCCATTCACACTGATCAGGAATCGATCGTGCCCCCAGCGATGTCCATCCCAAAGATCCCCAAAGTAAGTCGCAAATCCCTCATTCAGCCAATTGTGCGCCCAATCACGGCACGTCAGCAAATCGCCGAACCACTGATGCGCCAGTTCGTGAGCGATCAGCCCGTTGGACCGGTCCCGGTAAAAGTCGTGCGCTTCCGCGCCGTGAAGCGTGCGCTCCGCCTCGATGGTCATCGAGGCGTTCTCCATTCCGCCATAGGTAAAATCGGATACGAACACCTGCGCGTATTTCTCGAATGGAAACGGCACCCCGATTTTCTGCGCGAAGAACTCGATCATTCCCGGCGTCTCACCCGCCGATCGTTTGAGTTTCTCGCCTTCGCCTTTACGGCAGTAATAGGTAACGGGAAGGCCATCGATTGTCTTCTCCGCAAGTGAGTCAAATGCTCCCACCGCCACGGCGATCAGGTAATTGCTGATTGGAACTTTCTCGACCCAATTGAAAGTGCGCGAACCATCGGGATGTTCATCGAGCCGCACCATGGCGCCGTTCGAAACGACGACGTTCGGACGAGGAGTCGTCACGGAAATGGCGGCCGTCGCCTTGTCATCCGGGTAGTCGTAGCCGGGGAACCAATACCGGTTATCCTCCTCCTCCCCCTGCGACCAGATCATCGGCATCTTCTCCGGGTCTTCCTTGACCGAGGGAATGTAGTACAGCCCCATCTCCGGCTCGCCATGGTAGTAGATTTGAATCCAGGTCGTCTCCGGAGGACTCACCGGTTTCGCAAACGTCACTTCCAGGCCATGACCGGGAACGGTGAACGTCAGGCTGGCGCCGTTTGCATCTTTGATGCTGTCGATGGTCAATCGTTCCGAATCCAGTCGCAGCCGCTCCAATCGCGGGAGAATCGGCGCGAAAGTCAGCGTGACCGACCCGGCAACCCGCACAATCAGGGGATCCAGCTCGACGTCAATCCTGGTATCGATCACATCGACCTGCCGGTCTCGTCCCCAATGCCACGCCACCGAATCCGCCGCCCAGCGCGCATCGGCCACGTCCGCGTGAGCGCGTGAGCCAACGCCCCAGCCAGAGGCCAGTGAGACCAGGATTGCCGCAAGTAGGAACCACCGAACGGGACGATGGAGACAGGTGGAATGGGCAGCTTTACACTCAGAATCAGGGAAGATTCGGAACATAATGTCTCCTCTCAATCGACCAGGAGCAATTGTCTTTGACCTGCTTGTAAGTTCGAGTCGGCATTCGCGCCATTCTGATACGGCGAGCGGGAACCGCGCAGCCATCATACCCAATATTCTTGCCGATTCCAAGCCATTCCTGCTGCGGGGTCGATGCAGATCGCTTGACCGATGCCCACGGACGCTCCGACGGCCGTAATCCCACGGCATGGATCCATAACCGGATTCCCTTGGCTTCCTGGGGACCGATGAAGTATCATTCGTCAGGTACTAATGAGTCGGGCTTGCATGATGAGTCAGTGCCGCTGGATCCCGGCTGAATCCGATGAATCCCGACAGAACCAGGGATTTCCCCACGAAGAAAGCGCTACTTTGGCTCTGCGTGCTGGAGCTTGCATGCGGAATGTTGGCGATTGTGCTCGGACCACCAGCGGTCTTCCTCCCAATCGCCCTGGCGATCATGTTCGTGTCGTTCATTTGGCCTCGTGCAGGCCTTCAGATTTTGGTGATCTCGTGGTTCTTTCCGTACGCGCTCTCCGAATCGATGGGCCTGTTCCCCGCTGATTTGGTTCTCTTCTGTACGGCTGGCGGCTACACCGCAAAATCGTTGGCTTTAGGGAGGTGGCCGGTCCGGAAGACACCGCTAAATCTCTGGATATTACTCTGGGTGGCGGCGTTGCTCACTTCTGCGCTGTTCGCGCTGGACCTGCCCATGGCACTGAAGAACTGGTTGCGTCACGTTCAATTGTTCCTGCTGTTCTACACGATAGTCGGCCTGGTTGAGAAGGCAGATATCCGCAACACTGTCGGCACATTTCTGGGGCTCTGTCTGACTTTTTCGCCTTGGAATATTTTCGAATTTGTTCGGGCCGGCGGCGCCATCCGCGCCTTTGGCCCCGCCCATGTCCTGTTTTCTGGTTTCCTGGCGCTCGCGGGGACTTTTGCCACCGCCGCTTTTCTGTTCGCAGACAGCGCACGCGAACGGACACTTTGGGCCTTCGCGCTCTGCGTGCTTGTCGGTGGACAGATGGCCAACGAGAGCCGGGGGGCGATGATCCAGATGGTCTCGGGAATGCTGTTTGCCACCGGAATGGCTTACCGGTGGAGCCGCATGCATAAATTCGAAACAATTCGCCGGCGCATCGCCTCCCTGCTGGTCGTCGGCGCGATTGCCGCTATCGTTGTGCTGTTGGTTGCAGCTCCCTTGGTCACCAATGTTCTTGTGCGCTACTCAAGTCAGGAAGGGAATCCCCACGCCACCGCTCAAATGAGGTTGTTTCTGTGGTCATCTGCGCTGCGGATGTTCGTGCAACACCCATTCTTCGGAGTCGGGCTCGCACAACAGGACGTTCTCGGTGAAATCCTCCCCTTCATGAAATACAATCCACTGTACCTCCATGTCCGGGGATTGGGCTTTCACAACTCGATGATTGGCTACCTCGCCGAGACTGGGATTGTTGGTTCTGTTCTCCTCTTCATGCTTCTCGTGGCGGCACTCCGCGTGGGTCGCGGCTTACTGCCCAGGATGCGCGACCCCCATCAGGCGATGTGGCTCGTCGGAATATGGAGCATCGTCTTTGTAATCGTCACTCGGTATCTATATGAGGGACACATTTTCTATTCGGTATCCGGAATGATCACGGTTACGTTCTTCGCGTTTCTCATCGCCCTCCGTCGTCAGTGGGAATCAATAGTCCCCCCGGAGAGCCGGTGATTGGCATTCGGCCGAATTTGTCCGCAGCTTTGGACCAGCCTCCCCGTCGCGATCTGGCAGTTGCCCTGGCTCTTTGCCTGGTTCTGCTCTTGTCCTCGCTGCTCGTGGGAAAGCCGGGAATCGGGTACGATGGGGACCAGTACCTCGTCTACGCGCGAAACCTCCTGGCAACGGGTCAGTTCACGTTCGATGGAGTCAATGCTTCCTGCGGCCGCGCCCCCGGATATCCACTGGTACTTGCGCTGATTCTCCTCACGACAAAGGGAATCGCGATCCTCTATCCCCTCCAGTTGCTGCTGCTTCTCGCGAGCTACTGGTGCGTGTACCGGGTGGTCGCGCCACTCGCCCCCGGACGCTGGGGTTTGGGGCTCTTGATTACGCTTGCCGCGCTTTGGCCCCTGCATTCCCTTGCCATGGATGTGATTGCAGAACCGCTCTTCATGGCGATT
Source organism: Candidatus Zixiibacteriota bacterium (assembly GCA_016235085.1). GTDB lineage: Bacteria > Zixibacteria > MSB-5A5 > WJJR01 > WJJR01 > JACRMA01. The sequence continues at coordinate 6,977 of JACRMA010000118.1, forward strand.
ACGTGCGGGAGTCTGCTTCTACTCGTGAGAGGCCTCCAGCGGCAAAGCTCCTGGTTTCTCTTTTTCGCTTCGCTGGTAATGGGAATATCGGCCCTGGTTCGGCCAGTCAATGTGTTTGCGTCGATTATCATCGCCGCATTTTGCCTCTGGCGCGGACACCTGAACTGGAGGCGCGCTCTGCTCTTCGCCGTGGTCGCATGGTTGCCTTTGCTGCCGTGGACATGGAGGAATGCCAGACAATTCGGACAATTTGTGCCCGTCGCGGCGCACGTCGGTTCGTTTTACTATATGACTGATGCCGAGGTCTTCTGGCCAGTGCTGCTGCACTCGGCGGGGTACACCCATTCGTTGCCGATTCACAAGCAAATCGTCGGAAGTGATCTGGAGTTGGATTTCGCGGCCAACCAGCGGTACTGGCAGCGAGGCATGGCCAACATTCGCCATGACCCGCTCGGTTTCCTCAAGCGCTGCGTCCTCAAGACTGTCTTCGTGTGGAGTTATCTGCCCGGCACAAAAAAGTGGGTCTTTACTGCGCCATGGCTATTCGCGGCTGGAGTCGTCGTCCAGTGGACATTCCTCCTGGCAGCGTGGATGGGATGGCGGCTCTTTCGAAAAGCGCAGACCGCGGCCGCCGACGCCGTGATTTCCTATCCGCTGTACACGATCCTCGCGCTCTTCCCGTTCTATGCGGAAAGCCGCTTTCTGTTGCCTGTGTACATTTGGCTGTTCGGCTTTGCCTGGATATGGCTCAGTTCTAAGCTATTGAAATCGCAGCGAGTTCCGTGATAAGCTTTCGGGATTGTGCCGATCCACTATCGCGTTCCCCACAACCCTCATCCCCCCACCGCGATCATCGCCGGACGGCCCAGAAAATCGGGCTCGTCCAAACGATGCCCGGCTGGTTTGCCCAACCAGTACCTGGTGAGTGCTTGCAAAATCGCTTCGTCATCGGCGCCGGTGCGAAGCAGACTCCGCAAATCCAGGAGCGTCTCGGCGAACAGGCATCGCGCCACCCGTCCATCGGCCGTGACGCGAATCCGGTCGCACAGTGAGCAGAACTTGTGAGTCATCGTGGAGATGAATCCGACTCTCCCCGGCAATCCATCCACCGCCCACAGCCGAGCCGGCGCTGTCGGGTCGTCGGCCGGAGTCGGGACCAGAGTCCGGGTGATCCGCGCCCGGATCTCCACCTCCGGCACCAGCAGGTTACGCGAATAGATCACGTCAGCCGTCGGCATAAACTCAATAAACCGGACATCGACTTTGGGATTCGCACAAATCTCCACAAATGCGGGAATTTCATCATCATTGATCCCGCGCATGACCACCACGTTGATCTTGACCCGTTTGATTTCAGGATGCGCCAGCGATGCCGCGATCGCTCCTTGAACCCGGTCGAGACCGCGGCGATGGGTAATCTGAACGAAGCGTGACTCCTGGAGCGTGTCGCAACTGATGTTCACGCTCGTCAGCCCCGCGCCGATCAGATATTCCAGATTTTGCTCCAGCAAATACGCGTTCGTAGAGATGGCGATTTCCTCGATGCCTTCAATCTGTCGCACCGCTTTCATCAACTGCGGCAACCCCGGCCTGAGCAACGGTTCACCGCCGGTGAATCTGACCTTGCGCACACCAAGGCGCGTTAGCACGCCAACCACCCGTAGAATTTCCTCGTCCGTCAGCGCCGACGGCGCCGGCGTGTGCCGAGTGGCGGCCTCCGGAGCACAATACAAACAGCGAAAATTGCACTGCCCGGTCATCGACAATCGCAGATACCGGGGGCGGCGCCCAAATCCATCGGCACAATCGATGGCAGCAAAGCTCATATCGCGCTGTCCCACCGTGATAACTTCACGCGGTCATTCTACTATGATTTACGTCCGAATATCAACAGGAACGGTGGGCATTGGGACGCTGATCGCACCTTGAGTCCCGGGAATGCCGTAGGGGCGTATTGCATACGCCCTCTTGCTCTAACGGCAATCCAACCGGATTTCGTGGTTGCTGTCATCTCGGGGAATTGATTGGCCCCGACGAACAGTCCTACTGCCTGACAATCTCCAACGGCGCAAACCGAACCATCAGGGTCGTCGCAAACCCGCTGTTAAACTGCACATCGCAGGTCGTCCCGTCACCGGATCCATGCACCGCGACCACTTCGCCCTCGCCGAACTGGGCGTGCCGGATGATCGTCCCCGCCTGAACCACATGAACCAGTGACACATCCTGACGCCGCGGCGCCGAGCCAGTGCGAACCACCGTGCGCGGCCCCTTCACCGATTGCGGCTGGTTGGGGCGCCATGTCCGCGCCGGCGCATCGTACCCGAGATTCCCCGGTTCCAAATCGCCAAACGAGACATGATTCTCGACCTCCAGGTACTCTCGCGGAATCTCCTCGATAAATCGCGACTTCAATGATGCGGTCGGACCAAAACGCATTCGCATGCGCGCATACGTCAGGAAGAGCCGCTCCTTGGCCCGCGTCGCACCGACATAGAACAATCGCCGCTCCGCTTCCCGCCCCTCGCCCGTCTCCATCGATCGCGACAGCGGGAAGAGGCCCTCTTCCAGCCCCGTGATAAACACAACCGGGAACTCAAGTCCCTTGGCCGCATGCAGCGTCATCAGCGTGACCGCCTCCTGCCGATTCTGGTACTGATCGATATCCGTGACCAGTGCCGCCTGTTCGAGAAATCCGGACAGCGACGGCGCCTCCACGGTCATCTCATACTCGGCCAGCGCCGCCGCCAGTTCATCGAGATTCTCCATCCGGGAATCGATGGTGATCGGGTCATCCCCTTCCCACGAACTCTTGAGATTGACCTTCTCCACAATATAATGGCACCAATCCGTGAGATTCATCGAGGCCCGCGCGGTGATGATCTCGTTCATGAGCACGGCAAATCGCTTTACCGCCTCGGCTGTCCGCGCTCCGGCCACAGCCGTGACCGCTTTGGTATCAGCGAGAAACTCAATCCATGTCCGTCCATCGGCCCGTCGCGCCGCCTCAAGCTTCTCCTGCGACGTGTCACCAATCCCCCGGCGCGGCTTGTTGATAATCCGCCGCCAGGCCGCCACGTCGCGGCCATTAATCGTCAAATGCATGTACGCCAGAGCATCTTTGATCTCCGTCCGCTGATAGAACTTCGTCCCGCCCACCAGCACATAAGGCGTGCTGTTGCGACGGCAGGCGTCCTCAAGCGGACGCGATTGCGCATTGGTGCGGTACAACACCACACAATCGGCGCCGGCGAATCCTGTTGATTGGCAAAGATGCCGTATCCGGCCAATGACCATCTCAGCTTCCGTGCGGTCGTCAGGCGCCATCACCAGCGTGATCTGCTCGCCGGGTGATTTTTCCGTCCAAAGTTTCTTGGGATGCCGATTGATGTTGGAGGACACCACCGCATGCGCCGCATCGAGGATATTGGGCCGCGAACGGTAATTCTGCTCCAGACGCACGACCACGGCTTCGGGATACGCCTTTTCGAATTCGAGGATGTTCTTGATGTCGGCGCCCCGCCAGGCGTAGATCGACTGATCGTCGTCGCCGACGACACAGAGATTGCGCTGCGGCTCCGCCAGAAGACGGATCAACCGCACCTGCGCCAGATTCGTGTCCTGATACTCATCGACCAGCACGTACGCGAACCGCTCCTGCCACCGCAGCAGCAGCGCGGGATTCTCCTCCAGAGTTCGCACGGTGCGGAGGATCAGATCATCGAAATCAACCGCTCCCGCGTCCCGAAGGCGTGTCTGATAGATCGCGTAGATCTCCGCGATCTTCCGCAGGAAATCATCGTGCGCGAGATTCGCGAATTCCCTCGGTTCTAGGAGCTGGTCTTTGGCGTCGGAAATCTTCGATTTGACCACACCCGGCGTGAATGTCTTCGCGGGAAGATTCATCTCGGCCAGAACACGTTTTAGAACTCCCTGCGAATCGTCTTCGTCATAGATCGAAAAATCCGTCGGCAGATCTGCCGCCTGATGCTCAAAGCGCAAGAACTTGGCCGCAAACGAATGGAAGGTCGACACCCAGACCGACTCCGCGGCCGGGCCGACCAGTTCGCGCACCCGCGATTTCATCTCACCGGCCGCCTTGTTCGTAAAGGTCACGGCAAGAATCTCCCGGGGATGGACGCCGTTCGCCAAAAGCCACGCGATCCGGTACGTGATCACCCTTGTCTTCCCCGACCCGGCCCCCGCCAGAATCAGGAGCGGTCCGCCGCCATGGGTAACAGCGTCACGCTGCGGCGGATTCAAATCGTCGAGCATTCGATTGGCGTCGGTCGTCGGATATGTCTCAGTTGTCATCACCAGCTGTCCTGTCTGTTATTAAGATACGTTCCATCCCATCGGAACGGCGCGGCAACATAGAACGCAATCGGCGACAAATCAACCAGGGTTGGCACGAGATTTCTGCTCTGCACGGTCATCCCCGCACAGTAGAATGTGTTGGGGGATCAATTCAGCAGCCGTGTCCTCCGTGTACAGGAGATCTGTCACGATACTCTTTGACCCTTCCCTCACCCGCGCCCTATCCTTCCCATTGATGAGGAAGCTCGCGATCATCCGCAGGCTGCCATGCGTTGCCGTCCTCGCGGCACTATCGCTGGGTTCAAGCCTCGCATTCGCCGACGGGTCCCCCTGGGACCGCATCGCCAATGGCCTCGAAATCGGGCGATTCAAGGTCCAGCAAAGCACGGTCGCCGGCGATTCGACCGTGGTTGTTCTGCGCATCGATCCCAGCCGCTGGGAGATGAAGCTTCTGTCGATCAGCCAGACCGGCGAACAAGCCGGACGCAGCGCCAGGGAATGGTCGGAGAAACACAATCTCGCGGCGGTCACCAACGCCGGCATGTTCCAGCAGGACCATCGCGCTCACGTCGGATACATGAAGTCCGGCGCCCACATCAACAGTGCCAAGAGAAACAGTTACAAGTCTGCCGCCGCGTTCGGGCCGTTGCGCCCCGGCCTGCCGCCGTTTCGGATATTCGATCTGGATGTCGACCGGCTCGACTCCGTGATCGCTCAGTATGCGAATGTGGTTCAGAATCTCCGCATGGTCAGCCGGGCGCGTGAGAACAAATGGGTCGCGAAGTCGGACGTATGGAGCGAGGCCGCACTAGGCGAGGACAAACAGGGGCGCGCTCTCTTCATCTTCTGCCGCTCCCCCTACACAGTCCACGATCTGAATGATATTCTCCTGTCGCTGCCGATAGACTTAGTCTGCGCGCAACATCTCGAGGGCGGCCCCGAGGCCCAGCTCTATCTGCGCTGGGGAAAAACCGAACTCGAACTCACCGGCAGCTACGAATCCGCGTTCAGTCCCGATGATCTTAACCAGGTCGGCTGGCCTGTGCCGAATGTCATCGGCATCGTGCCGAAGAAGTAGGGCTGTCCCCCTTGCTTCGCACCTCTCCCAAGACTTCCCGCGCCGTTGCGCACGCCGGCCTTTTCTACGCCGCCGCGATCTGGGGCTCCACATTCTTCCTGGTCAAGCAAGCCATCAGCGGCGTTCACCCGATCACCCTCATCGCCTATCGTTTTCTGATTGCCGCCTTGATCATGCTGGTATTCTTGCTGGTGACAAGACGCCCGCTGAGCCGCGAATTGGGCCGGGGACTCATCCTCGGATTGGTCATTTGGGTGGAATATGTCGCCCAGACCATCGGGCTGACCATGACCACGGCGGCGAATTCCGGGTTTATCACCGGGCTGTTTGTGGTCTTCATTCCCGTCTTCCTCGCCGTCTTTTTCCGCTCGAATCCGCCGCGTCTGGAATGGCTGGCGGCGCTGGTCGCCATTGCCGGACTATGGGTGCTCACCGGCGGCCTCAAGCACATGAACTCCGGCGATGCGCTGACGCTCATCGCCGCGGTCCTGTATGCGCTCCACGTCCTGCTGACCGACCGGTTCATGAAGCGCGGCGCCGACCCCATTGCCCTGACCTTTCAGCAGTTCGCAATCGTGGGATTGTTGAGTCTGCTGACAATGGTCGTCTTTCGCATCCCGACGTCTGTGCAAACTTCGGGAACCACCTGGGCAATCGTCTTCCTCGCCTTGTTCCCAACCCTGTCGGCCTACATCATCCAGGTGTACGCCCAACGGATCATCTCGCCGGTCCGCGTCTCGCTCATCTTCGCTTTCGAACCAGTCTTCGGCGGAATCTTCGCCTGGACTCTCGGCGGCGAAACCGTCCACCTGAACAGCGCACTGGGCGGATTCCTCATCTTTGTGGCGCTCGTGATCTCGGGATTCTCGGCGCCTGCGGAGAAGAGCGCACAATGACCTCGTCGACCCAATCAGGAATAGGCTACCTGTTTGTTGGTTGACTCGTAAGGCGACGAACCAATTCACGAAACCTCTCCCGACACAATTCACGGAATATCCCCCGATGTAATTCCCGCGAAAGCGGGAATCCAGTCCTCCCTCACACACTGGGTTCACTGCCTACGCGGGAGTGACGCCAATGGAGAATCGACGGGCATAGGAGCCTGGTGCTCCACCCGAAGGAGGATTGTTGAAAAACCGGGCAGACAAGAGTGTCTGCCCCACTCTAGGTCATGGAAGTTGATGCTGGGGCATTTCAACACACCCGGAGCGTGGGAGAATTCTAGTAGGGCCTGCTAAGATCCTGTGAGAACGAAAACGATCAGGGGAATTCCTCTGTTCATCCGCGCTATGATTTCGATTCCAAGCTGGCCGTACGAATATCCCACCCTAGCGGGCCTGTTGAAAAACTCGTCCTCTAGATCGCGGCAGTTGCGTAAGGGGGAGGTTGCTTCGTCGCTCCCTCCGCCTTCGGCGGAGACGCTCCTCGCAACGACAACTGTGCCTTTGCGTTGCCAACGACCACTGTGATGTCGTTGCGAGGCGCGGCTCTTTGCGCCGAAGCAACCTCCCCCTTACGCAACTGTCGCCACCTTTCGGAGGGCTTCTTCAACACGCCGAAGCGGGTGGGGCACCATTCGCCGCGACGGTGGGCAGACTTCAAATCATCGAGCGGCAAACTGCCGCTCTGTGGGGGCGGGTCGATTCCAAGGATTACTTCCGCGCAACCGGCTCCGCAGGCATTCTCCCGGTACTCACATCAAATCCAAGCGACAGCCCCAAATTCCCCTGGGGACAGGCGCCGATGCAGCTTTGACACAGCGTACATTCCGGATCGAGCACCCGCGTCCCGTCGTGGATGTAGCGGTAGACTTTGACATCCATGGGACAGATTTTCGCGCAGGAGCGGCAGAGCGTGCAATTGCCTTTGCTCCCCGAGACTTTGAGCACCGATAGACGGTTCCCCGCCCGGACGAAAACCGTCACCGGGCAGACATACTTGCAGAAGGCGCGGTTGTCCTTGAGAATGTACGCCAGCGAAATTCCAACCGCGTAGTAAAGCCCGCACCCGCCCAAAAACCACCACAGGCCGTCGGTTCGTCCCCACGTGAATCCGTGATCGTAACCCAGACCGTAGACAAGCAGGGCAACCAATCCCAGACTGGCCGCGAAATGCACTATTCGCAACTTCGGCCAATGGCCTTTGTCTCTCTGCGGACTCCTCCTCCACGGCAGATAGTCAAACACCATCCAAATCCAGCATCCCCATCCGCAGAAACCGCGTCCGATGAACAGCGGCCCGGCAATCTTGGCGACCAGATAGTGTGTGACCACGCCGCCAAATACACCGGCAAGCCCATAGAAGAAGAATCCCTCAATCTGGAAACTCTGCCTTCCGAAAACACCGGCGCCGATGAACAGCGAAATTCCCACCAGCGCCAGGCTGATCTTGCGTCCAATGGACTTTCGCCGTTTGGCCGCCAGGGCATGAATCAAAAACCCGCTGCCCACTGAAAGCCCGATCAGACAGAAGAAGATGAAACTGCCAATCGAACCTTCGATCAGCCAAAGCCCAAGACCCACGATCAGAAAGAAACCGGCCACATACAGGGCTGGCCAAAGTTGGTGGGAGCGGTCGTCCTTCCCCTCCACCCGCACGGGCGCATGCCTTGTTGAATCTTCGTCGGACATATGTTTGAGAGCGAACGTAACAATCTGAGCCGGGCTAACACCGGCCTTGCATTTCAATGGTAACGAATTTTGTGCAGGATTGCAATACAATCCGGCCATTGTCTCGGATCATTGCCGTTTGCCCGAACCCGGTTTTCAATTATGCTTCTTGTGTGAATGGGGCATCAAACGAGACGCCGGCCCGCCGTCCAGTCAGCGCCGCAATCGCACCTGCCACTCTGCGATGGAGCGACCTTGCCCCCGCGGCGATCCTCGCCGTTCTCACGGCGGCCCTCCACTTCTATACAAACCTCTGGGCCGGATACGGCTTCTTCCGCGATGAACTCTACTACATGGTCTGCAGCGACAACCCGGCATTCGGATATGTCGATCAACCGCCGCTGTCGATCCTTGTCCTTACGGGATTGCGAGCGATCCTGGATGACTCGCTCTTTGCGATCCGGCTGCTTCCAGCCCTCCTGCATGCACTGACTGTGCTCATGACAGGGTTGCTCGCTCTGGAATTCGGCGCCCGCCGCCTGGCGGTCGTGCTGGCCGCGGTCGCAGCCGCCCTGTCGCCGATCTTTCTCGCCGCCGGAACATTCTATTCAATGAATGCCATCGAAGTTGTCGTGTGGACTACGGCGGCTTGGATGATGGCGCGCATCCTGAAGAATCCGCGCCCGCGCCTCTGGCTGTTACTGGGCCTGCTTCTGGGACTCGGTTTGGAAAACAAGATTAGCTCCGGATGGCTCTTGGCCGGGCTCTTCCTCGGATTGTTGCTGACACAACATCGCCGTTTGTTGCGGTCAATCTGGCCCTGGGCAGCCGGTGGTTTGGCGATCATCCTTTTTGCACCCTTCGTGATCTGGAATGCGCTGAATAATTGGCCCCACCTGGAGTTCATGCGCAATGCGGCAGGTGTCAAGTACGCGAGCCAGACGCCGCTTACCTTTCTGACGGGCCAGTTGATCATCAACAACCCAGTCGCCGTCCCGCTCTGGTTGGCGGGGTTGCTGTGGCTTCTTTTCGCAAAGCGAGCTTCCCTCTTTCGTCCGTTGGCATTCGTGTATCTGATCCCTCTGATCATCCTGATTGTCAACTGGCACAGCAAACCGGAGTATCTGGCGGCAGCGTACGGAATACTGTTCGCCACCGGGGCGGTGGCCCTGGAGTCGTGGAACCTTTCTCGTGTCTGGAACTGGCTCAAGCCAGTTTATCTCGCCATCCTACTCGGGACCGGCTTGATGTTGACGCCGATGTTTCTGCCGATTGTGCCTGTGGAAAGTTACATCCATTACGCAAACGCGTTGGGGATGCAGCCCATGACCGCCGAGGGAAAACGTGTCGCGCAACTCCCGCAGTTCTATGCCGACATGTTCGGCTGGGAAGAGAAAGCCAAAGCCGTCGCGTCTGTCTATCGCGCCTTGCCTGATTCCGACAAGGTGGACTGCGCGGTGGTCGCGGAAAACTACGGACGTTGCGCCGCGATGGATATCTTTGGCCGTCGTCTTGGGCTGCCCCGCGCTATCGGTCTGCACAACAACTACTGGCTTTGGGGACCACGCGGTCACACCGGCAAGACCGTGATCGTCCTCGGTGGAAACCGTGAGGACCTCGCAACGCGATTCGAACGCGTTGACTTGGCCGGTGTTGTGACCTGCCAGTACTGCATGCCGTACGAGGACAGCCTCGCCATATTGGTCTGCCGCAATCTCAAGACCCCCCTGGCCCAACTGTGGCCAAGCCTCAAGCACTACGAATGAGTGACGCCTTTCAGGCGAAGGAATTAGCCGGGGCTTCGATGATTCAGCGTACTGACCAAGTGATCAAGTGGCTCCTTGAGGCCGGGCACCCATCTGTACGCTATTTCACCATGATGGACCTTCTTGACGTCCCGGCAAATTCTCCGGAAGCGGTGAAGGCCAGGCGCTCAATTGCAAATGGTCCGCAGGTTCGCACGCTGCTGGCCGGGCAGCTTCCCGACGGCGGCTTCGGACGACGTCCTTATCAGAAATGGCACGGCGCCCACTGGCGTTTGGTCTCCCTCGTTGAATTGGGCGTTCCCAAAGGATTCCCGCCCGCCATCGCTGCCGCGGAAACCGTTCTGGCCTGGATCGAAAGCGAGGATCATTACCCGGTTCCATATAAAGTCGCTGGCCGTTGGCGATGCCATGCATCGATCCCCGGAAATGCCCTTGCCGTCTGCACCCGGCTGGGGTTGGCCAACGATCCGCGTGTGCGAAGATTGGCTGCCCTTCTTCTCGAAACACAGTGGCCCGATGGCGGCTGGAACTGTGACCCAAGTTCGGCGGCACATCATTCATCGTTCCATGAAAGTCTGTCACCGTTGTGGGGACTCGTTGAGTATTGGCACGCTGCGCGCAACCCGGACGTTCGAATTGCCGCCCACGGGGCAGCGGAACTCTTCCTGCGTCACCACTTGTTTCTGTCCGATCGCACAAGCCGGATCATTGATAGACGCTGGCTTGTCCCGCATTGTCCGCCCTACTGGCATTACGACATCTTTCAGGCACTCCTCGTTCTCTCCCGTTTCAGCCCGCTGGCTGACCCGCGTGTGAACCCCGCGCTCGATGTTGTTGAGCAAAAGCGAAGACCCGACGGCCGCTGGAACTCTGGCCAGCGTTACTGGCGGCTGGTCCGCGAGAAGTCCAACAAGCCCGTCGAGGTCCTCGACTGGGGACGTAGCGGCCCGAACAAGATGGTGACACTCAATGCGCTGCGCGTCTTGAAAGCTGCGGGCAGAGCGTAGCGGCTCGACTGCGTCTTCTAGCTTCTGGGTACTGAAGCAGCACCGGTATTTTCCGCGGCATCGGTCGCCGTTCGCAGCGCCCGCGCCTGAGTCCGCCAGGACGGAAGTTGCCAGTAGAATACACCCGCACCGATCAGACAGACGACGCCCCCAACCCCCACCGTCCCCGGCGCGCCAAGACGGTCGGCCAGCAATCCCGCCAACAACGCCCCGAACGGCGCCATACCCATGAACATCATCGAGTAGACCGCCATCACCCGGCCACGCAGCCGGTCCGGCACCAGCGTCTGAATCAGCGTGTTGGTCGACGCCATCTGCGTCATCATCCCGAATCGCACCGGAACCAAAAGTGCCGCCGACAGCCAGAACATCCGCGAGAATGAAAACGCGATCAGACTGATTCCGAATCCCCCCGCCGCCAAAGGCACCCAGCGGCTCAATCCTTTGAGCTCCCGCCGCGCCGCCAGTCTGACCGCCCCCAAGAGTGCCCCGGTCCCCGCCGCGCTCATCAATATCCCCAGCCCGCGCGACCCGCCATGCAGAATCTGGTCCGCAAAAATCGGCATTAAAACGGCGTACGGCATCCCAGTCACACTGACCACGGCCAGCAACAGTAACAGCGAGCGAATGGGACTGGTCGTGAAGGCGTAGCGAAACCCCTCGGCGTAATGACCCAAGGTCGACCCCGGACGAACATCAGGACGCCGCGATGCCAGCGTCATCATCAGCAGCCCCGCAATAACGGCGAGATAACTAACGGCATTAGCGAAGAAACACCACCCCTCACCGATGACCGCCACCAATGTCCCCGCCACCGCCGGCCCCACCACCCGGGCGCCATTGAACATGGAAGAGTTAAGCGCGATGGCATTCATCAAGTCGTCCTTGCCGACCATCTCCACGACAAACGCCTGCCGCGCTGGAATGTCGAATGCGTTGACGATACCCAGGCAGGTTGCCAGCACAAAGACATGCCAGACCTGCACCCGGCCAGACAACGTTAGCACCGTCAGGATCGATGCCAGCACCATCGCCGACACCTGCGTGCCGACAATAATCCGATGCCGGTTGAACCGGTCGGCCACTGCACCTCCCACCGCCGCAAACAGAAAGACCGGAATTTGCCCGCAGAATCCGACCAGCCCCAGTTGCGCCGCCGACCCGGTCAGCCGGTACACCAGCCACGCCTGCGCCAGGGACTGCATCCATGTCCCGATCAAAGAGATCAACTGCCCGCCGAAAAACAGTTGGAAATTCCGATGCCGCAATGCGCGCATCGCTTCCGGCAGCTTGAATCTGGTTCGAGCTCCCGGAGGGGTGGGGATGGCGGATTCGGTCGGGGTCACAGTTGGGAGGTCAGGCGTTTAGGTTGCTCACAAGCCAATTGTACACTCAGGTGTCCACGGGAATCCACCGCCGTGTGCTATCAGCAGGTTATCTTGTGACAAGGCGTGCGAAAAGAAGATTGTGAGACGAAAGCGTGCGAGCGGAGAAACTACGCGTACATCTCCACGCCGGATCCCAGCGATGTAAACACCAGCCCCCGGTAGTAATCCGACAAGCGCTTCACTTCCAACTCCACCGAGAATTCGGTCGCGGCGCGTTCGCGCGCCGCGGCCCCAAACCGTGAAGCCAGATCCTCGGCCAAAAGCAGGATGTTGACCCGCATCGCCAGCGCGTCCGCTTCGCCGGGATCGAACAAGTACCCGCTCTCCCCGTGACGGATCAGTTCTGGGTTGCCGCCCACTGATGTCGCCACAATCGGCAGCCCCGCCGCCATGTACGACAGCAGCGTATCCGAACAGCTCTCTGACATCGACGTCAGCACCGCGACGTCGGCCGCCTGCATCCATCGCGCGCGTGCCGACTGATCCTCGACCACAATTAGCCGCTCGAACACACCGGCCTGCCTCGCCTGGTTCAGCAAATAGGGAATGTCCTCGGCGGAACCTGGAATCAGAAGCACGAATCGCGCGTGCGGATAAAGCGGCGCCAGGTGCGCCGCGGCATCAAGAAATGTCGCAGGGTCCTTCATCCGCTCCAGCGGACTCTCCATGAACACGACTCGTTCCTGCAGCGAAAGTCCGAACGCATGCTTGGCATCCGCAACCGATTGCGGCGTTCGGTCAGGCAGACCGGCGCAATCGGTACCGCTGGGGATGACATCCACGCGGTCGCGCCGCACTCGTTCCTGGCGCACGAGTCTTGCCGCGGCTGCCGACGAGGTCGCCACAAATCGTGCCGGCACCTCATTGGCCTTCCGCAGTGCAATCAGGTGATCTGAGTTCAGGGTGTGCCCCAGATCACGCACCTCGCCCATGCAGACTTTGATCCCGGCCGAGCGCGCAACGGGCAATCCCAAAATTCGTGCGTTCAAATCATACGCACAGGCCAGATCAAACTGCCCGCCGCCTGCCAGCCGCGCCAGCCGCGCCCGTCCCAGCAGGTCCCAACTAACGCCCGAACGAGAAACACCGGCTGCCTCGAGCCGGCATGGAATCGACAGACGATCAAAGTTATCCGCGATGTCATGAATCGCCACCACGACCGGGTCAAACAGAGCCCGATCCAGCCGCGTGACGACCCGGCTCAAATGCGCCAGCGTCTCCCGGCCGGAATCATCCAGCCGGTCAACCAGATACAGAAGTCTAAGGCGTTCACGCATAACGAACTGAGGCGCCCGCGACGGCCACACCGAATCAGTCGAGCTGATCGCCGGGTTCGCAGGCTCCACTACGCATTATCGACGGGTGAGGACATTCTCTACAAAATGAAGAGGGGCGGGGCTGACGGCCGAAAGCTCCTTGCCCGGCTGCCCAAAATCGGATAACTTCCCCCCGGAGAGATGTCCGAGTGGCTTAAGGAGCACGCCTGGAGAGCGTGTAGGCGCTAAAACCGCCTCCCGGGTTCAAATCCCGGTCTCTCCGCCATTTCTGGTACAATCCCCATCGCCCCGCAACGTGGGTGGCGTAAGTGCTTGTTTTAACCGGCACCACGCGTGTGAAGCTGTCCCATCTGCCGTTCGTCCGCATCAAAGATCGAGAATAGCACTTGACCAATTGCCGAATTGCGAGTATATTAGTGATAATTAGTTCGCGGTGATACAAGCCACGTAGCCAACCGCTTTGAGAGTAGTCGCCTATCACGCACAGCTAAACCGTCACAACACGCTCGTACAAGCTTGAATTGAGAAGTAGCCGGATCCTCAGCCGCTAGTCTTTTGGGAGGCTTTGTGTCGGAACCGTTCGGGTTGGAATCCAACGCGCCACTGCGGCACCACGCGAGTTCACGACCGCGCGTGATGCCCGGCGCTCTGGCGACAGGCAGCGCGCCTGTGCTCAGTTCTTCGGTGACAACTTGATGACAAATCGCCAACATAACCACAACAGTCACATTCCACGCCGCAGACGCCGAAATCGGAATTCACTTTCATGATATGGCTTGCGTCCCCCCGTTATCACACGGCCAATCGCCGCGGGAGTGGCCTGGTGGGCTTCAGTCAGTCGGCCCTTGAATGGAAATTCGTAGCGAACCAGGGTTCTCGGGAACAATTCATTATTGCATCAAGTTTCAACAGCCGACAGGCTTTCTTTGTCGACAACAAAACATGAACTTCAATTGCACAATCGGGAGGAGTCGAAATGTCCGTCAGAGAACTAGCTCTGATTCGCATTTTGGGGCGGGCAGCAACAGTTCTGATCTTTACCATCATCACCAATGTCCTTCTCACGCAGCCGGTGACCGCCGCTTGGGTCGGCGTCGGTCCGCAAAACAAAGTCATTGAAGCCGTTGCCGTAGCACCCGACAACGCACTGGTGCGATTCGCCGGCGCATTCGGCTGGGGAATCTTCAAGTCGACCAACGGCGGTGTTACCTGGTCGGCCATGCCCAACACGGGGATGACCAACGCTTACATTCGTGCAGTTCTGGCGCTCAGTTCAACAGATGTATTCGTCGGCACCAACGATGGCGTCTATCACTCGGTTGATGGCGGGTCCTCCTGGACCTTTGTCCTGCCGACTCTCTTCTCCGTGCGCTCCCTGGCGTATGACCCGCTGTCTGTGAGACTGTACGCCGGCACTTATGGCGATGATCTGTATTACTCCACCACCGGTGGGGGAGTCGGCACCTGGACAAAGTCAATTGTCCTCGACGATACCTCGGCGGTCGTGATGCATCACATTCGCAGTGTCGCGGTCTATGGCCGTGATTCTGTCTATGTCGGCGGATCGATTGCCGATGTGGCCAGCGGCGGTGCCCTCTTCGTCAGCCGCAATGGCGGTGTCGGGTGGTCGCAGGTGCAGCGCGGCAAGGGCATTCGCGGCTCAGTTGTCGGCATCGCGATCAGCCCCAACAATCCCGACTCAAGTTTGATTATAGGCATCGTCAAACTCGGCGTGTACAAGAGCACAGACGGCGGCATCTCCTGGCTCGGCATCGATGGCCCGTCCACCGTGCATCCCATCGGAGATACCAATATCAGTTGTGTCGCATTCACGCCCGCGTACCGCATGGCGGCTGGTGATTCGACCGGCGGCTTCTATCGCCGGGCATTGGGTGATACAACCCTGGGCTGGTGGCCGGCGACGGGAGTTCCGCTCATGCCCGCTTTTCCCACCAGTGCCTGGTCCAATGCCGCGGGGATGGAATTGATGCTCGGGACCGATGGCAAAGGAGTGTACCGTTCCACCGACAGCGGCGCTACGTTCGCCGTCAGCAACTCCGGAATGATGGGCACGGCCGTGCGGCAGATTCTCATCGCCAGTGCCGGCCGCATCGTTGTCGCGACCGGGTTCGGCGATAAAATCTGGTACACCGACAATGGCGGCACGACCTGGGCTCAGGCAGCCGTGCCAACCAGCAACTCGATCGACGACCTGGCCGCCACATCTGTACCCGGCACTCTGTACGCCGGTTCGTATGCCGCGGGTGTCCTCAAATCGACCGACAACGGCCAGACTTGGGTGAACACGGACACAACCGTGATCAATAGATTTGTTCGCGCTGTCGCGGTTGCCCCGGGTTCGGCCACGGTGGCCTACGCCGGAACCGCCAATGGCGTCTTCAAGACAATCAACGGCGGAGCGAGTTGGGTGAGCACGAATGGTGTCTACATTCCCCCCTCAACGGCAGTTCACTCGCTCGCCGTGTCCCCATTTGCCTCCAACACGGTACTGGCCGGTACCGACTCATCGTATTTGTACCGTACCATCGATGGCGGCGCCACATGGAGCCATGTGGCGACCGCCGCCGGATTTCATGCGAACGACATATTCATTCGCACGGTGGATTTCGATCCCGCTACCTCCGGACGCGTCTACGCCGGCTGCGACAGTGGCCACGTCTACATTTCCAGCGACAACGGCGCCACGTGGACGTACCTTGCCACACTTGCCACTGTCAATTCGGTTCGTCAGATCAGAATCGATCCTGCCCATCCAAGCCATTTGTTCGCCGCCACATTCGGCGGCGGCGTCTTCGCCTCGCAAGACGGTGGCGCCACGTGGGCGAATATCTCCGGAGCGCTTCCCGATTCGCAGTTGTATACGCTCACCCTTGACCCCGCCGGACCGTCAACCAATGTTTACTTGGGAACACGAGGACACGGGCTCTACAAAGGACCATACACCTTTCCGATTGCGGGTTGTAGCTGTCCCTCTCAGGGCGACCTCAACGGCGACACTTCAATCGACGTGTTTGACGTCATCGCTGTCATCGGAGTTGCGTTCAGCGGTAATCCCGATATTCAGGATCCGCAGTGCCCGATATCGCGCGGCGACGTCAATAACGACGTGAGCACGGACGTCTTCGACGTGATCTACCTGATCGCGACTGCTTTTAGCGGCGGCGCGTCACCCATCAATCCCTGCGGTCCATAGACCACAGCTTCCCTGGGAGAGATCGTGTTTTCGATCATCGATGGAGTCAATAATTCATGTGGATAATCGGCGGAGAAATTCTCGGACTGGCCGCGCTTCTGGCACTTGAAGCCCGGCGCCACCGGCATAACCTGTCCGCGATTCCCATCCGGGTGCACGTCAATGGGACCCGCGGCAAATCATCGGTTACACGGCTGATCGCCGCGGGATTGCGCGCCGGCGGCCTGCGCACGATCGCCAAGACCACCGGCACCAAGCCCCGCTACATCATGGCGGATGGAACCGAGCAGGAGATCATCCGCGCCGGCAAACCGGGCGTCATCGAGCAGGTTCGTATCATCCGCCGCGCCCGCGATCAAAATGCCAGCGCCCTCGTCATCGAGTGCATGGCCGTCAAACCGGATTCGCAGAAGATCGCCGAGGAAAAACTCGTACGCTCCACCGTGGGTGTCATCACCAACGTGCGCGCGGATCATCTCGACGAAATGGGCCCCACCGTCGGCCACGTCGCCGAAGCGCTCGCCAACACGGTGCCGTTTGGCGGAGTGCTGTTCACCGCCGAACGCGAAAACCTCGAACCCCTCTGCCGCCGCGCACAGAAACGCAGCACCGCCGTCGTCGTCTCCCGGCACGAGGCGATCACCGACGCCATGATGACCGACTTCACCTACTTCGAGCATCGGGAAAATGTCGCATTGGCGCTCTCCGTGACCTCCTGGTTTGGTATTGATCCGCTCGTGGCCCTGAAAGGCATGCACAGCGCCACACCCGATCCCGGCGCTCTGCGCGTGCATCACCTCACGGCATTCGGCACGCCCATCACCTTTGTGAATGCCTTCGCCGCCAATGATCCGGATAGCTACAAGATCATCTGGGACCGCCTCGAACCGTGGCGCCATGATGGCGCCAAGATGGTCGCGCTGATTACCTGCCGCAAAGATCGCATCTCCCGGGCCGAACAACTGGCCCACTTGATCGTCAACGGGGTCGAGGCGGACCAGTACTTCATCTGCGGCCAGTCGACCCATACGGTGTACCAGGCCGCCATCGGGATGGGAATGGACCGGACGCGGGTGCACGATTACGGCGGACAAGATGCCGCCGCGATTTTTGAATCGGTTTTGGAAGTGGCAAACAAACACCCGGTCACGGTTGTCGGTCTCGGCAACATCGTGGGCCTGGGCGAACAACTGGCCAACTACTTTCAGCACAGAGGAGAGGAAGTTGTATACCGAGGCGTTGCGTGATCTGATCATCCACTCGGTGGGGCTGGGGCTGATTATCAGTCTCGGATTCTCCGAGACACTCGGACTGGCGGCGGGCGGAATGGTGGTGCCCGGATATGTGGCGCTGGCGATTCACGAGCCGGCCCGCGTCTTCGGCACCGTTCTGGTGGCCCTCGCTACATTTGGGATCATCAAATTGCTGTCGACTTACATGTTCATCTTTGGCCGCCGCCGGGTCGTGCTCACCATTCTGGTGGGATTCCTGCTGGGCTGGCTCTCCCGCGATTGGATGGTCTTCCACCTCAACAACAATCAACCGCTCGAATTCCAGACCATCGGTTTGATCATCCCCGGTCTCATCGCCAATTGGATGGAGCGTCAGGGTGTCGTCTCCACCATCTCGATGATGGTGATCGGGGCGATTCTGATCCGGCTCCTGCTGATGATTCTCACCGGTGGTGACATTGCCCTCGGACAGGATGTGCTGATATGAAATGGCGTCAGGAACCACTCGGAAAAGGGGCGCTGGTCGGCCTGGCGATCTTCGCCATCCTGATCTTCTATGCCGCGGAACACACCGCGCGGCCGCTTCAGCAGCCGCGCTACAAGACCAAGCTTCGCGCCGCCGAACTTGATCAGCAGGCCCAGCGCGCGATCGCCAGCTATCTGCACGAGAAGGGCATCAAGATCGATCCGCGCAACGATCCCTGGGGTACAGGCCTGATCGGCGAGGAACGCACTCCGATCACGTCGGACCGTGGCGTGGCCACCGCCAAGACGCTCGCCACCAACCCCAACTTCGCTGCGGCGTTTGTCGAATTGCTCAACCGCGCCGGGGTCAGGAAAGGCGACGTCGTTGCCGCCGGAATGACCGGCTCGCTCCCCGGATGGGATGTGGCCTTCTTCGCCGCCTGTCAGGCCATGGAACTCAGGCCGATATCCATCGTCTCCGTCGGCGCATCCGACTGGGGCGCGACCCGTCCCGAACTCACCTGGCTGGACATGGAAAGCATCATCACCAGGGCCAACATCTGGGACGATCGCTCGTTTGCAGCCTCCCTCGGCGGCGGCGGTGACAACGGCCGAGGCATCTCACCCGCCGGCCGCGACATGATCAAACAGGCGATTGCCCGTAACGACGTGATGCTCATCGAGGACAAGTCGCTCGAAGGCATCATCGAGCGCCGAATGGTGCTGTACGACTCGCTCGCTGCCGGCATGGGCCCGATTGCCTGTTACGTGAACATCGGCGGCGGACTCGCCAACATGGGCGGCTCACTCAATGCCAAGCTCATTTCTCCGGGAGTATCGCGACACTTGGCAAAGCGCAATTACCCGGTCCGTGCGGTCATCAATCGCATGGCCGAACGCGGGATCCCCGTCATCAACTTGTCCAACGTCGTCCACATCGCCGATATGTACAACCTCCCCGCCGTCGTCGCACCCGAAGCGCCGGCCATCGGCGAAGGCTCACTTTACTTTCGCGAGCAATTCAACATTTCCACCACCATCATCCTGACGGCTGTGCTGATGATTGTCGTGTTTGCCGTCATCCGAATTGACCTGCGGCATCTGTTCTTCCGCCGCCGGTCCTCACTCGCGACGGTGCAGGAGCTGCCATGAAACGGCTGGTTGGGTCAGCAATTCTTTCAATGGTTGTGCTCATGGGAGCCGGCCACTCCTGGGGAGACGAACTGCTCGCGCCAATCCGCGGGAGCATCGTCAACCTGTCGATCAACGAGAAGCAGAGCACGTATTACAGGCTCCACACTGATTCTACACTCGAAGTGACCGCCACCGGCCCCGGCTGGCTCAGCGCCATCGTCCGGCTGATCCTGCCACCCGGCGCCACCGACAGCGCGTCCTACCGCGTCATCGTGACCGCCGGCGCCGATACGATGAAGCAGTTCAGTGATACAGTCGGTACGGCTGATGCGGAATTGGTCGGTTCCAAGGAGCAGCCAACCACCTCCAGAAAGTTCTCCTTCCCGATTTCTGAGAAACAGCGAACCTACACCTTTCGCCTGCTAGACAA
Source organism: Candidatus Zixiibacteriota bacterium (assembly GCA_016235085.1). GTDB lineage: Bacteria > Zixibacteria > MSB-5A5 > WJJR01 > WJJR01 > JACRMA01. The sequence goes on from JACRMA010000118.1 coordinate 26,894, forward strand.
CGGCGGCCGTGACGCTGCCGTGCGATTCCTTGTGCGGCGCCCGTCGGCGCATGCCAAGGAGCAGCCGCTATTCCCGATCGCGATGGATCGCTCGCTCACACTGCTCTATCACGAGCGCAGACTCGAGTTCCATCTGGCCACCGCGCAAAATCCGGTGAAAGTCCGCGTGATCGGACCAACCAAATTGCGAATCGTCACGCGCCTGGTCTTCGGGCCGACGATGAAGGGCCTGCAGCCCTATGCGTTGGATCTGACACTCGACAAGGAGACACTCAAAGTGGAAGAACTGTCTTCCACCAAGGCGGTCTCGAGCGAGTTCGAAGACGAGAAAGAGTGGCTTCCGGGCAAAAGCCGAACCGTCTATGTCGCCATCCCCTCGGGCGAACATGATCTGACGATCACACCAAAGGCAACCACCGCCCCCGGCGTGGCCGTGCGATTCACCCTGCCGTCCGAAACCGGAACTTCAGACGAAAGCAATTGACGCCGTGCACTCCGGACGACTCATCATCGGTGCCGCCGCGGCCGCGTTCCTTTGTTCGATTGCGTCCGGTCATGCCGCCGGCATGAAACTTGGAGCACGCTCTCAGGACGTTCGTGTCCAGAGGGCCGCCGATTCGGCGTTCAGCCAGCGGCAACTCGATGACCCGAAGGCGCAAACTCCTGAAGTTCAGCCCCGCATACCGAATCCGCCACCCGCGCCCGCGAAGAAGAAAACCCGCTCCAGCGCCTCGCTCCGTGGGCGGTGGGAATCCGGCCTCTCTGTGCGGGGGTATTACGACGGCAATATCCTCGATTATTCGCAGCGAGACCTGGATCACTTCAAATCACGGACGCATCTCAACAAGTTCGCACTGGAAACGACCGACGACTGGGTGAGCGATCTCGGCGGTGACGTCGGCCGCCGCTGGGGCTCCAGATCGCGCAATGAGTACCGCGTTCGACTTTCCGCTGACGTACACTGGTATGCTCGCAACCAAATCAAAAATTGGGTCGACTATGCCGCGGAGGGCCGCTGGGCACGCCGCAAGACGACGCTCATCGCCCATCTGGGCTGGACCCCGCATTTCTACGTCCGCGAACTTCAGGCACGGAATATTCCTCGTCAATACCCCGCGTCACCGCCCTACAGGGCCGCCGAATACCACGCCTGGTCGGCAAATCTGGAGTATCGATTTCAATCCGCCCTCCCCTTGGAACACCGCCTTTCTGCGGGTTGGAAGCGGACCGACTACAGCCACGTTTTCGACGAACGCGACAACTCAACGTACTGGGCAGAGTATGGATGGCAGGTTCCCCTGACGGCGGCTTCGAGCGCTTCCTGGAGTTACCGCTATGCCTCGGTTCTTACGGCCGGAAGGAATCTCCCCGCCAATTTCGTGGACATCAGCCGCAGCGAACATACGCTGCAAGCCGGGCTCGAGTACGACAGCCCCCATTCACCGCTCGGGGCCGCACTGGCCGTCGCCTATGAGCGCCAGAATTTCACTTCGGGCAAGTCCACTGATTTCGATCACTACGGCCGGCACGATGACGAGGTGCGCATCGTCCCGGAAATTCGGTTGACCCTATCCGGCGGGTGGCGATACAAACTGTTCTATCAGTGGACTCACGATACGTCGAATTCGAAACAGACAGCCGACTTCGGCGCCTTCAGTGACAATCAACTCGGACTGCGAGTGACTCACACATTCTAGCCATCATGAAACGATCACGCACGATTTGGGCACTTCTGGCGATGCTGTTGTTGGCAGGGTGTGCCAGCCCCATCAAATCTCCGCCGTCGTCCCACTTTCCCGCGATGGCGCCCGATGGCTCGCGTGTGATTATCGGGTTTACCGATGCATTGTCAGACAGATTCGGACGCGAGAATGTAGAAGTCACCGCTTCTGACGGAACCCGGCTGATGATCGACTCAGTATCTCTCGATTCCGTATCGGGGACGATGCTGGAGATTGACGTTTCCCCGGCCTACGATCTGCGGACTCCGCTTCGTGTGAAGGTCTTCGGACTCTATTTTCTGCGCGGTCCCGCGGTCTCCGAACAGCCGCTCGAGTTGACGATCGCTCCCGGCGTACTCTACAACCGCGATATCGCCCCCTTTCTTGCCGCCCGGTGTTCCGCGTGTCATGGCGCATCGAATCCCGGTGGGGGATACCGGACCGATTCGCGCGCGGCGCTTTATGCGTTCGGCAGCGACTCGGTCGACTTGAACCGCTCGCCGGACCTGATTCCGGGGAATGACCGCTGCCAACTGGCGGTCAAGACGTCATTCACCGGCCGCGAATTCTACCGCGCGAATCTCGAGTTCTTCGAGGCGGAATTGATCCGGCAATGGATTCTCAACGGCGACGCGGCCGATGTCCGTCCGGCGGGACAGCCGGGCTCAATCACGGCGCTGGTCCGCAATTTCACTCTCGTCAATGTCGGATTCCCCGCACAGCCGGATCTGTCCCAAGCTCTCCAGCCGTCGAATTATCGCCTCGTCGATCTCGATGTCGCCGGTCCGCCCTTCACACCGGCCAGTGTCGAGGCCGAATCGCACGGTAGCACCATCGTTACGCTTCGTTTCCCGCAACAGAAGATGTATCACCACTACCAACTGACAGTCGGCGCGATGCACGACCAATATGGATCGCTCATGTTCGACTCGGCCACGGCCGGGTACCGGGCTCTGTTATCGTACACGGTTGACATCGCTCCGCTATTCGCCCGGACCTGCAATAACTGCCACGGGCCGTCGGCCTCCGATTCACTGTGCGGCTCCTACCGGACAGACTCATACGGTGCCCTCTTCGGCTACGGCTCCGATTCCACGCTCGACACGCGCAACCGCAATCTGGAACCCGCCGATTCGATTTGTGCGATCGTCACCAAGACCCGCCAGATTGACGGCAAGACCGGCAAGTGCGCCATGCGTGTCCCGCTTTCCCCCATGGAATCACACCTGATCACCGACTGGGTCATCAACTACTACGCCCGTGAGAATTAGGCGGAACCCTCCCCCTGTCTTCTTGATCTCAGAGGTAGCACCGCCGGCCTTTTCCTAAGTCACGAAATGGCGAAGGGTCTGCCGTCCATCCCCTGATTCAGGGACGGAAACTCCAGATCCTTCACCCATCACGCCGGATTCAGTGTGGCTTCCCAGCCATCGCCTGCGCCAAGTGATGACTCCGGCTGTTCTGTATTTCACCAGTGACTCATTAACCCGCGCGCTTTCCCCAAAGTCCGTTACGGGCAGTTCCCTGGGTACGGATCGCACGCGCAGGGATTGCACGGCGGGTTCCCACCCTGGAAGGCGTAGTCAATCATACGGACAACATCGAGGACGTCGTCGACCCCGTCACAATTGACGTCACCCCGGTCGACGTGGGGACAGCCGGCATCCTGGGCCGGCTGCGCGCCCCCGGAAAAGGCATGGTCGATCAGTGTGACAATGTCCAGAACATCGATCGCGTCATCGTTTCCCGTCACGTCACCATGGTGCACACACCCGATCTGATCCGGATTGGGGTAGACTGGACAGTTGTCGCACGCGTCGCCGATTCCGTCGCCATCACCATCCACCTGACTCAGATTCGCCACCGTGGGACAGTTGTCACAGATATCGCCGATCCCATCATGGTCTGTGTCTGTCTGATCGGGATTCGCGATCGACGGGCAGTTGTCCACCGGGCACGTGTTGGGAAACCCCGGATCACCGAATCCATCCCCGTCAGAGTCGGTGCAGGCATCGCACACATCACCACGGCCATCGTGATCGGCATCTTCCTGAAGCGGATTGGCGATGTCGGGGCAATTGTCGTCTAAGTCCGGAACCCCATCGCCATCGAGATCCAGAAGATCGCCGTCGGGTCCTCCGTAGGCTCCCATGTCGTTTCGGGTGGTCCCCATCGCAGGATACAGCGCCATCCCTGGGGCTCCCGGATCCTCGATGTCATTGAACGAGGGCGATGGATCGCCAGCATCGATCGCGGGTGAACCGGCGTTCAACTGAAAACTGCTGAGGTCGGCAAATGAAGGGAGCAGATTGATATTCCCGGTGCCGGCATACCCTCCGCTGACATCGGAGTACGTGACATTTGCCGTTCCTCCGAACATCAGCTTGATCTGGACCGATGTGTTACTCCAGAGAATACCGTTGGCGACAACCGCGGTCCCCGCAAACGACACGACGCCTCCACTTCCGGCGCCACCACTGACATTGGCATAGAGAACGTTGTTAAACTGTGTGGTCGCCGGTGTCGCGCCATTCAGCCAGACAGATCCGCCACCGTACGAACCCACCGCCCGATTGGCATTGAGAATGTTATTTCTTACGGTGGCGCGCACCGGGAAGTTCAGCACGATTCCCGATCCATATGCCCCGACATTGTCAATGAATGTGTTGTACAAGATCCGGGGGCTGCCATCGCCGGCACGGATACCGCCGCCGCCATAACTCGTCACTCCGCCACCGGCGAGGTAATTGCTCTGAAACAGATTGTGCCGGATCGTCGGTGACGTGTAGGCGCAGAGAATACCCCCGCCTTCGCGAAAATACCCCGCCCCGTGCTCATCGTGCCAGACCGTCCCCAGGCCATTGGCCAGGGTGAATCCCTGAATGACCGTCCGCGCGTCCTCGCCATCGATCACCACAATCACGCTCGCCGTGTCGGGCTTGACCGGTGCGCTGCCGTCGATGATTGTGCTGGCGATAAACGACGGATCCTTGGCCAGCACATAATGACTGGTTAGCACGATCCTCTTGCCGAACATTCGCAAATTCTCAAAGTACATGCCGGGCGCAACCAGGACTGTGTCCCCGTTGGCAGCCGCATTGATACCGGCCTGTAGCGTCGGCTGATCCGCAGGGACATTGATTGTGGCGGCGCTCGATTCTGCTGCGATGCCAATGACAGCCAGCCCCAGCGAGGCCACCACGGCCAAACCAAATCCGTTTCTCTTCATGACAACTCCTTTGGACACAAGGGTCCCGATGTCAGCGCAGCAGCAGCCGCGCATCCGGCTTGTTGTCGCCGGGAGCAGGCGGGGCAATGCGCGCTCACCTGTTCATGCGGAAGACTTCAATGCTCCGATCGGCCGATCCGGGACAATCGGCGATCGCAGCCGGCCTTCCACCTGCCCGCAAGATATCGGGATGGTGCAACGGCGATATGAATCTGTGTTGAAGTGCAACTTGCGGGGGATAAGCGGCCGGTTTCGCGTGACGAGTGGCGCTCCGGCGAATGGCAAACTATAATGCGCCATCCAGATTCTGACGGTATCGCCGGCTGACGGTCAGACGGGTTCCATCGCGAAGCTTAAGCACATACTCGCCCTTCCCCATCGCGTGCAGTTCTTTGATGCGGCTGATATTCACAATGATATTGCGGTGGACACGCCGGAAGGTCTTCTGATCCAGACGTTCCTCCATGCTCTTCATCGTCTGGCGATACAGGTGCTTCTGTCCGCCGGCATGGATCGTCACGTAGTTCCCCGCTGATTCGACCCAGTCGATTTCACTGACGGCGACCAGAACCCCCCGCCCCACCGATTTGATCAGGATGCGTTCATCCTTCCGGTCAGCCGGCCGGAGATCAGCCAGCAGGGCCTGAATCTGGGCCTGGGTGATTGCCGCCTGTCCGTGAGCCATGTGCTCCCGTGCTCGTTGCACTGCCCGGTTGAAACGGTCCCGGTCGAACGGCTTCAGAATGTAATCGAGTGCATGCACTTCGAAGGCGCGCACGGCAAACTGATCGTATGCCGTCACGAAGATGATCGCGGGAAGCGTGGCGTCACCCGCCTGCTGCAGCACACCGAAGCCATCCAGTTCGGGCATCTGAATATCGAGGAACACCACATCCGGCGCCTGCATCCGAATCGCCTCGGCCGCCTCGCGGCCATTCGCGCATTCACCGACCACGGTCACATCGGGAATATCCGCCAACAGCGCCCTGATGCGCTTGCGCGCCAGCGGTTCATCATCGGCGATAAGAACGCGCATTGCTTCCGCTATTCCTGCGCCGTCGAGGAGGTGAGGATCGGGGGCTGCAATGGCAGATGGATCGTGATTGTGAGCCCGTCGGAATCCACCATCGAAAACCGGCACCGGTCACCATAGAGCTGTTGCAGCCGTTCACGGACATTGGCCAGCCCCACCCCGTTGCCGTTGCTGCTCTGCGCTGTCCGGTCCAGACCGACCCCGTCGTCCGATACTTCGAGACGAAGCTTCTCCCCCTCGCACACAGCGCTCACCCGCACCGTTCCCCCCGCGGCCTTTGGGGTGATCCCGTGACGGATCGCGTTCTCCACCAGCGGTTGCAGGATCAGATTGGGTACCTCCACATCGAGCGCCTGCGGTGACACGTGGATTTCGGTCCGCAACCGATCCGAAAACCGGATCCGCTCGACCTCGAGATACTTCTCCACGCGGTCGGCCGCCTCGACGTCTTCACGCATCAAAGCCGAGATCGTGTGCAGGGTATTGAACAGAAAGTGCGGCTGAAGCTGCGCCTTGAGCGCCTGCAATTGCGCCCCCGCCAGACGCGTGCGCAGCTCGGCCGCCAGCAACTCCTCCTGCCGGTGCCGCCGGGCGTAGGCGATGACATACGATGCCACGGCGATCAGCGCATACGTCAGCATGGTCGTGTGAAACCGGTTCCGCAGCATCAGCCAGAACGCATCCGAAACTGTCTCCAGTCCCGGCATGTGGACCCCATGCATGTAGTAGTAATCGATCGACCGATTGGCGCTGGCGTAGATGAACACATGGACAAGCGATATCAATGATCCGGCGACGAGATGAATCACCAGCGACATGCGCCACTTCATGCGGTCGAATCGCAGCCGGGCACACAGCTTGAAGATGGCAACGCTGAAGATTCCCCAAAGGTACCACTCGACCAATCCCAGAAGCAGTGACTCCGACCACGTGATCGGATCCTTCGCATTCTTAAACAGGATGTACCAGCGTGTGGCCCAGAAAACGCCCAAGAGCGTCCAGCCCAACACGAAGAGCGCCCATCGCGGAAACTTACTTTCGATTGAACGACTCGGCGTCATCGGTCGTAAGGCGGAGTTCGGTGGCGTTCCTGACGAATGTTCATTCTTTGACCGCCGAATCGGCGTGCCTCGCCCAATCTGCGGTTCGGTGTTGGTTCACCAATCCAACCCAAGATACAGATTTTGTGAAATCCGACAAGCCGCTCGCTTCGAACGGCATCAAAAACAAACGAGATGGTCGCCGTTCAGATCTTGTGATCTGAACAACGGCCATCCCATCCTCTGTCTGATTCGCTCGTATTCGGGGTCAGCGTCCCGCGACCGGCGCCTTCTTCAGCGTCTGATTCGGCTTCAAGAGCAGGAACTGATGTCCTTCCTCCTGCTTGATCCGTTTGAAGACATCACAATTCATGCAAGTGAGCTGCTTATCCGCAAACGACCCCTGAACCTTGCCGCCGCAGAAGGTCCCGGCAACCGCCCAGCACAACCGTCCGCCGTTTTTGCCCGAATTATGACCATTTGAGGTCACATCCGTCGATGCCGGACACACGCCCATCTCGGCAACCTTCGCGCCACCCGGTCCCCGGCCGCAATTCTTGATCTCCCAACAGTTTGCCTTTTGACTCATTTCCGCCTCCCTTTGCCCCTTTGCAAAGAGTATCGGTAAGATGACAATCACCTTTCGTGATTAAGCGATCTTGAAATTAGCGAAGTTGAGGTTGCAATTGATTGCAGAGTACAAGCGGCCACGATCGCTGCGGATGTACCGGTCAGGGCCATGCGCCCTTAACGTCTTTCCCGCGAAAGCGGGAACCCAGGGACACCCTGAGCGGGGCGAAGCATCCTCGACGTCTTTCCCGCGAAAGCGGGAACCCAGCCGCCGAGGTGCCCATGGACTCCCGCGTTCGCGGGAAACACATTGGGGAAGACACCACAGGGAGTGAGGCTCCGAGGGAGGGCGAGGCTCCTGCCGAGCCATTTTTCCGCGCGAACGCAAGCCCGGCCCGCCTCGCCCCAGATGCCCTACTCTCGCTTTACGCCTTCACCACCACGACCGCGCAATGCGCGCAACGCGTGGCCTTGATCGGAATAGCCGACAGACACTCAGGACAACTCTTGGTGGCCGGTGGCGCTGCTTCTTCCGGCTTCTTCATCTTGTTCATCGCCTTGATGAGCAAGAAGATCACGAACGCCACGATGACGAAGTCGATCACCGTGTTGATAAACACGCCGTAATTGATCGTCGGCGCCCCGGCCGCCTGCGCCGCCGCCAGCGATGCATACGGTCCGCCTTTGAGCGTGATAAACAGGCTCGAGAAGTTCACATTGCCCAGCATCAATCCCAATGGCGGCATCAGAACATCCGCGACAATCGACGAAACAATCTTACCAAAGGCGGCGCCGATAATGATACCGACAGCCATGTCCACCACATTGCCGCGCATGGCGAATTTCTTGAATTCCTGGAGCATGCTCATCCTCCTCTGTCGAAACGGTTGAATCGACTCACTGAGATTTCCCGGTATCATTTAATGCCATCTGAGCCCACCATTGTCAGCCTGACTCCCCCCACCGTCATCCGGCCCCCCCAGCATTGTCAGCCTGGCTCCCCCCAATGTCATCCTGAGGAGCGAAGCGACGAAGGATCTGCTGTCCGTCCCGTGCACGGCAGGCACACAACTGCAGATCCTTCGTCGCGGGGTGCGTTGATTCTCGCACGCCTCCGAACTCTGCAGTCCGCCGGCTCACAACATCTTCCACGTCAGCCCCACCGCAATCGTCTCTTTGAAGCGGCCGCCTCGCGCGACTTCCTTATCGTAAAGCCACTGCACGTACAAACCGACGGCAACGTACTTGGCAACCTGAGCCGAAACCATATTCTCCCAGTTGACATCGATCGCCTTCCAGTAATCCTGCTCGGGCGTCCCTTTCAGTTCCTTGGAACGCGAGTAAAAGAGCGCCTTGAAGGTAGTGAGTTTGGTTTTCCAGACGATCCCCGTCTTGGGAATCTTGTACTTACCGTCGGTGACCCACTCGATGCCGCCGTCGGTGTTGGTCGTCGAGGTCGTGGCGGGAGATGGCGAACTGGTGTATGTCCGTGTGATTCGCTGACGCAGTCCGATACCGGCACGGGTGAGGAATTCATTGTCACCCTCCTTATGGAGCACCCGCGTCAGGCCGGCCGATTCGGTCAACTCCAAGGGATTGAGATAGAACTTGTGATCGGGATTGGACGCGTCTTCAAATTGGGAAATGGCCCGGACAGCAACGTACGGCGGCAGCACCTTCCAATTCAGGTATCGCAGCAGACTTTCAAAATCGATCAGATCGGATGACTTGAACGGCTTCTTCCATTTGTTCGTTTCGGCGTCCTGGCTGTGGGTTTGGCCATATGCCAGCCGCAACGCCGAGCGCCAATTCCATGACGTCGGGAATTGCCGTTCCAACCCGAGATTGGCGCTGGCAACCCAGGTCACGCTCCCCGCTTCACCGCCCTCCCAATTGTCGGAGTAGCTGTTCTGTGTCAGATTCAGAATAAAATCCACGGATGGTTTCCAGCCGAGTGAGTCCTGGCCCCACGCCGATACCGCCAACACCAGGACAATCACCAGCGCCAGCGCAGCACGCTTCATCGCTACCTCCCTCCCCAAGCCGATCATACTCCGGAGCATCTCCCCTCCCATCAAATTTCGCTGCCCCATGGTATGCGATCCCATCAAGCCAGTCAACTCTGACCTCCATAGGTGGCATGGGCATCCTGCCCATGCGGCCTGCCCATGTGAAGGAGGCCGGACAAGAGTGTCCGGCCTCTCGAACTTGCGACACTGATGATATTCCATCGGACTCCTGGTGTCATTGGTGGCATGGGCATCCTGCCCATGCGTGCCCCCCAAACAAAGACGCCCCGCAACTTCGCGGGGCGTCCACATCATTTTCCGGCATCCGTCACAATGTCATTGCAATGACAGATGTGTCGTTGCGAGGCGCGGCTCTTTGCGCCGAAGCACCCCCCCCTTGCACAACTGCCGCCGCTCTTCAGAGAACTTCTTCAACACGCCCATCCGGCCCATGCCGCCCCCCATACAAAGACGCCCCGCGAACTTCGCAGGGCGTCCATATCAATTACCGAAACCTGTAATGTCAAACTTCAACCAACGCGGCCCCAACCTGCTCTGACACGATCTGAGGTTCTGTGTCGGATTGGTCACTGGTAACCGCCGGCACATCCGCACCCACCAAAAATCCCGCACTGCGCCGGATGTCGGTTTCACTCATCAGATATTGCACCACCCGGTCGATCCCGACGCCGAATCCGTAATGCTCGCCGATGACCGGACCATGCTGTTCCATGTGCTCGAGATAATCGGAGAACTGCGCCAGCCCGAGGCCGCGTTTCTGCAATGTCGCGTACATCCCGGACCGTTGCAGGCGGTGTTTCAAAATCTCCGACTGGTGAATGCGCACTGCGCCGCCCAGCGACTCGCCCGAAATCGGCAGCAGCAGATCGCACGATTGCACCGTGGGACGGTCACCATTGCGCGATGGCGAGGGCTTCATGTTGAAGAACTTCTCCAATGTCGGTCGCGGCCCCGTCAGCGGTTGCGGATCGGGATGATGGGTCAAGAGCACCGGACCGTCTTTGCTCAGCGCGAGCTCTTGCTCGTGGGAGAAATCCTCGCCCCAGTGTTTCGCACCCAGGCCGAGGAAGTCGAGCGCTTCGGCGTACGAGAGCAACTGCAACCGTGTCGCGATCGGCGACGCACCCCATTCCTGCGACACGTCATCGATCGCGCCAAACAGCGACTTGATCGTGTCGACCAGATTGGTGAACCCGCCACGCCCTTCGACTTCGAAGAGCGTGAACTCCCGCAGATGGCGATGATCAATCTCGGCCTCGGCGCGTCCCGATGATCCCATCGTGAACGCGCGTGCCGTCTGCGCCAGCGCCATCTCGAGATAAAGCTGTCCGGTCTGTGCGAAGAAAAACTCGCCGGAAACATTGCCGCTTTGCACCGCCCACAGCGTGTCGACATTCTCGCACGCGCCGGTAGCGGTGACAATGCGTGGCGTGGGCACAAACTGAACCTGATTCGTCTCCGCCCAACGCCACAGAGACTTCAGGACACGATCGTAGATCTGAAACTTGTTCATGAAAACCTCCCGTTGCAAAGCCCCCGGCGTCTCAGCACCAAGGGACGGGTTGATGGTTGAGGACCGCGAATCGCAGCCCCTATCGGGGGTGATAAGAACGAAATCTCGCACCCGGAGTCAAGTCCAATCGAGGTAAGGCGAAGGAGGCGATGACGGTAGAACCTGACAAACGGATTGACAAGTCTACTGGATTCTGCGAGATTGCATCGGGTTGTAGTAGTTCACAAAGGGAGCGTGACCTGAGGCGGAGGAAGCGCGAATTCATGAGGCAAACATGAAGGATTTCCGCTGCGGCGTGCAGCGGGAGCGTTCTGCGGTGGCGCTACTCTGGCAACCACATAATCCGTCAGTTACTTGCAATGGGCGCGACCGCGGCCACCATCGTTAACCGTGTTGCGGAGTACGGACCGTCAGAAGATTGGATTCGAAAACAGGTAGACCGCTTCAATCGTCCCGGGCGGCCCACGACGTCGCGGGAATGATGCGTAATGACCGGATGTAGGCAGGGACGTACTCGACGATCACGCGGCGCGGCCATTGCAAGCGGCATGAGTGTTAGCCAAGCGAAAACGAGGAGAAAGAATGAGCCTACCCGACAGTTACACCCAGAAGCCTGGAGCAATCGCCGCGTACTTTGATGCTGTACTCGACGCACAACCTCCAGACAGATTCTCGATCAGGTTCCTTGAGAACCTCGGATTTACGAGCACCAACGACCGCCTATTTCTTAGCATTCTGAAGGATCTAGGATTCCTGAATGTCGACGGCGTCCCCCAGCAACGGTACTACGAATTCATGGACAGGACGCGATCCCGGATCGTGCTCGCCGAGGGAATTCGCGACGCATACAGTGATTTATTCGCCGTTAACACCAAGGCGAATGAGCTGACTCCGAGTGACGTGAAGAACAAGTTGCGAACTCTTTATGCTGGCAAGAAGACTAACAATGTGATCGATCGGATCGCAATGACCTTCTCGGCCTTATGCGAGTACGCGGACTTCTCAAAGCCAGCCTCGGCAAAACCGCCAACAGAAGACACGAAGACCGAGACGACACCTGAGTCGCCGCAGAAGAAACTGGAAAGAGCCATCAAGGATGTGCCACAGACTGTTTCCCTCGACTCCCTCCAATACCACATCAACATAGTCCTCCCCGAGACTAGGGATCAAGGCGTCTACGACGCAATCTTTCGCTCGCTCCGGGAGCATTTAGGGACGCGTCATGAATGACTTGTATTCTTTCATCTATCGCGGTGTACTCAGTGAGGAGGCTCTAGACAAGGTTGGACGGCATCGGCGCAGGCACTTCGGCGCGGAAGAAGCTCGCGAGATGCACAAGTCCTTGTGCTATGACCTGCTTGAACCGGAAGCCCTTGCGGACGCTCAGCGAATGAGCGCCGTATACGTCGCAATACATGCCTTCGAGAACATCGTGCGCCACCTTGTGGTAAAAGCAATGGCAGATCACCATGGTGAAGACTGGTGGCTCAAGGTTCCCGACCGCATCCGCAAGACGGTGGCCACAAGGATGTCAGAGGATGCGAAATTCAGATGGCACGGTGCTCGCGGAACCTCTGAAATGAACTACTGCGACTTCAGTGACCTCTCCTCGATAGTAGTCACCAACTGGGTCGCCTTTGAAGACATACTGGCAAATCTGGAATGGGCGAAAGCCGTCCTGTCCACGCTCGAGAAGTCTCGGAACACGACGATGCATGGCGGTATTCTTGTGAAGGAAGATGTCGAACGGATCGGTATGAACATTAGAGATTGGATTCGACAGACGGGATGACGAGCCCAGTCGACTACCGGACGCCCGGGCCACGCGTTGAGCGTGCCGATTCATCGTCCCGCGGGCGAGGCAAATGTGGCGTTCTTGATCGCGGGGCAACGCGACGGAGTGGCGTGCTTCATGGTTCGGAGCAAGTACCCAGGTATATGACAAGCCTAAGTACACCAGCCACGCATTGATGTTCGAGCAAGTCGTGGCGAAGGGTGAGGAGCCGACGGGGATCAAATGGGAATACTCGACACGTTTGGAATCAGCGCAGAAGACGTCAGTAAAGCATGGCACCTTCTCAAGAGGTCACGCTATCTTCCTCTCTCGCTCCCACAACGAGTCCTCGGTCTCCGACGCGCTGCGCGAGCTGCCCGTAGCGACCTGCTGACTGAGTACCTAGTCCACGAGTTTCCCGAAGCCCCGTTTCTCCAAGTCAACGGTTCCACGTACCCAGTCGCGGTATTCCGTCCATCCGAGCCAAAGCGTCTGCAACCGGATCAGAACTCCATCATCCATCTCGATGAGAATTGGCATCCGAGAAGCCCGGTATGCGGAAGGCCTTTCTACTGGCTTCAACGTTCGGAGATTGGAGACGAAAACCGGGAGACCTTCGTCATGAAATCCCTTGAAAAGAACCCAGTCTCCCTCACTTGCGGAGTCGCGGACTTCTTCTCCTGCCTCAAGAGTGGGCAGGCCCTTGAATGGGAAATCCATCAGGCAGTTGCAAAGGCAGCTGCCAAGCGGCATTCCGCTATTGCCGATGTTAAGAGGCGGCTTCCTCTTCGTAACGCGCTCCTCAGACGAGTGTCCGACCCGCTAACAGACGGGGAGGGACGTCTGGCGGCCGTCGGCGTGTCAGTGCTGCTTGCGTACGCGGATGAAATACGTTGAGGAGCTATTTGATGTGCCCGACCCGCAAGACCGGCGTAGCAATCCCAAGTGGTTCTATGACATGGCAGCCGTGCAGGAGTTACGCAAGATGGTCTCCAACGACAGCGTACAGCTTTGGTTCACAGGGATTGCCGTGAACATGTGTAGTCTTCGCCCGGAGATCCTATTATTGCTGCACGTCAAAGACGCGTCGTGGCTTGCGAGACACGAGACCGGTGAGGCGGGTGCGCAAGCGTTCAGGTTTAGTAAGGAGATCGCAATATCCGGCGAAGCGGTCGGGAAACTTGTCCTTAGGCCGGCTCTTCACGGCACAGCAGGCGATATGTTCCAAGAGCTACAGTTCTTTCCCGATAACACAGTTCCGGTAGGGGCAGCTGGTATCCACCTTGGCATCGAGGCTTTGAACTCCATTCTGCTTCCGCCGCAAGCCCCGCAGCCCTAGGGCGAATATCCCTCACCGGTGTAACAGGGCGAAAGCAAATCGGCCCGCCAGGTGCCTCGCAGCTCTGCTGCGGGATGACTCAACAGGGAATCAAGCATCCCAAGCAGGAAGCTAGAGTGTGGGAATCGGGTCTTGGGTGACTTGCCAGGGTGCCCCGCAGCTCTAGGTCGTGTTGAAAAACCCCTTGCACCAGACGCGGCGTTCGAGTTTTTGGCAGTATGCAAACGTGACGCGCCTCCACCACAATGACAATGCTGGAGCAAATCGTTTCGTCGATTGGTTGTCTGTAAGGATTTGGAGGGCTGTCGAAAGTGCCGAACCTTACGCTTGAAAGAGCGTTCCAGTCACTGAAGCCAGCGGCCGTGCTGGATGTCGGCTGCGGCTGTGGTGGCCATTCCACGCGTACACTGCTTGAGCTTTGTGACCGGGTGGTTGCGATCGACGTCGCTCCCCGCCTGGCCCGATGGCACGAAATCGCTCAATCCTCGAAGGCGAGATTCTCTTGCATGGACGCCCTGGCTCTCGGCTTTCCCCGTGATGCCTTTCCACTCGTGGTCGAATCTGCCGCCCTGCACCATATCGCCCGATGGCCCGAGGTGCTCACAGAGATGCTCCGGGTCTCTTCAGATTCCATTCTCCTCCAGGAGCCTCTCGATGATCTGCGATCCGCGGCCAAGCAGAGAACCTTCGAAGCCCAGGGCCTCTTCCTTTCGCTGCAGGCAGAGGTCGGCGTCCCCCACTACCTGCACTTGACGCGTGATGCGATCCTGTTGGCACTCGAAGGGCAGGCGGTCATTGTTGAGACACGACTGGAGACCAGTGATGCTCCGGTTTCCTTCGATGAGTTCTTCGAGTCGTTCGACGTCTTCGCCTCCCAGAGTGGCCGGAAGGAATACTGGCTCGACAAGCTTCAGACCATGAGATCGAAATTCGCTGGCGCACCACTGTGTGAAGACGATACCCTGACTATGTGGGCCACCAAGCGTACGACCCGTTGAGCACTTTGACCTGCTCAGCCCGGATACCCGTCCCGCCAGGGTGCCGCACAGCTTGCTGTGCGATCGTTCGGAGGTACAAGACGAGAGCGCCCGGTCTTGACATCTTGGCACAAATCCGATAAATTTCAGTCAGAATTCCGGGGTCACATTCGCAGTCCCCTGATTCCGGAATGACCGTTCCGTATCGAGGCCACTCGTTCCGGACTCATGCAAGCCCGAAATGGAAAGCCTCGGCAGATCCGCTACGAATTAGGAGGATCCAGATGGGCAAGAACTTCGCGTCCGTTGTTCTCATCGCCGTACTCAGCCTTGCCGTCGCACAATTCGCGGCCGCCGGCGCACCAACGGCCATGACCGTGCAAGGCAAGCTCACCAATTCCGCCGGCAACCCCGTCGCGCCCGGCGCGAAATCGTTCACATTCAAGATCTACGACGCTCAGGCAGGCGGGACAGATGTCTGGCCCGCCGGAGCAGGCGAAACGCAGCCGGTGACCACTGACGCCAACGGCCTCTGGACCGCGCAACTCGGCGCGCTGGTTCCCTTGACCAGTTCCGTGTTCGCCGGTACCGAACGGTGGCTGGAAGTCACGGTCAACGACGGGGTCAATCCACCCGAGACCCTCCCACGGATCAAGCTCAACACGAATCCGTACAGTTTCCGCACCAGCACCGAGGAGCCAGGGGTGGCAAGCAACGACCGCCACGCGGAGTTGATCCTCACCGGCGGCATCGATGTCCTCACCTCGCGGTCACTGACCGCGCCGTCCGACGGGTACATCCTGGCCATCGCAACCGGCGAGGTCTACATCGTGCACACCAACGCCGTAAACAGCCTCGGCCTGTTCGGACTCGCCGACAGTCCCGCCGCAATCGTCACCGTCCAGAATCAGACGCAGATGCCCGGAGCCGCACCCACCGGCACCTACAAGATCGCGCTCGCCGCCGCGACCATCCTGACGGTTTCCGCCGGGACGCACACCATCTATCTGCTCGGCCAGGAAGTCACCGGCAATCTGCGCGTGAACGATCTGGAACTGTCCCTCCTGTTCGTGCCAACCGCCTACGGCACGGTTGATCCCCCCGCGATTTCGAGTGGCAATGAATATGACGGGAACACCATCCCCGGTTCTGCGGCCGCACCGGTCCAGATCGAGTCAATCAGCAACTCGACGATCCAACAGGAGTTGGAAGCGCTAAGAGCCCAGCTCAATGCCCTGAAGGCACAAGTTGAAGCGGAAAGGAATCCGGCCACCGATGCGGCCGGAGACGAATAAGGTCAATAACAAGAACACAACGTCGTTGTATCGTTGGCGACGTGTCCCGGTCGCATACTCCAGACTTCTTGCCGCGGGGTGTATTGCATCCGCCCGCCTTCCGAAAAACTTGATGATGAATCACGTGACGGTGGAGTCTCGCGAAAGACAAGCGTCTCGCCGGTGACGCACGGGCGTATGCAATACGCCCCTACCATTCGCCGGGCAAATTCAGAGTTCATGCACTCATAGCATCAGGCGGGAAAGAGATTCCCTAAAACACGAGGTACGAGGTGTAGGTACGATGAAAGCGCTTGTGCGCCGCTCTCTGGTATGTGGGATTGGGAGCGGGGAATTGACGAAGGAGGTGCACAAGTGTTGTACGTGGGAGTGGATGCGCATTTGAAGACGTCCAATTTTGCGGTGATGGACGCGG
>JACRMA010000140.1 GCA_016235085.1 Candidatus Zixiibacteriota bacterium
GCAAATTCGTGATATGGTCAGTCGATGAATCATGGGCTGATTCTACTTCAACGCCTCGGCGCCACCGACGATATCGAGGAGTTCCTTGGTGATCGCAGACTGCCGTGCCTTGTTGAATTGCAGGGTGAGCACGTCGATCATCTCCCCTGCCGATTTGGTGGCGCCGCCCATGGCGATCATACGGGCGGCATGCTCGGCCGCGAATGACTCGGCGATGGCGGTTTGCATCCGGGTCATTACGTAACGCGGCATCAGATCGGCAAAGATCGCGGCCGGATCCGGCTCAAAGATATAATCGGCGCGATGGCTGCCGCTTTCCTGAACCGATTCGATCGGCAGGAAGCGGCTGAGCGTGATTTCGTAACGTGACGTCGTAATGAATTTCGCGTACAGAACAAAAATCGCATCGGTCTCGCCAGAGACGAATCGTACGGCGAGTTCGGCAGCGATGCGCCGGACGCGAGTGAAATCCATGTTGCCGCCAAAATCCTGGTGACGGGCGACAACGGGAATCGGGCGTTTTTTGAACCAGTCGACGCCGCGCTTGCCAATGCAAACAAGCTCGGCGTTGGCGGGTGTGAAGTCCTTCAGGAACAGCGTGGCACGGCGAATGAGATTGGCGTTGAACGATCCGCACAGGCCACGATCGGATGTGACCACCACGAGCGTCGTCTTATGCACAGGCCGCTGTTCGAAATACGGATGCGGGACCGAGCCGCCGGCCTGCGCAATCGCGCTCGACAAATTGGAGAGGATCAACTCCATCTTGGTGGCATAGGGGCGCGACCGTTCCGCACGCATCTGCGCCTTGCGCAGTTTGGCGGCAGAGACCATTTCCATGGCCTTGGTGATCTGCTGGGTCGAGCGGACCGAGCGGATACGGCGTTTGATGTCACGCAACGATGGCATGCGTTACCCGGTAGGAAAATCCCACGTTACGGTTTGAAGACCCCTTTGAATTTCACGACCGCTTCTTTCAGTTTCGCGTCGAGATCGTCGGTCAACTGGCCCTTGGTCTTGAGCGTATGGCCAACATCCGGATAGTCTTTGTGCATGAAGGCCAGGAACTCGCGCTCGAACTTGCGCACGGCCGCGACTGGCAGATCATCAAGATGGCCATTGGCGCCTGCCCAGATCACCATGACCTGATCCTCGACGGGCATCGGGACATACTGATCCTGCTTGAGCAATTCGACCATGCGTTCGCCGCGTGTCAACTGGCGGCGCGTGGCTTCGTCGAGGTCAGACCCGAACTGAGCGAATGCCGCCAGTTCGCGGTATTGTGCCAGATCGAGACGCAGACGTCCGGCGATCTTCTTCATCGCCTTGGTTTGGGCATTGCCGCCGACGCGCGACACCGAGATACCAACGTTGATCGCGGGTCGCACGCCTGAATAGAACAGGTCGCCTTCGAGGAAGATCTGACCGTCGGTAATCGAGATGACGTTCGTCGGAATGTACGCGGTGACGTCGCCCGCCTGCGTTTCGATAATGGGAAGTGCGGTCAACGAACCACCACCGAGCTGGTCATTCAACTTAGCGGCGCGCTCCAACAGACGTGAGTGCAGATAGAAGACGTCACCGGGGAACGCCTCGCGTCCCGGCGGACGGCGCAACAGAAGCGCCAACTGGCGATACGCGGTCGCGTGCTTGGAGAGGTCATCATAGATGCAGACGACATGACGTTTGGTATAGAGGAACTCTTCGCCGATCGCTACGCCGGCGTACGGAGCGATGAATTGCAGCGGCGCGGGGTCGGTGGCGGAGGCCACGACGACCGTAGTGTAGTCCATGGCGCCGTGCTTGCGCAGGATTTCCACGACTTTGGCCACGGTAGACGACTTCTGGCCGATCGCGACATATATGCAGAAGAGATCGTTACCTTTTTGGTTGATGATCGTGTCGATGGCGATAGCGGTCTTGCCGGTCTGGCGGTCGCCGATGATCAATTCACGCTGGCCGCGTCCGATGGGAATCATCGAGTCGATGGCCTTGAGTCCGGTCTGCACCGGCTCTTTCACCGGCTGGCGTTCGACCACCGAAGGAGCGCGTCCTTCCAGAGGACGGAACTTGTCGGTGACAATCGGACCGGCGCCATCGAGCGGCAGGCCGATGGGGCTGACCACGCGTCCGATCAGGGCATCGCCGACGGGCACGGAGGCGACACGTCCGGTGCGGCGCACGGTATCACCCTCTTTGATATCGCGGTCCGAACCGAAAATTGCGCAACCGACGTTGTCCTCTTCGAGGTTGAGGATCATGCCCATGATGTCGCCGGGAAAGAGCACCAGCTCGGACATCATGGCGTCCTCAAGCCCCCAGACGCGGGCGATTCCATCGCCGACCTGCAGGACGGTGCCGACCGACTCCATGTCGAGGCGGCCTTCGTATTTGTCGATTTCGCGTGCGATGATCGACGAAACTTCTTCGGGTCTCAAAGCCATTTTATCGTTCTCCACGAATTGTGAGTGGACGAAGTGGACTTAGTGGACACAGTGGACCAAGTGGACGAGGCGCCGGGCATTGATGGTATTGGGAGTGAACAGATCATCGGTTAGGCTGCCTCGTGAACTTTAATGCTGCGCAACTGGTCGCGCAGACGGGCCAGGTCGTGGCGGACGGAATGGTCGATAATCTCGCCACCGATGAGAACAACGACGCCACCCAGGATGTCCGGATCCACTTCCAGCTTATGCCGGACCTTTTTGCCGCTGATGCGTTCGAGCCGGGCCACGATGCGGTCCCGCTCCTGATCATTGAGCGGAACGGCACTGGTGATTGTGGCTTCAACGATGCCTTGCGCTTCATCCCACATCTGACCGAATAAACGGATGATTTCCGGCAGGTGATCGGCACGCGCCTTGTCGACGAGGAATAGCACGAAATCACGCACCATTGGCTGGGAGACGTCTTTGAGCACTGTTCGCACCAGCGTGAGCTTGTCTTCGTCGGGAACCTGCGGCGCAGCGAGGAATTCGAGGAACCGGGGCTCTTTGGCAAGCACATCGCGCAGCACCACGAGGTCGGCCCAAACCGTGGGCTCGGCTTGTGCTTTGCGGGCCAGGCCGAAAATGGCGGTGGCGTATTTCCCTGCGATGCGAGTTCCGGTCATAGACTCAGTCTGCTGCCTCAGTTGGCTCCGGAGATGGGAGCGGATTCGATTTCATCGACGAACCGGGCGATCAGACGGCGCTGGGCATCCTGATCGATCGATTGCTTGATGATGCGCTCGGTGGCGATGACGGTCATGCCGACGATCTGATCTTTGAGTTCCACCCGGGCCTTGGCGAGATCACGCTGCAAATCGGCGCGGGCTTTCTCGATGATCTTGTGGGCTTCGGCGCGGGCTTCCTCGCGGATTTCTCCGGCGATGCGCCGTCCGTCGGTGATCGCTTCCTGGATTTTCTGGCGCGCCTCCGCTTCGATGTCTTTGAGTTGGGAGGCATAACGGGCCGCCGCATCCTCGGCCTCACGCCGCTTGTCGGCGGCGGCATCGAAATCGGATTTGATCTTGCGGCGCCGTTCTTCCAGCACACCGAGAAGCGGCCCCCACGCGAAGCGGCGCAGAATCCACAGCGCGATCAGAAAGCCGACGATGTGAGTCAGAATCTGTGATATTTCGGGATTCATGCCTGGTTTTCCCTTTCACCATCACGCGGCCGGAGCGCCATTGGCGCACCCAACCGGCAGCGATCTGCGAAAATCTCCCCGCGTCCGCGGTCAGGCAATCCGGCCCTGCAGGATGAAGAAGGCGACCAGTGCATAAATGGTCAGCGCTTCGATCAGCGCGCAGCCGATGATCATGCCGGTTTGAATCTTGCCGGCGGCTTCCGGCTGACGGCCCATGGCGTCCATGGCGGCGGCAACGGCGCGGCCGAGTCCGAACGCCGATCCCAGGGCGGCGATGGCCAGGCCGAGCGGAAGGGCAAACGATAATGCGGTTTTGAAGTCCATGTTGGTTCTCCTTTTGGTCAGTCGTTCAAAAGTGATATTATGGGTCCTATAGGACCTATGATTCTAGTGGTGCTCGGCGTGCTCCTCGTGGGTGGCAAGCATCATCGAGAAGTACACTGTTGACAGCAAAGTGAACACGAGTGCCTGGATCGTTCCGGTCAGGAGCGCCAGAAAAATGAAGGGCAGCTCCAACGGAATGCCGACCGGCGAGTGCATAAAGGACATGGCCATGACACCGAGACCGACGAATGCGGCCAGAAGCACGTCCTCTCCAGTGATATTGCCGAATAGACGCAATGAAAGTGAGAGGGGCTTGGCGAGTTCGCCGATGATGTGGATCGGCAAATTGAGCGGGACGAGAATCCACTGCACGGTGTCGCGCGGACTGCCCATCAGGTGATCGACGTATCCTTTGATCCCCTGCTTCCTGAGTCCGGCGTATTGGACGTAGAGGAAGACACAAACCGCGAGCGCGATCGTGGTGTTGATTCCGTTCGGGCCACCGGTTGGCGACATCATGCCGGGGATGAGCCCGAACATGTTCATGCACCAGATGTAGATGAACAGGGTGCCCAGGAATGGCGTGTACTTGCGTCCCTCCGGACCAAGAATCCCGGCGAAGAAATCATCGAGACCCTCAACCACCATTTCGAGGAAGTTCTGCAGTTTCCCCGGCAGAAGGCCACGATTGCGCGTGGCCGCCCAGGCGACGATGGAGATGATGATCGCCACGGTGAAGGCGAAGACGACATTCTCCCAGTGGTGGAGAAACTGAATGAATGGCGAGTCGTGAAAGTAATGCGACAGGAGCGTGATGACATTGGGCAGTTCGGGAGCACCCGCGGGTTTGGCGGCCTCGCCCCCGGCGACCTGCTCGGTCACCGCAAGCAATGGATAGAACATGGCGAGCAGTGCCGACAGCATCAGGTGCGGGTCCCCAGTGTTTCAGGTGTCGACGCGGGACGCTTGGCCCGGTCATCAAGATGAAGAAACATCCGCCCGGCGGCTTTCAGCGCGACGACCACGAACAGAATCGTAAATCCGGCGAGCAGCGCCAGCGGCGGGAACCAGCCCGACGTGAGAATGAAATAGCCGCCGACATACAGGACCGGGAATTTGATGGCTGACCTAATGAGGGCACGGCGACGGTCGATTCCGTTCGGTGTCACCAGCGCTGTGATTACCCGGGTCAGTGCCCAGAAATTACCGATGCCCCAGGCGCAACCGACCAGAATCCCCCACGCGAATTCTATATTGTAATAGAGGGCGACAAAGGCGAAGGCGAGCACACCTACGACGGCCGTGGCTCGCATCACCCGATGAAGAAACTCCAATCCCAATTTGACCCTCGCAACCTTACTTCTTTTCGGATCGCTCGTCGTCGCGCGAGGCTTTCTGGATCAGTCCCCAGACTTCTTTGCCTGCCGCGATGAACCCCAGCACGATGAACAAGACCATCAACCAGGGATCGGTACCGAAACGACCAGCCAGCCACTGTCCGAAGAAGTACCCGATGAGCGGCCCGAA
>JACRMA010000128.1 GCA_016235085.1 Candidatus Zixiibacteriota bacterium
ATACACATCCTTCGTCCTGACGTCTTTCCCGCGAAAGCGGGAATCCAGGGGACACACCGACAACTGGATTCCCGCCTTCGCGGGAATGACAGAGCATAGCCTCCCGCTACACGGGGCTGATTTCACATGACCCCCGCCCCGCCCAAACTCCCCGGCCTCTCCGCCGTCATGATCGCCAAGGACTCTGCCGCCACGATCGAGGCCGCGCTCCTGTCGATTCAGTTCTGCTCCGAAATCATTGTCGTAATCGATCACGACTCAGCAGATGCCACCGAGACAATCGCCCGCCGTCTCGCGACTCGCGTCGAAACCCGTTCCTGGCGTGGCTACGGTCCCGCCAAGCAGGAAGCCGCATCGCTGGCGTCCGGTCCGTGGATAATCTCTATCGACTCAGACGAAACAGTCTCACCCGAACTCGCCGTCTCCATCAACGAAGCGGTCACCCGGAACGATGCGCGCATTGCGGCATACGCCATCCGCCGCCGCACCCGCTACCTGGGACGCTGGATGCGCCACGGTGACTGGGGACGCGACCGTGTGGTCCGCCTCTTCCGGCGCGATGCCGCCCACTTTACCAATGACCAGGTGCATGAGTCCGTGGCCGCCGAAGGTCCAAAGCCCGTCCTCAACGGCTGGCTGTGGCACGAGGGCGACCAAACTGTTGAGGCGTATCTCAACCGTCTGAACACCTATACCAGTCTTGCCGCTGAGTCATTGAACGCGACCGGTCGGCGAGCCGGCCTTTGGTCACTGACCGTCCGTCCGACATTCAAATTTGTCCAGGCATACTTTCTGCGCGCCGGCTTCCTGGATGGATGGCAGGGACTTGTCCTCGCCTGGTTTTCCGCAGTGTATGTTTTCACCAAATACGCCAAGCTCCGGCGCTTGAACCACCGACCGGCTTAGCCTGCACGGGCATGACGGCTTGGTCTATCCTCCTGGTTTTCATATATTGTTTGTGTCCCAAGGCTCTCTCCGGCATGGATGCCCATGAACAACATCCTCGTCACCCGCACCGACCGCCTGGGGGATGTCATCCTGTCTTTCCCGGTGGCGGCCGCCCTCAAAGCTCATGACCCGGGTGTCACGGCTACCTTCCTGGTTTCCGAGTATGTCGCTCCAGTCGTGCGGCTATGCCCCTGGATCGATGACTGTATTGCCGTACCGCAGACCGGCGAGTCCGCATCTTTGGTGACGACATTGCGCGAACGGGCGTTCGATGCCGTCCTCTGTCTCTAGCCTCGTCCCGAGCTCGCCGCCATCCTGAAACGGGCGCAGATTCCGCTGCGCGTCGGCACCTCCCGACGCTGGTATTCGTACCGCTTCAACCATCGGGTTCGCATCGCCCGTGCAAACAGCGGACGTCACGAACGCGACCTTAACTTGGAGTCTCTCCGAGGGTTGCACCAGAACTCCTGGTCAACGGTCGATCCTGTCTGCACGCCCACTCAAGACTCGGTGGACGCTGTACGTATAATGATTAAGAAGGCTTGTGTTGACTTCGAGCAACGGGCCTCGGTCGTCATCCACCCCGGTTGTGGTGGATCGGCGCGTAACTGGAAACCCGAACGATATCGTGTGCTGTGCCAGATCTTGATGGAGAATGATCTTTCTGTGATTGTCACTGGATCAGATGCCGAACGCGGTCTCGCCGCCGAAGTTATCGGGCGGGAAGGCGACCGTGCAATCTCTGTTGCTGGAACAACCGGCTTGAACCAGTTGGCAGCCTTGCTCCAACAGGCCTCGGTCTTTGTCGGTCCGTCAACTGGCCCGATGCATCTCGCCGCCGCAGTCGGCACACCGGTGGTCGCCCTTTTCGGACCGGTGCGCAACACCGGCCCCGATCGCTGGGGTCCCCTGGGAAACGGGCACAAAGTCTTTCAACCGCCGGTAGATACTTGCAAGTGCCGAATTGGCCATTGCCAGTTGGGGGACTGTATGGATATGATACCGGTAGAGGATGTCGCGACGGCGGTCTTAAACGCCGTCCGCAAGAGAGCACTCCAGCCCCAAACGAATTCTGGCGATTTGCCCAAGAGAACCTCGCGGACTTGATTCATGGCCGATTCGCTTCCACAGACCAAGGTCAGCACCCAGCGGCCCGAAATGAACCTCGCGGAATTCATCATCCGCGTCGAGGCGGAGAAGGCGAACGTCGACATTGAACTCGTCCGCCGCGCCTATGAATTCTCCGATGGGGCACACCACGGCCAGAAGCGCGAATCCGGCGAACCGTACCTGAACCATTGCGTCGCCGTCGCCATGATTCTCGCCGAGCAACGGCTCGACTCGGCCACAATCGCCGCCGGGCTCATCCATGACGTTGTCGAGGACACGCCCTACGGCCTCGAAGCCATTCGCACCCGCTTTGGCGAGGAGATCGCCCAGCTCGTCGATGGTGTCACCAAGATCGGCGGCGTAAAGTACCAGAGCCGCGCCGAACTCCAGGCCGAGTACTTTCGCAAGATGCTCCTGTCCATGGCGCAGGACATCCGCGTCATCATCATCAAACTCGCCGACCGGCTCCACAACATGCGCACTCTTAAATCGCTTGCGCCCGACCGGCGCAAACGGATCGCCGAGGAGACCCGCGACGTCTATGCCCCGCTGGCACACCGTTTCGGCATGGCACGACTCAAGTGGGAGCTGGAGGATCTGGCTCTGCAGCATCTCCAGCCGGAAGTATATGACGATCTCCACCGTAAAGTTGAGCTCACACGCGAAGAGCGCGATGCCTACATCGAGGAAGTGAAGAAGCCCCTCACCGAGGCACTGGTCGGTGAGGGCATCACCGCGACCATCACCGGGCGGGCCAAACATTTCGATTCGATCTACCGCAAGATGATCAAACGCGACAAGAAGTTCGAAGAGATCACCGATCTGATCGCCATCCGCGTCATCACCAACTCCGAGCGCGACTGCTACCATACGCTGGGTGTCGTCCACACGCTTTGGACACCCGTCGGCGACCGTTTCCACGACTACATCGCCACACCCAAGACCAACATGTACCAGTCTCTGCACACCACGGTCATCGGACCGCGTGGCCGGATGGTCGAAATCCAGATTCGCACTCACGAAATGCATTACGCCGCCGAGTACGGTATCGCCGCCCATTGGCTCTATAAAGAAGGGAAGCGCGAGCTCGACCATTCCGACCGGCAAATGAGCTGGCTCCGTGAAGTCCTCGAGTGGCAGAAGGAAACCCACGATCCGAAAGAGTTTCTGGACTTCTTCAAGACCGACTTGTTCCAGGATGAAATCTACGTCTTCACACCCAAAGGCGATCTGCTGCCTCTGCCGCGCGGCGCCACGCCCATCGACTTCGCCTACGCCGTTCACTCCGAAATCGGCCACCGTTGCATCGGGTCGCGTGTCAATGGCCGCATTGTTCCACTCCCGCATGAACTGGCGTCCGGGGATGAAGTCGAAATCATCACTGGCACTCACGCGAATCCATCACGGGATTGGCTCTCAATTGCCAGCACCGCTCGGGCCCGTGCCAAAATTCGCCAGTTCCTGCGCAAGACCGGCTATGAGCAATCCCTGGAGCTGGGGAGAGACATCCTCACCCGCGAATTGAAACGCCTCCATTTTCCGATGCCCAGCGACACCGAAATGACCGACCTGGCCATGTCGCTGTCGTTTCCGGACACCGACTCCATGATCGCGGCCCTCGGTTCCGGCACCCTCTCGATTATCGTTCTCCGTCATCGCCTGGTGCCCGAAACCGCCGTGCAGAAGCGCACCTCCGTCGTCCAGCGATTCGTCGACCGGGCGCGTCGTCCCCATGGCATCAAGATCCAGAACATGGACAACATGATGTTCCGGTTCGCCAACTGCTGCCAGCCGGTACCGGGGGAGAAGATCGTCGGATTTATCACCCGGGGACGGGGTGTGACCGTCCATAGCGCCAACTGCGTCAATGTCGCCTCGGCGGACGATAATCCCGAACGGCGTCTGGCGGTCGAGTGGGACGTCATGTCTGACCAGGTCTTTCTGGTCCGGCTGGTTTTGGGCCTCGAAAACCGCAAGAACCTCCTTCGCGACGTCACCCAGGCCATTTCGGAGACCGAAACCAATATCTGCTCCGCCTCGGTTGACGGCGACCGGTCCACCGGAACCGGCCAATTCGTGATTCAGGTGAAGAATCTTCGCCACCTTAATGAAGTTGTCAGGAAGATTCGGGGGGTGCCCGGTGTATTATCCGTGGAACGATCCTCGGATCGCCAGGGAATGGATGAAGGAACCGACGCTGCCGCCGACCGGCCCACTTGACCGCACAGGGTATCTGTCCATCCCGCCAAAGGCAATGGGCGCCGATAATTTCAAGTGGCGCCGACACGCTTGCCTGCGCAAACTCAGAAATGGCCGGCAATCGATTGCCGGCTGCAGAGTGTTCGAGCATTTGAGTCTGATCGCATGAAATACCGCCTTCACATCGCAATTTTCTCGCTGGTTCTCACCGCTACGTTGTGTGCGGATGCCTCCGCACAGTACTACTTCGGGAAGAACAAGGTCCAGTTCACCAACTTCGACTGGATGGTTCTCTCGACCAAGCGCTTCGACATCTACTTCTATGATTCCGAGCGCGAACTGGCGCAAGTGGCCGCCGAAGCGGCCGAGCGTGCTTACGACGTTCTTGCCGACCGCTTCAGCCATCACGTCGAAGAACGAATCCCGCTGATCATCTACTCCTCACCGGGATTCTTCTCGCAGACCAACGTTGTTCCTGATCTGTTGCCCGAAAACGTCGGTGGATTTACCGAGTTCATGAAGGGGCGCGTGGTTCTGCCGTTCAATGGCTCATACGCGGAATTCCAGCGAGTGCTTCAGCATGAGTTGGTCCACGTCTTCACTTACTCGAAGCTCACCGCCGTCGCCCGGATGCACAAGCAATTGCGCCCGGCCAACCCGCCCCTGTGGTTCATCGAGGGCCTCGCGGAGTTCTACTCCCGAACCTGGAGTCCCGACGCCGATATGATTGTCTCCGATCTGGTCCTCTCCGGACGGCTGACCAGCATCGATGCTCTCGAAGAGTACTCCGGTACTTACCTGATGTACAAAGGCGGTGAATCGTTCTTCCACTTCATCTCCGAAACCTACGGCACCGACTACATCCTCCGCCTGTTCGAAAACTGGTGGCGTGGCAGTGATTTCGAGGAAATCGCCCGGGCGACCTTTGACAAGCCCCTCCACGAAGTTGGCGTCGCCTGGGGTTACTGGCTCAAGAAGAAGTACTTCCCCACGATTCAACACGCGGAGCTGCCCGACCGTCTCGCGCAACGCGTGACCGATTTCGGCTACAACGTCAAGGCGGTGCCCTTCCGGCTCAATGTCGACGGGCGGCAGGAAGATCGGATCGTCTTCAAGGGGAACCGGCTGGGCTACGCCGGACTGTACATGACCGATGGCCCCGGCCCTAAGCAGCGCTTCGAGACGCTCTTGAAGGGGGAGAGGTCACCGCAATTCGAATCGCTCCATCTGTTGGGGTCATCCCTCGACGTCGCCGCCGATGGCCGCGTCCTGTTCGCGTCCAAACGTCAGGAACGTGATGTCCTGTATGTTCTCGACCCGGCCCAAAAGCGCGTCATCGCTGAGTACCGGATGGATTCACTCTATGTCGTATCCTCCCCCGGATTTTCGCCGGACGGTTCCCAGGCCGTCCTCTCCGGTTGCGGCATGGACGGCATTCACGATCTTTACGTGTTCGAATTCGCCACGCGCAAACTGCGCCGGTTGACCAAAGACCTGTACTACGATGCCGATCCTGTTTTCACGCCCGATGGGACCGCCATCCTCTTCTCATCCGACCGCGGACGCACCGGGCAGCAGGGGTACATGAATCTGTACACCTACCGTCTGTCTGATGGCGCAATCACCCAGGTGACCGAAGGTTCCTTCAACGACCGCAATGCCGCGTATGGTCCCGATAGCACGTCGATTGTGTTCACGTCGGATCGCGATGGCCGTTTCAACATCTATCGCCGCGACAAGACCGGCCGGATCGACCGGCTCACCAACATCGCGACGGGGGCCTTCGATCCCCGTTACATGCCCGACGGCAAGGGAATCGTCTTCACAGGCTTCCAGAATTCCTCGTTCCAGATCTTCAAAATGGCGATTCCCGAAACCACCGTGGTGATGGCCGCGGCGGCGGTGCCCGATTCTGCCGCGCGTCCCGTCTGGGCTCCGGTGAAAGCGTCCGGTGAACTCGCTCGCGGTGCCGTCCGCTACCGCGACCGTTTCTCGTTCGACATCGCCCAGTCCGCCGTCTCCTTCGATGGTCTCTACGGCACCGTCGGAGGCTTCCAGACAGCGCTGACCGATGTCCTCGGCAATCACCAGTATTACTTCCTGCTGTCGAATAATGCGGAGACCAAAGACGATTTCTTCAAGAGCTTCAGCGTCGCCGCCACTTACATCAATCAGGAACATCGGCTCAACTACGGCTACGGGGTGTTCCATCTGTTTGACCGGTACGTCGATCCGCTCGAGGGGGATCTCTCCGAGCGCCTCTACGGCGGTGTTGGCTACCTCGGCTACCCCTTGTCGAAATTCCGCCGGATCGAGGCGTCACTCTTCTTGCGGCAGTCCGAACGTGAGGTGCTGGCCCTCGGTGAAACGCGCAAGGCGATCCTGGCCACAAACTTTGTCTCGTTCGTCCACGATAACTCGCTGTGGGATATCTCCGGCCCGATCGACGGCGAGCGGTTCATGATTTCCGCCGGCTACACCGCCGACCTCTCGCGATTCCGCTCCTTCAACCGACTTTTTGTTGTCGATGCCCGCAAGTACTTCCGCCTCGGGCGTTACTCCGCCTTCGCAACTCGGCTCATGGGCCACTTCTCGGCCGGCCACGAACCCCAGCGGCGCTACTTGGGCGGCAGCTGGGACCTTCGCGGTTACCCGCGGCGAGGAGAGTACGCTCGCAATGTCATCCTCGTTTCAAATGAGCTGCGTTTCCCGTTCATCGACGCTTTGATTGTCGGATCGCCAATCACCAGTATCGGACTTCAGGCGATCCGCGGAGCGGTCTTCTTCGATGCCGGCAACGCCTGGGAAAAAGACTTCGGGCGTATGCAGGGTTCGAT
This sequence comes from Candidatus Zixiibacteriota bacterium, assembly GCA_016235085.1. Taxonomy (GTDB): domain Bacteria; phylum Zixibacteria; class MSB-5A5; order WJJR01; family WJJR01; genus JACRMA01. The sequence goes on from JACRMA010000128.1 coordinate 7,095, forward strand.
GGGTGTTGGCGCGCGCCTGGCGCTGGGATATCTTATCGTCTTACGCTTCGACTGGTCGCGCCAGACGGATTTCATCAAGATCGCGCCCAGAACCAATTTCGAATTCTTCTTCGGATGGAACTTCTGACCCGGCCTCACTCCCCACCAACGACCGGTCGCCCCACCGCGGCCTCCGCCATTCGAATGCCGCAATGCATTCCCGGTGGCTGGCATCACCGGTTTCTTGCGCTCGTTCTGCTGGCGCTTCTGTTGGCATCCGGGTGCGGACTTCAGCGCACGCGGCTGCACCCCGGTCCGCCGTCTCCCGGCGACTGGCCGACACTCGGTGGCAATGCGGCGAATCATGGCGTCAGCTCCAATCAAGGCATTTCGATCGTCATCGATACATTGATCTGGCGGCGCAAGGTCAGCGCCATGGCCTCTGCCGAGCCGATGGTTCGCGATGGATTCCTCTACTACGGGAGTGCCGACGGCCATCTGGAAATTTACGATGCCCAGACCGGCGCGCGACTGGCCCGCACCGATTTCAAAGGTCCTCTCACCGGAATCCTCTTCGATGATTCGGGATTCGTTGTCTCAACCGACCAGAACGAACGCCGTCTCGTGTGGATGCGCTACAACCCCTTTGAAGGGCGGCGCGACATACGCATTCCCAGCTCGTCCGTGAGACCATGCCGTCTTGATGACGGAAGCATGATTGTCGCGGCGATCAACGGCACACTGGTGCGCTTTGATACGCTGGGGAATACGCTCTGGACCGTCGAGACCAAAGCGCCGATCACCGCTTCGCCGATCCGCTCCGATTCCCTGATCCTGATTCCCTCCGGCCGCAACATGGTTGCGCGCCACATCAGTGACGGGAGCCAACTCTGGTCGCATCAGGCGTCCGGCGCGATTCTTTCGGCGGCGGCCCTCGATGATCGTGCCTACTTCGGTTCGACCGATTCGCTTCTCTACGCCGTGAATCTCAAGACAGGCTCGATGGAGTGGTTCTTCGCCACGCATGGCCAGATTGTGGTCTCTCCGGTCATCGGTCACGATCGCATCTACGCGGGTTCGAACGATTACCACGTCTACGCGCTCAACATGGTGAAGGGCGACACGATTTGGTCGTACGATACCGGCGGTCCGATCACCACAAGACCCACGCTCGCCGGAGATGTGCTCTATGTCGGAACGCAACTCGGCGAGTTGCTTCTCCTCAACGCTGACACCGGTGCCCTCCTGAAATCGTTCAAGCTGACCGGCGCTGCCGCGACCCCGCCGATCGTCGCCAATGGCCGAGTCTTCATCGCCGACGATAACCGCCGCCTGCACTGCTTCGGCCCGGCTCCAGCCAGCCAGAAGTAATCCGCCAATATGACCTGCCATATCGGCGGCGCCTGCCATTTTGGCAGTAATTCCTGCCTCTTCGTGCGCCAATTCTCAATTTGGATAATAGGTCCTATAGGTCCTATTCGTCCTATTCCTCTTCCTCCCAACGCCTTACCAGCCTACTCCGGAATTTGGCACGCCCGATGCTAAGAGTGGCGATGGCCAAGGTGGCCACAACAAGCAATCAAAGACTCAAAAGGAGGAACAAGCCATGTCAGTCAACAGATGCGAACCCAACCGGAGTGTCATCCCATTCTCGTCGGCCATGACCAGCGTTTTCGATGAATTCATGCCCGGATTCATGCGTCACTGGGACATCCCGACCGTCGCCATTCGCCCGGCCGTCGATGTCGTCGAAGAGGAAAACCAGGTCACCGTCAAAGCCGACATGCCCGGTTTGGACAAGGGCGATGTCAAGGTCGTCGTTCACGACGGTCTGCTGAGCATCGAGGGTTCGCGCAAGGAAGTGCGCGACGAAAAGCAGAAGGGAGTCACCCGCTCGGAGCGATTCATCGGGACATTCTCCCGCTCGTTCAATCTGCCGCCGTGGGCCGACTCCAGCAAGATCACCGCGAACTACAAAAACGGTGTGCTCGAGGTCGTGATCCCGAAGACCGAGACCGCGCGTCCCAAGGAGATCGAAATCAAGATCAGTTGACAGCGCGCTGCCACCACGCGCCCAACGGCCCCGTGGGTGACCATGGGGCCGTTTGCCTGCGCGATACGGCAGATCACCACGCCGAGATGAGGAAAATTGATTTGAATTGCTCCACTGCTCATCCGTATAGTAACCGATTGGCTCGCCGGCCACGCCCGGCGCCCAGCGGAGGTACAACTCGCGATGCCCACGTACGAATACAGATGCGCCGCGTGCGGAAACCAGTTCGAAGCGTCTCAGCCGATTACCGCCGCCCCGCTGACCAAATGCAATCTCTGCGGTTCCGGACCGGTCGAACGGCTGATCTCTTCCGGAGGCGGACTGATATTCAAGGGATCGGGGTTCTACATCACCGACTACCGAAGTTCGTCCTACAAACGCGACGCCGGCAAGGAAAGCCCCAGCACCTCCAAACCCAGCCCGGCCAAAAAGCCCGACTCGACACCTCCGAAACCGCCGACCACCTCCGGCGACTGACCCGACAACCAAGATCGCCCCGGAGTGGCGAAACCGGTTCCCTCCCGGCACGCGCATTCCAACTGATTCGGCGGCAGGCCAAGCCCCGGAGGGGCGACATGTATTAGCCCAGGGCGAAGCCCTGGGTCCGACGAGACCCTATTATTCTTTTTGTGGAGCCTCGCAGGGGCGATAGAACAAAACGAAACCAAAGGCACCCCCCATGTTCTCACTCGACAAATGGACCGACAACGCCAAAGCCGCCCTCCAGCGGACCATCGAGCTGGCCCAAAACGCCGGTCACCCCGAGCTCCAACCGGCACACCTGCTCTCTGCTCTCCTGCAGGAAGAAGGCATGGCGCGCACCCTGATGGAAAAATGCGGCGTCGATCCCGACCAGTTCGCCGGTGAAACCAGCGCGGCACTCGGCCGCCTGCCCGTTGTCAGCGGCGGCTCGCAGCCCGCGACCTCCGCTGCACTCGCCGCGGTCTTCTCAGCGGCCCAGAACAAAGCCCAACGCTCCGGCCACGCTTACATCACGGCGGCGCATCTGCTCTGGGCTCTGCTGGAGAAGCCGGATGGTGTGATCCGTTCGGTCTTCACCGCCCTCAGCGTCGATCCCAAACGCCTGCGCGACGCGCTGGATCAGATGCTCGCGGAGAAGAGCGCCGGGGAAGAGGGTGCCGAAAGCCGTATGATGGCGCTCGACCGCTTCGGCCGTGATCTTACTGCCGCCGCGCGTGCGGGTGAGCTCGATCCCGTGATCGGCCGCGACGAGGAAATTCGTCGCGTGATGAAAGTCCTGTCCCGCCGCACCAAGAACAATCCTGTTCTCATCGGCGAGCCGGGTGTCGGCAAGACCGCCGTCGCCGAGGGACTGGCTCGCAAAATTGCCAGTGGCGATGTCCCCGAATCGCTCAAGGACCGCCGTGTAATCGCGCTCGACATGGGCGCCCTGATCGCCGGCGCCAAGTTCCGGGGCGAATTCGAGGAACGGCTCAAAGGCGTTTTGAATGAAATCGAAGCGTCCAATGGACAAATCGTCCTCTTTATCGACGAACTCCACACGGTCGTCGGTGCCGGAGCCGCCGAAGGCAGTGTCGATGCCTCCAACCTGCTGAAACCGGCGCTGGCCCGTGGCCGGCTCCGTTGCATCGGTGCCACGACGCTGACCGAATACCGCCAGTACGTCGAGAAGGACGCCGCCCTCGAACGCCGGTTCCAGCAGGTCATGATTCACGAACCGACCGTGCCGGAGACGATCTCGATCTTGCGTGGCCTCAAGGAACGCTACGAGGTTCACCACGGCGTGCGGATCCAGGACGCCGCGCTCGTGGCGGCCGCCTCTCTCTCGGAACGATTCATTGCCGACCGCCAGTTGCCCGACAAGGCCATCGACCTGATTGATGAAGCCGCCGCCGATTTGCGCATGCAAATCGATTCCCGCCCGACCGAGCTCGACCGTCTCGACCAACAGATCATGCAATGTGAGATCGAACGTGAAGCGGTGCGCCGCGAGGCCGATGCTACTGAACGGCTGCGACCTATCGAGAGCCGTCTGGAGGAATTCACCGCCGAACGCGCCGGCTTGGAAGCACGCTGGGCCGCCGAAAAAGAATCCGTTCAGAAGATCCGTGGCGCCAAAGAATTAATCGAAAAGCTGAAGGTCGACATGGAGTCTGCGTCCCGTCGTGGCGATTACGAGACCGCCGCGCGGCTGCGCTATCAGGATATCCCCGACCAGGAACGGCTCATCAAGATCGAAAACGTGCGCCTGAGCGAGATGCAGAAATCGCACCGCATGCTCAAAGAAGAGGTCGATCCCGACGACATCGCCGCCATCGTGGCGCGCTGGACTGGAATTCCGGTGGAGCGCCTTTCAGAAACCGAGATGCAGCGCCTCTTGCATCTCGAAGACGAACTCCGCAGGCGTGTGGTCGGCCAGGATGAGGCGATCGCCGCAGTCGCCGGTGTCGTGCGCGCGTCACGCGCCGGATTGGCCGAACCGCACCGCCCTCGCGGTTCGTTCATCTTCCTCGGTCCCACCGGGGTCGGCAAGACCGAATTGGCCAAGACACTGGCGGCCTCACTCTTCGGTGCCGAACAGGCAATGGTCCGTATCGACATGTCCGAGTATTCCGAAAAGCACTCGGTTTCGCGACTGATCGGCGCGCCGCCGGGATATGTTGGCTATGACGAAGGCGGCCAACTGACCGAAGCCGTCCGTCGCCGTCCCTACTCGGTAATCCTCTTTGATGAACTCGAGAAGGCACACCCGGAAGTCTTCAATGTCCTCCTGCAGGTCCTTGAAGATGGCCGTCTCACAGACAATAAGGGCAGGACCGTATCATTCGAGAATTCCATCCTCGTGATGACGTCCAATCTCGGTGCCGAAGCAATCGCCGGCGCCGCAGCCGATGCCCTGACCGAATCCGGGCGCCGTGAAGCCATTTACGATGGCGCGATGGAAGCACTCCGTCACTCCGTCCGGCCGGAGTTTCTCAATCGAATCGACGAAATCGTTGTCTTCAATCCGCTGCTGCCCGGCTCGATCAAGCAGATTGCCGGGATCCAGTTCGCTGAACTCCAGTCCCGTCTGGCCGAGCAGGGGATTGCTGCGATGCTTACGCCCGCCGCCACCGAGGCTTTAGCCATGCAGGGGTACGACCCCATCTATGGCGCCCGTCCCTTGCGCCGCCTCATTCAAAAAGAGATCGCGCACCGGCTCGCGACATCGATCCTCCAGGGAGAATTCACCAGCGGCGACAGCGTGGCGATTGACCACGATGGCTCAGCTTTTGTCTTCACAAAGCAGCCTGCATCTACGCGCGAGGCCCCCGGTGATTCCAGCCATTCTAAACCGTTGCCAGACGTGACCTCCAAAATTTGATCCCGAGCGGAAACTCCCGCGCCTATGCTGTGAAACCAGCGTCTATATGTGGCGGACAAGGGGCTTTCAGCCCCTTGCGGGAATCAGGCATTGGGTGGCACGGGCATCCTGCCCGTGGCCGTTAACGGCAGGCAAACAAGTTCACTGCTTAAGGTGTCCAACAGCACCAATTGCTTCACTCTCGTTAGGGCCATGGGCAGGATGCCCATGCCACCAATAGGAAAGCCACCCCCTTCGAGACCGAACCGTTGCACCCCCTAATCCCCATTCCCGGGCGCTAAATTCCTGCCAATCAAGGTCGATACAAGGATATGAAGCCTCCGCCGGGCGGGCGGAGCGACGTCTGGCGTGGAATTTGGCCAAGTTTGGCCGCCACAGCCGGCAGGTTCATAGGTCTCGGGCAAATTATCGATCTTGTTTTCGGCTACAAAAAGGAGCGGACAGATGCAGGGGATCAAAAGGGCGCGTGCATTCAACTGGATGGCTGTGGCCAGTGGCTTGCTGCTTCTCGTCATCGGCGCATGCAGCGGACCGGTCAACAACGATAAGGCCGTCATCGTGCGCAGCATCACCGTCACACCGTCGGTCCTCCAGGAAGGCGATGTCGCGGTGGTCGAAGTTCTCGTCACCAACGGTTCCGGGACCGGACTTCCTGACAGAACCGTCTACGTCGTCGCCGAGCCCAACACCGGTGGCTCCTTCTCCGGTAGCGTTCTGCAGACCGGCGCCGATGGTGTCGCCACCGTTACCTTCACCGCGACCCAATCCGGCTCGGTGACCATTTCCGCTCGTGTCGAAGGTAATCCGGCGGCGATGAATGCCAACGTCACCATTGAGACGAACGCCGCGACCAACGACAACGGTCAGATCGTGCTGACGATTGCGCCCGCCCTGATGCAGGCCGATGGCCGGTCGACCGCCACCGTCGTGGCCAGAGTTTCCAATCAGACCGGAACACCCATGCCCGACTCCACACCGGTCCGGTTTGCCGCCGGTGAGAAGTTCATTGATGTGAATGGCGACGGCATGTTCACGCAGAATGTCGACTCACTTAAGTATGATGCCGATGGGAACGGGCGTTGGGATCCCATTGGCACCATCGATCCGATCGTTTACACCAGATCCGGTCAGGTCGCCGCCACCTACACTGCCGGCAACACTTCCGGTCTGGTCTACATCAAAGCGACCATGGGTCAGCCCGGTCATACCGTGGCCGGCGAAATCTCGCTGTCGCTGACCTCCAATGACTCAGTCTATTCGATCAATCTGACCCCCGATTGGCAGCGTATCCAGGTCCGTGGCACCGGTGGCATCGAGTGGGTGACCCTGCTCGCCACCGCGTTCGACGCCCACGGTAATACCGCTCCCGAAGGGCTCGCCGTCGACTTCAATATCACGGCCGGCCCCGGTGGCGGCGAAGCAATCAATGGCGACCCGATCGGTCCCGTCACTGTCCACACAAATTCTCTGGGCCAGGCGAGCGTGACTTTGAATGCAGGAACGATTCCCGGTACCATCCGTGTCCGCGCGCGTGCCGGAACTGTCGTCTCGACCGCGACTCAAGTCACGGTCGTCGGTGGTCCCCCGGCGTACATCTCCGTCGGTGCGTTCGAATGCAACGTACCGTCGATCGAACTCGTCAATGCCAGCAACAAGATCGTGGCCGTTGTCTCCGACCAGTGGGGCAATGAAGTTCCTGATTCCACCGCCGTCCACTTCGGCACCGAGCAGGGCGAGATTGAAGGTGCCGCTTCCACGCAAGCCATCATGACCTATCGCGGTGTGGCCGAGACCTTCTGGCATTCCGGCAGGCCCAAGAACGACGGATACGTCTGGTATTGGGCGGAAACCTCGGGCGGCCGCGTGGCCGACACCGGTGTCTTCATTGAATCCGGACCCGCGGCCGAGGGCACCGTTCTTCAGCACCCCGACACGCTGCCGGCCAATAACAACGCACACGGCGAGGTGATCATCCAGGTGCTGGACGGCAACGGTGTTTTCGTCAATAACAACTATCCGATTGATGTCACCGCCGACCATGGTGTGATCGGTTCCGGCGTTGTCAATGACGGATGCCACAGTTCCGTGTACATCGGCCAGTACTACGCCGAAGTCCTCGACCAGGATTTCCATTACACGATTCCGGACGACGGCATCGGCGCCATCGCAACCATCAGCATCCGTTCCGGCGGTATCGGCGGTTACAATGGCACCGCCAAGGTTGTGCTCACCACCAGCCGTGCCTTTACGAAGAACTGTGCCATCGACATGCAAACCACGATGACGTATGGGACATCGACGCCCATCGAGATTACGATCCGTGACCGCAACGGCAACCCGCTGGGAGGCCATTTGATCCAGATCACCGGCGACGGCTCCGGCGGCACAGTCAGCGGCTCGCCGCAGTACACCAATGAGTACGGCGTGGCCTCCGGCCTCACGTTCACCGCGACCACCAACACGGCGGTGACAACAGCCTTCATCAACGTCACGGATCTTGATGCCAATTTCGGCGGCATCAACATGGCTGGAAAGATCTCGTTACAGAACTAACGCTGGCCTGCACAAGGAAGTGCAAGTCTGCACGAACCGGAGAGTTGCCTGGCAACTCTCCGGTTCAGCTTGTGCGCCCGGCATGGGCACTGACTTTGAGGTGCAAGTCCTCCGGGAAGCAGGTCACAGCAACCCAAGGGAAGCGCCAGGGCGGACGGGTGACCGTTCGTCTGGAGGAAGCGTGGAAC
>JACRMA010000121.1 GCA_016235085.1 Candidatus Zixiibacteriota bacterium
GGGAATGACATCAACTTCGTCGTCACCCCCGCGAAAGCGGGGGACCAGGTTTGTAGGGCGGCTGCCGCAAGTATCGAGTGCGTCCGAAATTCGCACCCTGGCAGCCGCAGTTTCTCCATGCGCTGCGCACGAATGGCGAATGCCTCGCAGCATGAGTTTGTATGGAGGAGAGTTGTGACGCGAGGCATCCGCCCTACTTGTCTTGTGAAAACGCGCGAGCCGACCGTACGCGCGGGTTTGGCAACCCGCGGCATGTCGAAGCGACTCAAATTTGCGTTCACGGAATGCTCTATTCCAGAACTTCCAGTTTGGGTGCAACGCGGAACTCGCAGCCGGTCATTGTGCGCAGCTGGTCGATGCTGATTTCTGCCGGCTTTTCGGTGAGGAGCAAGCCATCGTCGTCGATTTGGAAGACGGCGGATTCGGTGATGACCATGTCCACTACGCGACGGCCCGTCAGGGGCAGGTTGCATTCCTTGAGTATTTTATGCGAGCCATCCTTGGCCGTGTGCGTCATGGTGACGACAACCTTGCGCGCGCCGGCGACCAGATCCATGGCGCCGCCCATCCCTTTGACGAGCTTGCCCGGGATCATCCAGTTGGCGAGATCGCCGAACTGCGACACTTGCATCGCGCCGAGAATGGTCACATCGATCTTGCCGCCGCGAATCATCGCGAATGAATCGGACGAGGAGAAGTACGAGGTCCCCGGCATTTCGCTGATCGTCTGCTTGCCGGCATTGATCAAGTCGGCGTCTTCCTCACCGGCATACGGGAACGGGCCGATGCCGAGCATGCCGTTTTCGGATTGGAGAACGATATTCATTCCCGCCGGAATGAAGTTGGAGACCAGCGTCGGCATGCCGATACCGAGGTTGACATAGAAACCGTCTTTGAGTTCGCGGGCGGCGCGGCGAATGATGCGATCCTGGGGATTTATCGGCATGGCTTATCCACGGGGACGGGTGGTGCGCTGTTCGATGCGCTTCTCGTAATGATCGCCACAGAAAATATGATTCACGTAAATGCCCGGTGTGTGAATGCCATCGGGGTCGAGCGTGCCGACCTCGACCAACTCCTCGACCTCCGCGATCGTGATCCTGCCGGCGGTGGCCATCATCGGATTGAAATTCCGCGCGGTCTTGCGATAGACCAGATTTCCCGACTTGTCGCCGCGATGGGCTTTCACCAGAGCGAGGTCAGCGGTTAACCCACGTTCGAGGACATACTCTCGCCCATCGATGACACGTGTTTCCTTGCCATCGGCGATGATCGTTCCGACACCAGTCGGCGTGAAAAACCCGGGGATACCCGCACCGCCGGCGCGAATGCGCTCGGCGAACGTCCCCTGCGGAACAAATTCGATTTCCAGTTCGCCTTTCAGGTATTGCTGCTCGAAGATGGCGTTCTCGCCCACATAAGTGGACACCATCTTCTTGATCTGCCGTGTCTGCAGAAGCAGTCCGAGTCCGAAATCATCGATGCCGGCGTTGTTGGAAATCACGGTCAGATTCTTCGCACCAGTATCGCGCAGGGCGATGATCAAATGCTCGGGAATCCCGCATAGACCGAATCCGCCGACCATGACGGTCATGCCGTCACGGACGCCGGCGAGGCGGATGGCTTCTTTGGCATTGGCAACGACCTTGTTCATATGCTGACTCCGAGAGATCTGTACCATGTACGCAATTCGCCGGTAAAATCAAGAAATACCCTGACGGCAAGTGACACAAACGCAGACATATCATGGAACGAACGTTCGTTCAAATCGCACTCTTGCTGTCTTCGCTCAATTCAATGAGCGCACCCAATGTCGACGTGGGATGCAGAAACGCAATCTGGTCTCCCTCGGCGCCGCGTCGCGGCTTGGCATCAACCAGTTTCACACCATGGTCGGCAAGGAAGTCCAGTTTCTGCTGCAAACCATCGACCTCGAAACAGATGTGATGAATGCCAGGTCCGTGTTTGGCCAAAAACTTCCCGACCGGCGAATCGTCGGAGGTCGGTGCCAGCAATTCGAGTTTCGCGGTACCACCCAGGCGCACAAAAGCCACCTCGGCCTTCTGCTCGGGCACGAACTTGCGTCCGGTGATTTCCGCACCCAGGACATCACGGTAAAATTCACAGGCACGGTCAAGATTGGCGACGGCAAAAGCGACATGAGAAATCTTCTTCAGCATTGGGTATCTCCTCTTAACTCAGCGCACAATGTAGTCCATTCGCACGGCGGGATCAACGAGCCCGTTTCATTCAACCCAACGCCTGTGGATCAATATGACAGAAAGAAGTCAACGCAGCGGGAAACCCACGATGTCATTTGCGTGAAAGCGGGAAACCAGTCTCCCCGGACAACTGGATCCCCGCTTTCGCGGGGATGACGGAGTGAGTCGTGCGAGCTGAATGCTAGTCATGTGAATGGTATCAATGGACGAGTCCGATTCAATCCATCCCGCCATCGGCCATCGGAGCACTCGCCAGTTCGGGTGCATCCGGAGGGCTCACCGCCAGATCTGCAGTCTGGGCGGCAAAACGCAGCAGCGCGAGGGCGCCGCTCTTGCCGCTCTCCCCCACCTCCATCTCCGGACCTACGCACGATGGGCAACCCGAATGGCAGGGGCATTCGGCAATCAACCGCGCGGTTTCGGCAAAAAGTTCATGGGCGAGTTCGAAGAATCGTTGCGAGAAACCGACACCACCGGGGACATTGTCATACAGATAGATCGTGGGCAGACCGGATTGAGGCGCACGCACCTGAGAGAGGGCGCCGATATCGCGCGTGTCGGACATCACCCAGAGAGGCGCCATGTGGCCGAGTGCGTTGGACGCGGCACGAAGAACCTCGCCGGTGACCCCGAGACCGAATCCGAGCTTGTGGACGACATCGGCGTCGAAATCAACCCAGAAGGCGGTCGTGTGCATTTCCTGTTCGGGCAGATGGATCTTGCCGAAGCCCACATTTTCGTGGGTGAAAAACTTGATCTTCTTGTAGAGCACCGCAACCGTTGTCAGAGAGACATCGCCGTGCGCCAGACGGGTGTCGGGAGTCTGGCGTTGTTTTTCTACGGTGAGGATCTTCAAATCAGTCTTGGTTTCGGCATCGGTGTAGTAATCGACGTCGACCGATTCGACATAAGCGCGGCGCCCGTCCCAGTCCAATTCCTTCACCTGGTACTGCTCGGCATCGTGAAGGTAGATCGCCTCGGGATGCAGGAATACCGGAGCGGCGAAGAGATCGACCTCGCCGATCACCCGGTTTTGATTCGACCGGTCGAGGATGACAAAGTTCTCCGGCGAAGCGGAGCGTAGCGACACTTCACCCGCGGGATAGATCTCAGACATCCAGAAGTACTTACCGGACGACTGGGTGAGGACGCGGTTCTTCACCAGGTACTCCAGCATGGGTTCAGTGGAATCGACGCCGAAGCGCTCGGTGGCGTCGAAGGGCAACTCGAACGCCGCACACTTCAAGTGCGACATCAGGACGACGAGATTGTTCGGGTCGATGATGCCCGCTTCGACAGGACGCCCGAACAGATACTCGGGATGGCGCATCAGGAATTGGTCGACGGGCGACGAATTGCCGACGAGAATCGCCGCGGACAACCCACTGCGCCGCCCGGCGCGTCCGATCTGCTGCCACATCGACGCAATTGTTCCGGGGTAGCCGGTGAGAATGGACA
>JACRMA010000122.1 GCA_016235085.1 Candidatus Zixiibacteriota bacterium
CAGACAGATTGTTGACCACCAGGAGCCGGTCGGTGTCCACGACGGCCCGGGCTGGGATTGGACATATGAGCAAAGACGCCAGAAGAACAAGCGAGCGGCGCGGGATGCGAAACATGAACTTCCTCCTGATCAAATCACGTTGAACTCTCGGAATGACTCGCAAGTCAGAATGCAATCACTGTTTCCACGGACACAGTCCTGCCCGGCGACGGGTACCGTTCGAGCAGATCGACGCGTTCGTTGGTGATGTTGTTGACCCGAATGCCCAGGGTCAGCGATGGGGGCAGGCGGCGCACCGCGATTCGTGCGTAGGCGTCGAAGAGCCTGTACGGCGCCAGTGTCTTGCCACTCACATTGTCACGACGCAATTCCCGCGACGACACCCAGCGGCCGGAGAGCCGCCCGGAAATCCGCCCGGCAGAGAAATCCGCGGAGAGATCATGGGTGTGACGGGGGGACATCACCAGCACCATGCCATCATGGTTGACCTCACCGCTGCGGTCAGAGGCGGCGGTGAAGATGTGCGAATAGGACAGCGTCAGACCGGCATGCCAAAGCTCCAGGCTCGCATGATCCTCGCGGCCGAAGGTAAAGGCACGGGGAACATTGCGCGGCTGGTAGCGGCCCATCGCGCCGCGCTCCCAAGAGATGATGTCGCGCAAGGATCGCTCGAAATATCGCGATTCGAGGAGAAATCCGCCGCGGTGCACGCCTGCTGTCAAATCCCATTCGACGGCACGCTCCGGTTTCAGATTCGGATTACCCGCGACAAAGGCATCCGATTTCCAGAAGAGCGAGGTGAGCGGTGGACGCCGGAAAGACCGTCCCCAACCCAGACGCACATAAACGCCGCCACGGTGGGCGTATTCCATGTCAGCGCGCGGCGAGTAGACGGGTGTCGATCGTTGATCACCGTCGGCGGCTCCCATCAGGGTCAATGAGACAATTCCACCGGGGAATCCGGATGTCCCCTTCGCCAAGGCGCGCAGGGAGAACTCGGTTTGATCATGAACGCCGAATGATTGGGATGGAACGCGGTCGGTCCCTTCCATGCGGCGCGAACGCACTTCGAATTCTCCACCGAGATTGGCCGATCCCAGCGACAGCCCAAGTTTCTGGCGAGCGCCGATGAACCGTTCGCGCCAGTCGCTGTCGGTCTTGATTCTGGTTTCCAGCGACCGCACATGATCCTCGCCGGACTCATACCAGAGTGCGCCCTCCGCGGAGACGTGCTTGCCCTGCAGCCATGGCCACGATCCCTGAGCACGCAGGCGCACGTTGTGAGTGGCCGCTCCCGGCTGCAGTTGCTCGAGTGCGCCGGGAATGCCGACGGTGGAATTGTAGACAAAAGCCGAGACGTGCGGCCCACGCTGGCCTGCACTTGAGAATCCCGCAAAGCCGCGCCACGTGTGTGCCTGCACGCCCTGGCGTTTTGCGGTCGAATCGCCATCCGGATAGGAGAATTGATGCCCGCGCCCGTTGGTCTCCAATGCGCCTTCAATACGGTTTGCGCCCAGATTGAAACCGGAGTTGGCCGTTCCGCGATACGCTCCGAATGAACCGGTCGACAACTCGAGGTCTTGTCGAATGGTCTGGCTCGCCGAACTCGTGAGCAGGTTGACGGAACCACCGATCGCCGCATCACCAGACCCAGCCGATCGTGACCCTGGCGACACCTCGATGGATTTCACTGCGGATAGTGGGATGACATCCAGATCGACGGCTCCCGCGCTCCCGCTCGCGAGCGGCACGCCGTCCAGGAGCACCGCCACCCGTTCAGGGGAGGCGCCACCGACGGAGACACGGGTTCCGCCGGACGTCTCGCTGCTTCCATATATGCGGACACCGGGTATGGCATCCAAAGCGTCCGCCACTGTCCGATGACCCGCCCGCTGAATCTGGCGCGAATCGTAAGTCCGCACGCCGGTTGCCGCCGTTCGCGAGATCGGGGATCGCACGACGAGAGAGTTGCCGAGGGCGATTGGTTTCGGCACCAGCTTGACGCGCAGGTGACGTTCGAATCCTTCCAGAACTTCAACCGCCTGCGGTGCGGATGGAACGTAACCGTAACGCGTGACTGTGGCAGTCCAGAGACCCGCCGGAATCGATACAAACTCGAACCTCCCGGCGCTGTTGGTGCTGGCCGTGAATGATGAGCCGGTGAGGCGTACGAGCGCGTCCTGCACCGGAAGTCCGAGAAGTGAGTCGAAGACAACACCGGAAATCGAATGCTCCGATTCAGCCTGCACCTGGGAATTGCACGTCGTGAGCGTTAGCCCTAGAACCAGGCACACGGAAGACAGCGCAAGGCAGCAGGAGCGATGTTTGCGTCGAACCAGCATGGCGACCCCTCGGTCGTGCATTGCCGGACGATACGGTGTTGGGAAGTTTGGTCCGCGGGGCCGAGACAAGAGTGCCCGGCCGAGCGGTGACCGGGCGGATGACGTTGGCCCGCCGAAATGCCGGCGTGACCGACCTGCAACCTGATCCCCGATCCTTCCCGCGAAGGCATCGACGGGAATCGCCGTGTCAACTGGCGGCGATGTCCCGATATCCGGTCGTCCGGCCCGGTTTCTGGCTTTGCGGCTTCGAACCTCTGGCGACGTCTTCCAGGGAACTCTCCCCGTGACGTTGCGGTCAACCGAATCGACCGCCTGTCGCCATTGTAGCCGCTGACAGCAGCGGGGCTGCGGCGGATTTGCACCGCCTTCCCGGTGATCGTACAGATCGCCGGACGCGAGGACGAATCTGGCCGCAGGAAGGGACTCTGTCAAGGATTATGTGCTGGGGGAAGTGAATAGGACCTATTGGACCTATAGAACTGCGGCAACTTCCCCGAAGCGGGATTTGGGTTGATCTTGCGCTTGGGAATGATTATTTTGGGGGTCTGAAAGCAGGACGAACTTAGCAACGGATATGCCTTCCCCGAAACGAAAACATCCTACGGGACGCCCACCCAAAGCCGGGGTGGTGGTTTTTAGCGATGTCGACGGTACCCTGCTCGACTTCCACACCTATTCGGCCAAACCGGCCACTGCCGCACTTCGGGAACTGAAGCGTCTGAGTGTTCCGCTCGTTCTGGTTTCGTCCAAGACGAAAGCGGAGCTGGAGGAACTTCGGAAGGTTCTCGGAATCGACGCACCGTTTGTGGCGGAAAATGGCGGCGCGATCTTCTGGCCGAAAGCTTCGGTGACGGTAAAACCGAAAGGCGCCAAACCCGTCGATTCGTACTGGGTTCGTGAGTTCGGCACTCCTTACGCCACCGTGCGCAAGGTCCTGGTTTCGTTTCGTGAGGCCAATGGGGTGAAGTGCGAAGGTTTCGGAGACTGGTCGAGCGAAACAGTCTCCAAGTATTCCGGCATCCCCCAGCCCCTTGCCAGGCTGGCGAAGCTCCGCGCTTACGATGAACCCTTTCTCTTCAATCCCCCGCCGCCCGAGGATGTGCTTGAGAAACATCTCCGGAAACTGGCGGCCGGTGGCCTGACCGTGCTGCAAGGTGCGCGCTTCTTCCATCTCGGCGGACAGGCCGATAAGGGACGCGCGGTTCGGGAATTGATTGACTGGTTTGCGGCCACCTCTCCGGTGAAGCCGCGGACACTGGCGATTGGCGACAGCCCTGCCGACTGGCCAATGATGGCGGCCTGCGATATCGGGATTGCGGTGAAGCAGCCCGATGGCCGATACCATCCGGCCTTGCGCGACCACAAGGGCATCCGGCTTGCCGGCGCCCCCGGTCCCGAGGGCTTCAATCGCATGATCTTGCGCCTGCTTAAACAATTACTTTAGCGGACCGTCCGAATGGATTCGGGTGCGCGTGCGGTGAGAGCGCGTGGCGCGAACGATGGCATCGGTTGTTGCCAGTTCCCCCGTACTGATTTCCGTTGTCAATAGTGACAGATTTCGTCGGGGCTTCGGGAATGTTCGGTCAGCTCATGTGTAGTAGCTACTGAATGGCGCGAGTACCGCCGATATCGGGACAGGTCCACGGTCGCTGATCATGGCGCTTGCAGAAAGCCCGGCTCGGTAAATGGTCAAAAAAATTGCCAGTAGGTAACTGACTCGATGCCGGTCAATTCTGGCGTTTGGCCATGCGGAACTCGATGGAACAATTGAGGCTGCAGATCGTATAGCGAGGTGTCGAGAATCGAATCCTGGGGCCGCAGCCCTGCCTTAAATTGTGTTGACTTGGTTTGGGATACTTGTGTGATTTGCAATCTGTAACGCTGCTGTGCCTCTGGCTCTTGCAACGTTGAAGCGACATCTGAGAGGATTTCTGGTGCTGGTTTCCGCACCGGGAGATACGGAGTCTATATGAGCAATGCCGTAGCTGGGCGTACGCCCAAGGCGCGCACCGAAAAAGAGGAGATTCGCATCGAGCAGTTGCGCGCGGAAGATTTGTTGGCCGCCGGGAAGCTTCTCTATCGGACGGCCGATGATGTGCGGAAGAACGCGGGGCTCGATCCTTATGGGATCAAACTGCGCACCGCTCCTCCCCTGCTCACTCACATCTACAGCCAGGATCCGGATTTGTCCTGGGGCGCCTACGTCGGTGAGGAGCTGGTCGGCTTTTCGACGTCACACATGCGGGACCGCCAGTGGCACGTCGCGTACCTCTTCGTCGATCCCGAGTATCAGAATCGGGGATTGGGCAGCCGTCTGCTTAAGACCGGCATCGAAGAAGCCACCAAGCGCGAAGCGTATTTCATGTCGCAGTGCGCGTTCATGTACAACCTGAAAGCGATCGGGCTTTACACCAAGCTCGGGATGTTCCCGCGCAAGAATCTTATGCTGATGGAAGGGCCGCCGGCATCCGAAGTCGACTGGCCGCAGTTGACCAGTGCCGTTGAGGGCAAACCGATTGCCTCGACAGCGTTGCTCAATGAGCTCAATCAGATGGATCGCGAGGTCCGCGGAATCAACCGGACGGTCGATCATTGCTACTGGCTGGCCGACGACGAGCACGAAGGGTATGTCTTCTACCACCAGGGGAATCTCATCGGGTACGCCTACGTGAGCGAGCAGGGATTCATCGGACCGGTGCTGACGCTCCGGGATTCGTTCCTGCCCGAGATTGTCTTGTTCTGCCTGAGAGTTCTGGCACAACGCGATCCGGTGGTGCCGAAAATCTGGGTGAACGGAAAGAACTTCACGACACTCCAGTTGATTCTGAACAACGGATTCAAGATCAAGGAAATCGCCCTCCTGATGACCAACCGAATGTTCTGTGACGTCCGGCGGTATATCCCGGCGTCGCTGGCCGTGTTTTAGGGGCAAATGACCAAGTGCTGAGGATGGAGGCTTCGCCATGACGTGGCGAGGCCTTTATTCTGGCATCATTTGGGATGGTGGCATGGGCATCCTGCCCGTGCGTCCGGCGGGGAAATCCCCTTGGGGACATGTGGCGCGGGCGCCCTCGCCCGCGTTCGACGCGAAG
>JACRMA010000013.1 GCA_016235085.1 Candidatus Zixiibacteriota bacterium
GTGAATAGCCCCAGCAGGATTGCGATACCGCCGAAAAACTCCAGCATGCCGCCAATTCCAATCTGGGAAAGCAGTGGTGCTGTGGCCCCGCCGGGCATACCGCCATACCAGCCCAGGAGTATCACACTGCCGGACTGGAAGAACAGAAACCCCGCCACTATGCGCAGCAGGAAGTATGCGACTTGGGTTGCTGTGCTGACGTTCATCGATTCACTCCTCGTTGAGGTTACAGAATGTCCGCGAGTTTGTCGAACATCTCGCACCATCCCTGTACCATGTCCGCGCGCTCCGGTGATGTCGACGGGACAGTGTGACGCAACTCCACTCTGGTTTTACTCCCCATTGCGGTAAATGTCACTGTTACCAGTGATTCAGATGGATTCTGGGGACTGAACCCCAAATCTGAGGGTTCCACCTTCCGGCCGGTCTTATCCGCGAACGAATCCAGGTAGACAATCCGTTCTGGGAAGAGAATCTCCTGGTAGATTCCTCTCGCCCAAACTTCCCTGCCGTCGGGTATTCCCATGCAGAAGAGAAAGAGACCGCCGACGCGCAGGTCGACGGTGCAATGCAGCAATGTGCACCCCTTCGGCGCCCACCACTTCTTCAGCTGCTCCGGTACGGTCCAGGCGTTGAACACCAGTTCACGCGGGGCGTTGTAGACGTGGGAGATCACAACCTCGCGGTCGGTCATTTCCGCGATAGGGGATTGGATTTGGTCAGCCATGTTTCAACTCCTTATGGTAGAGACCGTCGACATTCCAGTTTACTTGCGGACCACGAGTGCAGCGAGCCGCACCAGGCTTTCGGTCCAACCCTGCTCCATGCCGGCCAGCGCTTTGGCGACGGCTGCCGACGATTTGACGACGACCGCGTGCAGCTTCAGCATCGTCTTGCCGCCCTGATTCTCGAACGTGATGGTGTTGTGCACTTCGAGTTGAGGCTGGCCATCCTCGTCTTTCATGGCGGTACTCGTGAAGACCAGCCGCTCAGGAGGCGTCACCTCATGGAATGTTCCGCCCATCGGATACACGGTGCCATCCGGCCCAGTCATATCGATATAGATCCGGCCACCCGGCCGGGGATCCAGTTCGCACACCGGGTTGGTGAAGCCGCTCGGCCCCCACCACTTTGCCATCTGCTCTTCATCGATCCACGCCTTGAACACGAGTTCACGCGGTGCATCGATCAGGCGGGTCAGCGTCAGTTCGTGTTCGACCGGCTTGAATCCGGAGAGGCAATCCGGGACCGCGTTTACGGCATTCAGGTGTGCATCAAGCCGATCCAAAGTGCCCGACCAACCCCCTTGCATGGATTTATGGCCATCCACAAATGTGCGGCGTTCCGCCTCGCTCTCATTGATGGGGACGACGTTCATCGTGACCGTGGTCTTTCCGTCGTGCTCCTCGAGTGTCATTGTTGACAGCATCTCCAACGGCCACCCGGTGGCAAGCGGGTGGCGCGTCACGCCTCCCTGTTCATCAGAGAAGGACGAAACATACACAAGCCGCGCCGGGGCGCTGACTTCGCGGAAGACGAACTTGCCCCACATCATTCCCCCGTCGGGTGTGCGCAGGCCATAGTCAAAGATCCCGCCCGGACGAAGATCGATCCGGCAGAATTCCATCGCGCACCCTTTGGGCCCCCACCATTTCATGAGGTGTTCGCACTGTGTCCACGCGTTGAATACCTGCCGCCGGGGCGCGTTGAAGACGCGCGAGAAGACGAATTCAACGCCGGCTGTTCCGGTTCTTTGTCCGCTTTTTTCCGCCATGGCCTTTGCTCCCTGATTGCAGCTCACGAAGATACTCGTCCAGTCGATCCAGACGATCCTCCCAGAATTGGCGGTAGTGTTCGATCCATTCCGACACTTCCTGCAACGGCTGCGCGGCGATGCGGCACGGACGCAACTGTGCCTGCCGGCCCCGCTCCACCAGCCCCGCGCGCTCCAGCACGCGGATGTGCTTGGAGATGGCCGGCAGCGTCATCTCAAACGGTTCGGCCAGTTCGGTCACCGAAGCCGCGCCGGTCTTGAGACGGGCCAGGATCGCCCGCCGGGTGGGATCGGACAGGGCGGCAAAGGTGGTGCTCAGGGTGTCGGTCGTCGGCATTGCTTAACCATCCGGTTAATTAACCACGCGGTATATATGATTGCAGATGCTTTTCATCCAGTTTTTTGTTGTTAAATCACGAGAAAATTCGTATTGGTTTGACGGCCTTGGGGTTAGGCCGGGTTCGCCGGGAACAACAGGCCGACAGCCGGCGTTCTGTCATTGGTAGTGCGGGGTCACGAATTCACACGATGTTGATGAGAGGAATGCTGATGAACGGAAAGAAGATCATTGCGGTGGTCGGCGCCACCGGCGCCCAGGGCGGCGGATTGGTACGTGCGATATTGGATGATCCGAATGGTGGATTTGCCGTGCGGGCGATCACACGGGATGTCAACTCTGACAAGGCGAGGGAGCTGGCCCGCCTGGGAGCGGAAGTTGTGACGGCCGACGTGAACGATGAAGGAGGACTGACCAAGGCACTGCAGGGTGCGCATGGAGCGTATTTCGTCACCTTCTTCTGGGATCACTTTTCCCCCGAAAAGGAATTGGCGCACGCCACCAACATGGCCAGGGCGGCAAAGGCGGCCGGGCTCAAACACGTGATCTGGTCTACGCTCGAGGACACGCGCCGCTGGGTTCCGCTCTCAGACGACCGGATGCCGACACTGATGGGCAAATACAAAGTTCCGCACTTCGACGCCAAAGGCGAAGCCGACAAAGTGTTCATCGAATCGGGTGTGCCAACGACGTTGCTCCTGACGTCATTCTACTGGGATAACCTGGTCTACTTCGGGATGGGGCCGAAGCGCGGCAGCGATGGCGGGTTGACGTTCACGCTCCCCATGGACGACAAGAAGCTGCCGGGAATCGCCGCGGAGGACATCGGCCGCTGCGCCTACGGCATCTTCAAGAGTGGGCCCGCCTACATCGGCAAGACTGTCGGAATCGCCGGTGAACATCTGACCGGCGGGCAGATGGCCGATGCTCTGGGCCGGGCGTTGGGACAAAGGGTCAGCCACAACGCGGTGCCTCCCGAGGTCTATCGCAGTTTCGGATTCCCCGGTGCGGAGGATCTCGGCAACATGTTTCAGTTCAAACGCGATTTCAATGATGCATTCTGCCGTGTCCGCGACTTGAAGCTGTCACGTTCGTTGAACCCGGCGTTGAAGACGTTCGACGCCTGGCTGGCGGAGAACAGCGCCAGGATACCGCTTGAGTGAGCCTGCCGGTGGCCTATTGGGCACCACCGTTAGCTGATCTTCACAATCAGCCCGATGATGACGAGGACAAGGGCGGCGTTGATCGGTACCAGATAGTGATAGAACAGCGGACCGACGTGACCGGTCGATTCACGCGTCAGCTTTCGATAGATGCTCAGGCACCGGAGTACTTCCCAGCGGAGAAGGACCGGATTCACGGTTGTACCGTGCACCTGGCAGTAGTGAATCGCCATCAGGCCGGCAACCACGGCCCAGATCATGCACGCCGCCGCAGTTATGGAGAGTAGAGCTACCATTCGTCATCTCCTTCCGTAATTGATCTGAGATTAATACGGCGGCAAAGATGAAATTGTGCAAGCGATTTGCAGACGTGAAGGCAGGCCGGAAGCACCGGGATTCTCAGTCCCCCAGCCCCATCTTTTTCAAGAACACTGGCCAGCGCGGATCGTTGTGGAGAGTTCGAAACGTTGGTTCGCACTTGACCTGGGGAAATCCGGCATCGCGCAGTTCGAAACCCTGGTCCATCCAGTAGAAGGCGGCATCCGCGTCTCCTTTCGCGGCGTGGATTGCCGAAATCTGGAACGCCGAATCGAGGGCATGTTTCGCTTCCAGCTCCTGGAGCGCCGCCTCCGCCTCTTTGACTCTGCCCGCCTTGAAATTGACGTATGCCCGTGCGGTGAGCAACGCCCATTCGGCGGTCTCCAGCTCGGCCTCGGCGATGGCCTCGGCGTCACGTCCCTCGTCCACTAGCACCATGGCCAGCACGCTGTGTGTGCTGACTCGTTGCGGGGAAATCTCCAGCGCTTTCCGATAGGCGCGCTCAGCGTCGGCGGGACGAAGCAGCGAACGGTAGATGTGGCCGAGTTGAGCGTACGTCGAGGAACTGAGCGGATCCTGATCCAAGGCGCGCTGGTACAGCTCGAGCGATTCATCGAACCGGCAAAGGATGTGCGCCAGCGCCGCCATCGAACGGAGCACATCGGCACTTCCGGGTGCGAGTTCCATCGCACGCCGCGAGGAGGCCTCCGCCCCCTTCCAGTCCCAGTCATGGGTTCTTTGGATGCTGCTGAGTACCACATGCGCCTCAGGCAGATCGGGTGCGAGCTCCAGCGCGCGAGCCACCGCATCATGTGCTTTCTGAGCTCCCTCCATAACCGGAACCCAGCCAAAACCGCCTTGCGTGGAATAGCCCCTGGCCAGTTGCACCCACGCCGGCGCGTGCGACGGATCAAGCGCCAATGCTTCCCTTAGATACTCCATGCCCTTGGCCGTATCGCCTTCGCTGAATCGATCGAGCAGATGGCGCGCCTGCAAGTACAGCCGATGCGCCTCGGCGTCGTGTCCGCGTCCCTTGGCCGCTTTAGCCACTTCCGCTTTTAACTCACGGCTGGAGTTGGAATCGGCCTCCTCACCCAGAAGGGCGGTTCGCAGCTCTTTGACCACGGATTGCGCAATGTCGTCCTGCACGGCGAAGATGTCTTCCAGTGTCCGATCGTACGTTTCCGACCAGAGGTGATAGCCATCGGACACGGCCACCAGTTGAACCGAGATGCGCACCCGGTTTCCCGATTTGCGGACACTGCCTTCAAGAACAGTGCCGACATTGAGAGCGCGTCCGACATCGGCCACCGTCACCTGCTGGCCCTTGAAGGTGAATGCGGATGATCGTGCCGCCACACGCAGGCCGCGAATCTTGGCCAGCACGTTGAGAAGTTCATCCGCCAGCCCGTCGGCGAAATACTCGTCCTCCTCGTCACGGCTGCGATTGACGAAGGGAAGAATCGCAATCGAGGGAATATCCGACGCCGCTTTCGCGCGCGTGCCGGAGATATGGTCGGAGCGGCACTCCTTGAGTTCAGCGGCTAACGCCACGCAACTTGCGTACCGCTTGTCCGGACGTTTTTCCAAACATCGCATGACAACGGCCTGCAACGCAGGCGGAATCGCCGAATCGTAATCCGTCAACGGCCGCGGTTCATCCCTCAGGATGGAATAAAGAAGCGCTGCCTCGTGATCTGTCTCGAAGGGGAGATGGCCCGTCAGCATCTGATACAGGACAACACCGAATGAATAGATGTCTGAGGACGGTTCGGCGTCATTGCCCTGAATCAACTCCGGCGGAGAATAGGCGAGCGTCCCCACCGTGGATCCGGCGTGGGTGAGACGCGATGTCCCCCGCATGCGCGCCAGGCCGAAGTCGAGCACACGGACGCGGCCTTTGTCATCGACCAGGATGTTGCCTGGCTTGAGATCGCGATGGATCACGCCGGCCTCGTGTGCATGTTGCAGTCCGTCGGTGATTTGCAGCGCGAGCGCAATCAGGTCGTCGGTCGAATGACTGCCGTTGGCCAAATACTTGTCGAGAGTGGGGCCCGCCACGTGGGCCATGATGATGAACAGCCGCTCGTCGGATTCTTCAATTCCATGGATTGTGACCACGTTCGGGTGGTCGAGTTTCGAGGCGGCCTTGGCTTCACGGATCAGGCGTTGCTTCGCCTCCCCGTCGTTCCACATCGCCGAGGGGAGGAACTTGAGCGCCACCTTGCGGTCCAGCTTGGAATCCAGGGCGAGGAATACCTCACCCATGCCCCCGGCGCCCAACCGGGCGGTGACCTTGTAATGGCCGACGGTCTGTCCGATCATCTTGAACTCCTGCGCCGATAAGCCATACTCATTTTATCATGATACGTCAGTCAGGGGTGCCAATCAAATCGAATTCTTGCGAAAGGCGCCGAGATATCCTGCCACTTGCGGGATGGGTATCGACTACTTGGCGACGGTTCCGCGCACCGCCCACGCCCGGGCGGTCAGCGTGATCGAGCCGTCAGCTTGCACCGGCAGGCGTTCTCGAATGCGGTCGCGAAGGCGTGCTCTTGAAAGTTCATCGAGGGACATCGCGTAAGCGGGGCAGGGGCCCTGGCCACCGAGGAATGGCTGCCAGTAATCATCGAAGCTTGCGAACGGTGTCGGAATGTCGATTGCCGTTGTCTCCACCGCTAGAAGTCCGGCGTCGGTAAACAGCGCCGCCAACCCACCGGGACGGCAGAGCGGGAAACGACTTCCCTCGTCCAGCTTTGCCGCGTCGGGATCGAGTTCAACGGCGGCATCCCAAAAGAACCGCATCAGCTCCATCTTCCCGGCGTAATCCCAGACGTACGCCCCGATCGTTCCTGCCGGGCGCGTCACTCGCACCATCTCGGCAATCGCGGCCTTGGGCTCCGGAACGAAATTCAACACCAGGCCCGATACCACCACGTCGACCGAAGCGTCACTCAGCGGGATTTCTGTGGCACTGCCCCGGTGAAACACCGCCCTCCCATTGAGATTCTTGATCGCCGTCCTGAGAAAGCCCTCCGACGGCTCGACGCCAATGACCGACGCCGGCGAACCGTGATCGACAATGGCCGTGCAGAGCGCGCCGGTGCCGCATCCCACGTCGAGCCAGCGTTGGCCGATTGGAATGCGCACCCAGGAGAGGAACAGTGGAGCAACCTGCCGGCTCCATCGGCCGACGTATTCCTCGTAAGGGTCGCCGCGCTCCCAAGTGTCCGATACCGGATGACGGTCGATCATCAGACACTTCTACGCCATCCGGTGGGAAACGATCGTTTGTTCTGTGTACCGGCAGGCGAGCGGGCTTCTCGTCGGACGGAAGGGAAAGACAAGGTGGGCAGAGCCCACGCCACTTTTTTTCGCGGAACTTGTGAGTGGGCTCTGCCCACCGTACTGGTGGGCAAGATCAAGCTGCGGTTCATCAATGCGCCCGGCAGCGCAGGATTCCCCGCAGCCGAGGCAGTGCAGGTCATTTCATTAGTTTCTGAGTGCTTCGCGGGACAGTGCCCGGGGGAAAAGCACGTTGTTCTCCTTGTGAATATGCTCGTGCAAATCGCGTTCGAAGTGCTGAAGACCATCGAGGAACGCCCTGTAGGTATTGCACGCCCACTCCGGCGGCGTGTAGCCCCCAGTCAAGCCGTTCAACGCGGATAGTGCCTCACCCGCTTGCTCGTGCTCCGATTCCATTTGCCGGATGGGAGCGGAAATCGAGTGGCCGCAGGATCCATCGCCGCCGGCGCCGCCTTCCAGTTGACGAATCAATGGGAAGAGAATCCTCTCTTCCTTCATCATGTGACTGGTCATCTCAGCGGCGAGACCGTCGAAGGTGTCGCGCACGGTCGCCAGGCGCGCGTCGCGATCTCCATGGACCGAGGCGACTTTCGCCGCCATTTCGCGCAGCCTGGGTATCTCGGTTTTCACGAAGACGTGGTGTGTCCGCTCAATGTGGTCGGCGAGGGTGGTCAGCGACATGGCGGCCGGGTCAAATGGTGGTGGCATCGCCGCCGAGCGATTGCTTTCGTCTTCCAGCTTTGACAAGACCACCTGGGGGTCGAGCGAACGACGCTGGCAAGCATCGCCCAAGGCCATCTTGCCGCCACAACAGTAGTCGATTCCGAGAGATTCAAACACACGCGAGAGGCCCGGCTCCCTGGTTACGATGTCGCCGACCGTCTGACTGATTTCAAATCGATTCAATGCTCTCTCCTTGTTGAGTGTCAAACTCTGGATGTCATCCTCAATATCTGTGCTCAACGATCGTGACCCTGTTCGGGCGCGGCATGGCCATGTGTGGCGCTCTCGCTCAGGTAGTCGTGCAGACCTTCCACGAAGTGCACGTAGGTGACATAGGCCTCGACGTATTCGCGACCTTCGGTCACCGACGAATTCTGACTCTTGCTTCTCTCCAGGGCATGATTGAATCGTTCGATGATGCTCATCCGCACGGCGTTGGCCACGCTGTCGGCCAGCGATTGCACACTGCCGGTTTCCAGTGCCCGATCGGCGGCGACCATAATCGGTGGGGCGCTGCCGGCTGGTTTCAAACCGGTGAACGGGGCACCCTCAGCAGCCCGATGTACGCGAACAAACGTCTCCATGAACAGCTGGTCGGCGACTGCACGGGCTTCTTCAGACTGCCCCCGAAGGGCACGCACTCTTTCAAACAGACTCTTAATCTGGGTTTCATCCGCGGGAGTGATCCATTTGAGAATCGGTGCGATGTCGCCTCCCGCAAGCGCGGTGCGAATCGAAGAAAGGATGGGACCATCCTCGGAGTCGCAGTGTGCCTGCGCCGGTTGACTCATCAAAATGAGCGCGCCGATTAACAGGACTTGGCTTACGACCGCCAACCCGCGAACCAATTGATTCTTTTGCATGACTTACCTCCTTTGAGTTTCTATCAAATCCACAATGACGAACAAGTACCAATCGGCACCGGCATCATCTCCCGGCGCCTGCGTTACCGATCAGAGCGCGTTCCAGAAGTGCCCATGTGCGCGCGGTCAAATCCACGCCTCCGGCGGCCCGGCCGGACCGAACCTGCATGTGGCCAGCGGCGTAAATCGCGCCAAGCACGAGTAGCGCGCCCTCCCTGGGTTCCACGCCACTTGCGAGCCGCCCCTTTTGTTTGGCTTCCTTAAGACAGCCGATCACGAACAGTTGTGATCTTCGTTTCAATTCGTTCAGGCGCTCCTCGCGCTTCTGGGAGTTGAAGTTCGGAATCAAACCCTGGGTCAGCAGAAGCCGGGAGACCTCAGGATTCTTGCGAATTACATCCACCCGCTTCTCAAAGAAGATGCGCAGGGAACTGATCGGATCGGCGGCATCGGGGGGGAAATCAGCAAAAATGATTTCCTCGATGCGGCCGACGATCGCGTCAAGGATTTCGTCCATGGATGCGAAGTGGCGGAAAATGGTCCCACCGCTTATTCCGATGGCTGCTCCCAGGCGTTCGGCGGTGAACTGACGTGACCCGTCTTCCGCGAGAATGTGCATGCCGGCCGCAACGATTTCGTGGCGGCGGACTTCGGTCGATTTGCGAGTTTGCTCTGTCATCTTGCCCCTTATACGCAAGCAAGTATTTACTTGCAACAATTTTTTTGCTGGGACTCGGTTACGCAGGCCAATTACTGGCTCAAGCCGTTGATGGATAACGAATTAATCATTAGGTTCACGCGCGGAAAACGGGGGCAGGATTTGTCCAACTGCCGCGATTGGCCCTTGGCCGCAGGCGCCATGTCCCAGTTTGTATTCCGCTCGGCATGGCAGAACTGCGCGGCTATTCAGTGTATCGGGTGGGCCGGTGTCGCCCGTCTGCGTCACTGCTATATCGCTACTCCCACCGCGAAGATGGCGTAGAACAGCAGCGTCGCAGCCACCTCCAAAGCAAAGTGAAGTTTCTGAATCTCCCGGAATTCCGGCGAGGGCGTCTCGTTCGGTGCGGGCGCCAGTTTGTGAACTTTCGGTTCCACGGCATTATCGATCGTCAGACCCAACCCGAACATCGCTGCCACCAAAACGATCTTCACGATCATCAGAGTGGACAGGGAGTACCCATAAAACAGCCAGCCGATGCCCGAAAGGATCAGGATGATTGTTCCCAACACGATTAGCTTTGTTATCGGTTTACTGGCACGGAGGTAGACTTGTAGAAACGCCGGGTCCACCCGGCTCTTGAGCAACAGCACGATCTTCACGGTTGCAGCGCCCAAACCCAACACCAGCCCGACCAGGTGGATGATGGATAAAGCAGTGGCCAGCGAACTCATTGAGTACCTCCTTCCAAATTGTAGATACCCGCGGGATGTTGAGCCTCGCGGCCGTGACAACTGCCCAAAAGAAAATGCAGCTACGCCAGCTCTGTCAATCGCGGATTCAATTTGGTCAGTATCGATACTTGGGATAGCTCAGGATTGAGGGTGCCCGCTTTGCCTGAAGTAATCCCGCCGAATCATGGCGTGAGAGGGAGTGAACCCAAGCCTTCCATAAAACGGCATGATCTCTTCATCGCAGATCACGTCGATGGCATACATCTCTTTCAATGTCTCCACCATCCGCCGAACAAGTTCGGATCCGACGCCGTGCCCTTTATGGCTCGGGAGCACTTCCAACAGTGGTATGAATGCATAGAACACGCCGTCGGAAATCGCGTTGATGAATCCCACGCACCGGTCTTGGTCAATGGCCAGCCAGACACGGGCACTCCCCTGCAGTATCCTCAGGTGAGTCTGCGGATCGGGCGGGTTCTTCCAATTGACAAAGAATCCCTGCAATTGATCGGCGCGAATCTGGCCGGCATCGTCCGTGTAATCGATCGCCATGAGTCAGCTCCATTTGAACAGACATCCCGTGATGATGCCGGCGTCATTCCCCGCTCGCGCTACTGAGTTGAGGAGAGAAGCGGCACGATGAGCACATAGGTGAGAGCGGTGATGATCACGATGCCGATGATATTCAGCCAGAAGCCCGCTTTCATCATCTGCGGCATTCTCACCAACCCGGTACCGAACACGATCGCATTGGGCGGCGTGCCCACCGGCATCATGAAGGCACAACTGGCCGCAATGGTCGAGGGCAGAAGCACAAACATCGGTTTGACGCCCAATACCGGTGCCAGCGCGGCGAGAATCGGCAGCATCGTGGCCACCTGAGCCGTATTCGACGTCAACTCGGACATGAACACCATCACCGCGATGACAATGAATACGACAAGCATTGCCGGCCAGCCCGAGAAGCCGCCCGAGAGGCTGCCGACAAAGGCCCCCACGCCATTCGCCTCGGTCGCCGCCGCGAGTGCCATGCCGCCGCCGAAGAGAATCAACACCCCCCATGGCAGCTTGACCGCACTGTCCCAGTCGGTGACATATATGCCCTGCTTGCGGTCGACCGGGATGACGAAGAGGGCCATTGCCGCCGCGACCGCGATCACCGCGTCCGATAGCCCCACCAGCGGAGTAACGCCTCCAAACTTGATGCCAGCCAACAACGGGCGAAACACCCACAGGAAAACCGTGACGGCGAAGACCGCCATTGTGGAGCGTTCGCCGCGATTCAACGGACCGAGTTTGCTGACCTCCTCTTTGACCCAGGCGCGTCCGCCTTCGATCTCGCGCATTCTCATTGGGAACAACACGCGCGTGTTAAGGAGCCAGGCCACCGGCAGGAACACCAGTATCACGGGGATGCCCACCATCATCCATTTCAGGAATGACACCTCCACGCCATACGTCTGAGCGTAGAAGCGCACAAAGATGCCGTTGGGGGGGGAGCCGATGATTGTCCCCAGTCCGCCGATTGACGCTGCGTAGGCGACACCCAAGAGGAGTCCCAATCCCAGATTCCGGTCGTCGGCATCGTCCTGTGGTATGCCACCGTGCTCGAGCAGTGATTTGCCCGTGCGCCGAACCAGTGAAAGGTCGACAATCGATAGCGCGATCGGCACCATCATCGCCGCAGTGGCGGTGTTTGACACCCACATGCTGACAAAGGCGGTGGCGCCCATAATGCCCGCTACGATCGCGGCCGGCCGGGTGCCGACCCACTTCAATGCCTGGAACGCGATTCTTCGGTCGAGTCCCCAGCGCTGAATCGCCGAGGCGAGGACAAAACCGCCGAGAAATAAGAAGATCACATCGGCGCCGTAGTTCGCCGTTGTCTTGCCGAGCGGCATGACGCCGAGCATCGGGAATGCGACGATGGGAAGCAGCGAGGTGACCTCGATCTCCACCGCCTCCGTCATCCACCAAGCCGCCATCCACGCCATCATCGCCAGTGTGGCGCGTGTCGCCTGCGCCAGGGGCACGACCTTGCCGGCGGCGTCCAGGTATTCGGTTGGCAGCGCGAAGTAGATCGCCAGCGCCAGAACGGGCCCCGCGACCAGACCGATCTGGCGCACTCTATGCTGCAGGCCCATGGTCCCCTTCGGTCCTCCGCATCGACAGTTGATGTGGCATCGTCGTCTTCGTGAGTATTCAGACTCAATTGCCCGCCGTCAATTGAAGATTTGACCGAATGAGTGGATCCCCGCCCGGCGGACGCTTTCGAGCCAGCTCTTTGGACGAATGTCCCTTGCATTCCAGGTCACGCCCTGCTACGGTATGGCAGGAATTCATAAAGCAGAAAGGAGAGCTCGATGCAGCATCGGAATCTCCATTGGTACGCGCGCGGGACCCTGCCATTCCTGGCTGGACTGATTCTCGCCTGCGGCAGCAAATCGTCCGGGCCTGATACGCGCGAACTGTCCTGGGAAACCGTCCACGGCGGATTCATCGCCGGCGCCATCTGGGGAGTCAGCCACAATGACGTATTTGCCGTTGGATTGCGCGGCACGGTCGGCCACTACAATGGCGCGAATTGGCGCCCCATGATCTCCGGGCTGATTACCAATTCCTCCGATTACGACGTCTGGGGGAGTTCAGGAAACGATGTCTTCGTGGTGGGCATGGAAGGTTCAATATTCCATTACAATGGCAGGACGTGGAGCGAAATGGAAAGCGCGTCCAATACGCTCTACGGAGTCTGGGGAAGCTCGGGAAACGATGTTTTCGCTGTGGGCTACAACGGCACGATTCGTCACTACAACGGCAGCGAATGGAGTGCGATGAGCGGATCTCCCGCAACGCTGAACTACGTGTGGGGGAGTTCCGCCAACGATGTGTATGCGGTCGGGAGCGGCACACTCCTGCACTATGACGGGATCAGCTGGAGTCCCATTGATCTGGGGTCGGCGGTGACCGGACTCGGCGAGGTTTGGGGCAGTTCGAGAGACAACGTTTACGGCTGAGTTCACCCCGTCAGGCATTAGTGGCAGCTCTGCGACTAACATCGTCGTGGCGGGACACAACGCGCAAGGGAACACGATCGCAATGCACTACAACGGCTCCATCTGGGACACCAAAACCGTCCCCGGTGCGCCTGACGGTTTCGGCGATCTCTGGTGTGCATCAACCAATGATGTGTTCGCAGTTTGTGGGAACCACATCATGCACTACGACGGCACCGCCTGGAGTCCGATGAGTAATGGCGTGCTTTGGAGTCTGAGGGGAACCTGGGGGAGTTCCTCCGGCGACGTCTTTGCCGTCGGACTGAAAGGAACCATCCTGCATAATCACGGATCCAGCTGGGGCGCGATGCCCAGCGGAGTCTCCAGCAACCTTTACGGAGTATGGGGCTCTTCGAGCAACAACGTATTCGCCGTGGGTGATGGTGGCGTTGTCCTGCGTTACAACGGTTCCGTCTGGAGCGCCGTGGACGCCGGAACGACAGCACCACTGCGCGGGGTCTGGGGAAGCTCGGCCACGGACGCCTTTGCCGTCGGTGATTATGGCACGATCCGGCACTATGATGGCAGCAGCTGGAACACGATGTCCAGTGGGACAGAGAGGCGCCTGACCGCCATCTGGGGAAGATCGTCCACCGATGTGTACGCGGTGGGGGAAGCAAGCACGGTCTTGCACTATGATGGTGCCGGCTGGAATGCCATGAACGTCGGGCTGGGCTCTGGGTTGTACCCCTACTGCATCTGGGGAAGTCCGGATGGCCAGGTGTTCGCCGCTGGTTACGATGGAGTCATCCTGCGTTACGATGGTACTCATTGGAATTTAATGAACAGCGGGACAACGAATTCGCTAAACGGGATCTGGGGGACCTGGAGTGACAACGTGTTCGCAGTGTCAAACACTGCCGAGATTCTGCATTATGACGGGAAGCACTGGAATACACGCACGATGAGCGTTCCTGGCAACAGTGAACTCAGGGCCATCTGGGGTAGCTCGGACAACGATGTGCATGTCGTGGGTGAATACGGCATCATCATCCACGGCACGCGGGAATGAGAGTCGGCTTCCGGGCACGCCGCTGACGCTATATTTCGGTCACATAGACCACTGACGAGCTTCGAATTCCCTCAAGCGCGGCCGTAATTGTGACCATCCCTGGTTTGTCAGCGCGAAACAGTGCGCTGCCGGCGGGCATTGCTCCGTACGTATTCCAGTACCAGCCGGAGGTGTACTGCAGAGAGACGATCGTCGAATCAGAGATCTGCCAATCGATTGGTTGGCCTATGAGCTCCCATCCCACGCTGTCCTTGGCGTGGGGCAAGACCCAGAAATCGGCGCCGGTGGCCACGGACAGGGATTCGGGTTCAAGCGTCAACGAACGAAGAGTGACCGCCTGTACCGTCACCCACATGGTGGCTGAGGCGTGCTGTCGGACCGCATTGATGCCAAAGTGGATGTCTGTGCCGCCCGGGCCAACACCGTACACGTGCGCGATGGCACGGGAATCCCCTTTAACGTCGATGGTATCGATCAGGGCTACGCTCTGATCGACCGCGCCCCACCCCAGGTCCCAGACATAAAGGTCGATATTCGTTCTCACCTCGATCTGGGCAACACGCCCCTCCACAACCGTGATGTTGTTGGGACTGACCGTCATCCACGGTGCTTCCTCCTCCAGGTCTCCGAGGATATCGCATCCGCCCAGCAGCAACACCGGCAATAGGAGCACTGCGCGGGTACGGTACGGCGCTGGCTGTGGCCCCTTCATCTTAGCTGCCTTTCAACAGGCGCGTCGAATCACGCTCTCGTCAATTACTATACGAGTCGAGGGACGACGACGCTGGAGCGCGCGGAGTGTGAGCGTGCCGGGCAACGACGAACCCAATGCCGTCTGGGGGAGTTCCGACAGCGATGCGCATGCGGTGGGCAATTTCGGCATCATCATCCATGGCACGCGAAAGTGATCGCCGCAGGGGCTCTGGCAACGGTTCAGGGTCCCGAAATCTGGTTCTGCCGCTGCAGTCTCATGAAGTGATTCGCCGCCAGATTCTCACGGCATTCCCTTGATCTCCGATGACCGTGTCGGTCACATACTCCTTTTGAAACCATGCTTCGTGTGCGAACAACTCGACCGGTGAGCGCGGAGGCTCTATGAACATCAAGTACGCGGGACGATACTCGCGGATGTACCAACTGTATTCGCCGCGCCGCAAGTGATCGACAACGGCCGGCGTCACGAGTCCGGCGCCGTCAATGATCGGTCCCTTCTCGTAGTAGAATCGCAGAACGCCGATATCGTTGGCGCCAACCGAGGTGCCGCCGGGCACTTTGGCGTTCAACCACTCGGCCGCAAGCCGATGAGTGCCTTTCCGCTCAGTGGCCGGCATTCGCGATACGGTCAGAGGGAGCATCACGGCGACAAGTGTCAGAGCGGCGACCAGACCCGTTGACACCATGCGAGAGGCGGGTACCCAGTTTGAGAACGAGCTCCGGATTAAGGTTTCGAATGGCAGAGCAGCGAGCAGCGCCATACCCAGCGAGAGTGGCGTGTAGTACCAAGAATACGCCGGCGCATCCAGAATGATGTAGGCGAGGACATAAAGGAAGTTCCAGATCACCGCCACGTGGAACATCGGGTGACGTACGATTGAAGATCTGCGAAACAAGACCAGACTCATCACGCTTCCGGTCAGAGTGCCGAATGCCAGAAGCCCCAGAAGTACAACCGTGATCCGCACCGCCTCGGGGTAATGGCTGACTCCCCAGCACAAAGTCGCGCCCGAGAAAAGCCCTTTCAGGAATACCGGTCCTTCTCCCCAAAGTCCCGCGCTGGTCTGCGCCAGTTTTGCATCCACCGTGGAAGGAATCAGACTTCCGAAGTAAAGCCCGCTAAACACCAGCCAGGCGGCAATAGGCAGGAGAAAGGTGATCGCCACGCCGAAGGACGGGAAGCGCCGCTGCCGTAGCACTTCGTAGGTGAACAGAATCGCCGCCAGCAACAGCGTGTCGGGCCGGGATAGAATGGCGAATGAGCAGAGGAGGGCCGACCATCCCTTCCGATCACGGGCATAGGCCGCGAGACTGCCCACGGCCAACGCCATCGTCAGGAACGTTTCCATACCGACCGCGCCTGACAGCAGCGGATTTGCGAGAAAGACGAAGGGCAGCAGGCAGGCGAATAGCGAATCCGCGGGGTCACGGAATGCGCGCCGCAGAACAACGCCAATCGCGAACAGAGAGGCCACGCCGATGAGATGGCCTATGACAGGAAGCGTTACCCCGGGGTTGAAACGAAACGTCATGTAACATAAAGCGAGCAACAGAGTGTAAAGGGGAGACGAGGTCGCGTTGACACGTTCGCCGGGATTGAAGACGTACCCGTGGCCTTCAGCGAGGTTCTTCGCATAAGAATAGAAGATGTAACTGTCGTCGTTCTGGATTCGGAGGTAGCCGAAATAGATACTCGCAACAACAACGGCGATCCCGATCGTCGTGATCCGAGAAAGAAAACGTGAATCCGACCGCCGCAACGGCTCAGGCTGAAATCGTGGCTCGGGCATCGCTTCTCAACTGAATCGCACAACAAACGACGGCCGCGCGATCGCCGCCCTTACGATGAAGGTGGTGACGATCAGGATTGGTGGGATGGGCATCTCGACACCTCGTTGCTTGAGGATGTGCGAACCCCTGTTAGCACTCACGCGATCAATTGAAAGATATCGCCACAAGATCGGAGACCTCCAGATTGAATCGCTCGTGACGGACGGCAGACCCCGAGCTTGAATGCGGTGTGACCCCCGGATATGACCTCATTGAGTTCGGTACGTCAAGTAATCGAGTCCACGATCTGCCCGCTGTCTCAGAAACTCAGCCTTGGCGGCCATCGCTTCGCAAGTCGGCATTACTCCGATAGGACCTGCAAGTCTTTCCTGTTAAGCACCTTACGAGAAGTGGCTGATGGGCGCCTCATCCGCGGACTTTTTGGGGGAGCGCATTGACGAATCATGAAACATCTGTAATATAACCTCCGTAATCTAACATATGTTATGTAACAGTCGTTTTGAAACGGAGAGATATGGCACCCAAGACCAAGTACACCAAGGACGAAGTCGTCAAGGCCGCCGTGCGCGTGGTGGAGGCCGACGGCCTGAACGCGCTGACCGCCAGAAGTGTGGCCATGAAGCTGGGTTCATCCACAGCCCCCGTCTACCACCACTTTGACACCATGGACGAGTTGGCTTTATGCGTGATCAAGGAAACGCAGCGATCCCTGCTGGAGTACACATCCCGGCCTTACACCGATCGGGTCTTTCTGAACATGGGAACCGGTGTGGCGATGTTCGCCCTGGAGCACGGCCAGCTTTACCGGGCCCTGATGCTCGAAGGGGATCGCTCCAGCGAAGTGGTCCGTGAATTCTTCGACACGCTGGAATCCGAGCTGCCCAAAGACAGCCGATTCGCCGCGTTGTCGAGCAGCGAGCGGCGCGGACTCTTAAGGAAGATGTGGATATTCACGCACGGCCTGGCCTCGCTGATCTGCGCCGGGCTGATCAAGGACTGCAATCAGGATTACATCATCAATGCGCTGGTGGACGTCGGCACTGACGTCATCGGCGCGACGCTGGCAAAACACAAGAGCAACGGCAAGAGCAGTTAACCACGATCCAGCAAGAAAGGAGATTCCCATGAAGAGCAGACATCTCTACGGAATGGCCACGAATTTTGTCCTATTCCTACTCGTGTCGGTTGCACACGCGCAAAGCCACGGCAGCGACGTCTATTGGCACATCGATCCCAGCGTCAAGACGTGTTCGATGGTCATTGATACCGCCCTGACCCAGGCCCAATGGCATCGATTCACCAGAGAAGTTGGCGCCATTTCGTCATTCAAATCATTGTCGGCGGCAAAGACGCTCGGCAAACTGAAATTCAGTCTTGCCATCGACAAAGCGTCCACTCCTGTTGACCAGCATGCTGATGCCTGGATCAACACCTTCACACATCCCGATGAAGACTGCCCATTGGGCGATGAGATATCCTTCCCGACTCTTCGGGCCAGAGTGGGCGTGTCGGATAACATTGATATCGGCGGCTACTGGACCACGGCGCCCGGTGCCAACTATGGCATGGTGGGTGGAGAAGTGAAGTACGCGCTCTTACAGGAGTCTGCGCGACGTCCCGCCGCGGCCGTACGGGCGAGTGCGACATGGCTTACCGGTGTTCCCGATTTCAATCTGGGCATCTATAGCGTAGAACTCATGGCCAGCAAGAAGGTTGCCTTTCTGACTCCGTATGTCGGCATCAGGGAGACCATGTCCATCGGAACCGAAACAACCTCCAAGGTTGATCTGAAAAGAGAGACGGTTGCACTGACACAGGGATATGCGGGCGTTGCCTACTCCCTGTGGGTGCTCAATCTGGCGGCGGAATACAACGTTTCCACCATCAACACTTTTGCGTTTGTCATAGGGGTCAACCTCTAGGCAGAGAACGAGGCATTCCGTGCAGAATAAGTGACTTGGACGGCTGGAGTTTGCCAAAACCCGTTCTGCGTAGCGAGCGGCGCGCCAGCGTCGCTCGCGAAGCAGAATGGTGCGCGAGACTCTGAAATCGATCGGCTCACGCAACATTCTACCTGCCCAATAGCAACTCACTCAAACCCGCTGACGCCTGAGGGCAATAGCCCGGCAGCGTCTGTCAAATCGCTTCCATTATACTCCCGCAGGCCGTATCGTCTCCGCGAAGAACCGAGGGAGATCATCCTCCGGAAAGTGACTGATCGTGTAACACAACCAGGAGTCAATCAATGGCAATCGCATCCCTCAGATCCGTCTGTATGCGGACGGCCGTACTTCTCATCGCCGCGGCCGCGCTCGCCGTTCCGGTCTCCGCCCAACAGCCACAGCCGTACATGATGCCACCCAAGCCCATCGCCGATCTGGTCGATGCCCCGTTGACCCCGACCGTGTCGCTGAGTCCCGATCAGCAATGGATGCTGTTGATGCAGCAGCCCGGTCTGCCTCCGATTGAAGAGGTCGCCGCGCCCGAATTGCGTCTGGCGGGATTGCGCATCAACCCGCGCACCAACGGCCCCAGCCGCGCCGGCTACTACACATCACTCACTTTCAAACGCATCGCCGATGGCACCGAGCGGCCAATCACCGGCTTGCCCGCCACACCCAGAATCAACAGTGTTTCCTGGTCGCCCGATGGTTCACGTATCGCGTTCGCGGTCACGTACAGCGACCGTGTCGAGCTCTGGACGGCGGCGCTCGCCGACGCCAAAGCCGCTCCGATGGCCTCGATGGCCATGAACGCCGCCTATGGCGGGACATACGATTGGGCCTCCGACAGCAAGACAATCATCGCGCTCGCAATTCCCGCCAATCGCGGCGCCGCACCGCCGGAGATGTCCATTCCCACCGGTCCGGTGATCCAGCAGAACCTGGGCAAGAAGGCGCCGGCGCGCACCTATCAAGACTTGCTGAAGAACCAGGCCGACGAAGCGATCTTCACCCACTACGCGACATCACAAATCGTCCGCCTGACAATCGGCGGTCAGCCGATCCCGCTCGGCGCACCCGGGATCTTTTCGCAAGCCACGCCATCGCCGGATGGGAAGTACATCCTGGTTGAGATTGTCCACCCGCCCTTCTCGTACACTGTGCCGGTGGACCGATTTCCCCGCCGCGTGGAAGTCTGGGACATGAATGGTGTTTCCGTGCACTCACTGGGTGACTTCCCGCTGGCCGACCAGGTGCCGATGACGTTCGCCTCAGTGCGTACCGGCCCTCGCGACTACGGCTGGCGCGCCGATGCCGCGGCAACGCTTTACTGGGCAGAGGCGCTCGATGGTGGCGATGCCGGTGTCGCGGCCGACAAGCGCGATCAGCTCTTCATGCTCGCCGCGCCATTTAAGTCGAAGCCCACGCCGCTGGCCACTCTCGGCCTGCGTTTCGGCAACGTCCAATGGGGCAACGACAACCTGGCACTGGTCAGTGAGCGGTGGTGGAAGACACGCCGCCAGCATGTGTTGCTGGCGAGGCCGGGTTCACCGAGTTCCAAGCCGCGCCTGCTCCTCGATTATTCGTCCGAAGACCGCTACAACGATCCCGGTTCGGCCATGATGCGTCCGACCGACCGCGGGACGTACGTTCTCCTCACCGGCGGCGGGGGGAATTCGATCTATCTGTCCGGTGCCGGGGCATCGTCCGAAGGTGACCGGCCGTTTATTGATCAGTTCGATCTGAAGTCCGCAAAGGCGAAGCGGCTGTTCCGATCCGAATCCCCCGTGTACGAGCGTCCGGTGCGACTTCTCGACCCGGGCAAAGGCATACTCCTGACGACGCGCGAGAGCGTCAGTGAACCGCCCAATTACTACATTCGCAATCTGGGCGGTGGCGCACCGTCGCAGATTACCAAGTTCCCACACCCGGTGCCTCAGCTTGCGAGTGTTCAGAAGGAGTTGATCCGTTACAAACGTGACGATGGCGTCGATCTGACCGCCACACTCTATCTGCCCGCTGGATACAAACCGGCCGATGGCCCGCTGCCGATGCTGATGTGGGCGTACCCGCAGGAGTTCAAGAGTGCCGATGCCGCCGGGCAGGTGACCGATTCCCCGTACCGCTTCGTCCGCATCGGGGCGCACTCACCGCTCCTGTGGCTGGTGTATGGGTATGCCGTGCTCGATAATCCGACGATGCCGATCGTGGGTGAGGGAGAAGCCGAGCCGAATGATACCTATGTCAAGCAACTGGTCGCCAGCGCCCAGGCGGCGGTCGATGAAGTCGTTCGCCGCGGCGTAGCCGATCGCGATAAGATTGCGATTGGCGGCCATTCGTATGGTGCGTTCATGACCGCCAATCTTCTGGCGCATTCGGACATTTTCCGGCTCGGAATCGCCCGCAGCGGTGCCTACAACCGCACGCTGACGCCGTTCGGTTTCCAATCGGAGGAACGAACTCTCTGGCAGGCACCCGACACGTATGCGGCGATGTCGCCCTTCATGTTCGCCGACAAAATCAATGAACCCATCCTGTTGATCCACGGTGCGGCCGACAACAACTCCGGAACCTTTCCATTGCAAAGCGAGCGTTTCTACGATGCTCTCAAAGGTCACGGGGCGACGGCACGATTCGTTCTCCTCCCTGCCGAATCCCATGGCTATCGCGCCCGCGAGTCAGTTATGCACATGCTGTACGAAATGACCGACTGGCTCGAGCGCTACGTGAAGAACGCCGGGCCGCGGACGGCAACGGGTGGGGGAGCAGGCACTGGAGCGGGTGGGAAGTGAGATGCCGGTCTCATTGCACTTCAGCCTCGGGCGGCATTAGTCACGTCCCGCCGACCGCCGTTGATATGCCGTACCGATTTCCAGGGGTGACACGTTACTCAATAGAACGATCTTGCCAATCACGCCGCCTCTTCCCAGCAACTCCTGCGCTTGTCTTGCCTCGGCAAGCGGAAAGCGCTGGGCGATGATCGGTTTCAGTTTCTTCTGTTGCAGCAGGTCAAGCAGAGTGATCAGGTCCTGCCGAAACATCTCCGGTTTCAGCCGTTTGAGCGTCTGGATGCTGTAGGGGATCACACGTTTCCGGCCGGGGAGGAGCCAACCACCGGCGATGTACAACCCAAAGACGGCGGTTCCGCGAAAGCGCTGGCGGCGACCGGGACGTCCCGAAGCCAAGCCCTCCCCACGAATCGAAGTAATCAGGCCATAGCCGACAACCTTGCCGCCGGGTCGGAGTGCTTTGCGGGAATCCCACATGTGCGTCCCCCCGATGGGGTCAAAGACGGCATCCACGCCATCGCCTGTGAGCCGGTGGATCTCATCTACAAAACTCTGACTTCGGTAATCAATAGGGATACCGCCCAGTTCGGTGACGGCGGACGCATTTCGCTCCGAACACGTGCCGTACGTCTCCAGCCCGGCGAGGCGTCCCAGTTGCAGAAGCGCTGTGCCGACTCCGCCGGCCGCGCCGTGAATCAAAACGCGCTGGCCTGGTTTCACCTGGGCGGATCGATGCATCATTTGGTATGCGGTGATGTAATTCAGCACGAGACTGACAGCCTCGGCGGCGTCCAACCCTGATGGCACTGGGACGAATTCGTGTTGCGGCAGGCAGACGAATTCCGCCCAAGCACCGTGGATCGGCATCGCGGCAACCAGATCGCCCGGCTCGATTCCCGAGACACCCTCGCCGAGCCGATCCACCACGCCGACCAGATCCCACCCCGGCGTGAAGGGCACTTGTGGTGTTTCGGGATGAATCCCCTCGCGCGCCATGACATCGGGCAGGGAGACGCCGGTGGCCAGCACCCGCACTCGCACCTCACCTCGCCTGGGTTCGGGGCACTCTTCATCAGCAACGCGAAGTGCCTCGGGTCCGCCGTAGTGAGTAACGACGATGCGCGTGTGTCTCATGAGACTCCACCTCTCCTGGACGGGTACTCGAACTTGTGTGAAATAAGATTGACCTATCCGTTTTCGGGAAATCGTAGAAAAGCACAGATGGCAGAACCACACGCGCAGCCTGGCGGTCCAATTTCGTGTCCTGGGCGAGATAGATTTCGCTCATATGGGCAGCGCAAACTTGGGAGATGCTCTTGTAGCGCCTTCGTCTCTAACTGATCAAAACTGTGATCCGGATCAGAAGCTCCGATCCACCCGGCCAAACTACTGTGTGCGAGTTACCGGATCAAACTGAAATTGTGGGTAAATCAAGTCAAGGTTTCGGGGTACTGGAGCAAAACACGTGTGTTTCTAAGGTGGTGGTCGGGAACGACTCAAGAGAACCAGGTGGGATCACGCAAGGCGCGTTTTCCCAGTAGACCGGTCTTTGTACTCTAGACCCTTAGCCAGCCACGGAACGCCCTGGCGGCGTAGTAAGAGGGCGCGCTGTTGTGATACACGAAGACTTGGCCATAGCGGCGATCACCAAAGATGGCGCCGCCGAGTTTTCTAATATCCGAGGGTGTTTTCAACCAGCTTGATGTCTTCGTATCGAAATCACCAAGCCCCTGCAACTCGCGGTATTATTCTTCTGTCAGAAGCTCAATGCCCATGGCGTCCGCCATATCAAGAGCGTTATTGTCGGGTGCAAACGCCTTCCTTGCCTCCAGCCCTTCACGGTCGTAACAAAGACTTCTGCGGCCTTTAGGACTTTCCGCTGAACAATCATAGAAGATGTACTCGCCCGTCTTTTTATCATGATCAACAACATCCGGTTCACCGCCGGTTCTTTCCATTTCGTTGAGTGACCAAAGTTTTTCAGGATTCGCTTCCAGTTTGGATTGTACTTTGGCCCATTCAAGTCCTTTGTGTCGGCTCATGTATTTCTCAAAACGGGCTTTCAACGTTCTGAGTAGCTCTTCACGTTGCTTTGGTGACAGCTCCGCTTTGGGGCTAGGCTTGGGATTTTTCGTCTTCATTGTGGACTAAATTACTCCCAGTTCACACAGAACTGTCAAGGCAATTCACGAGGCGAGAGTATCCATCCTTGAGGGTAGACGCGTTTCTTCCGTGGATTCTCCGTGAGGACACCGGCCAGACTTCGCAACCAGCGCGGAGGCGCTGGCTGGCTACGCAGGGCAAGCTGCTTCGCTAGATGC
This sequence comes from Candidatus Zixiibacteriota bacterium, assembly GCA_016235085.1. Lineage (GTDB taxonomy): Bacteria > Zixibacteria > MSB-5A5 > WJJR01 > WJJR01 > JACRMA01. The sequence continues at coordinate 23,500 of JACRMA010000013.1, forward strand.
GTTGAGTCGTATCCATCCCAGGCAGAACTCGCTCTGGGTAGCGAGCGGCGTGTAGCGCCCGCTCGCGAAGCAGAATGGAGGCGGGGGAAATCGAACGCGCAACAGGCGCGCAAGCCCCCTCGGGGGGCGCCGCTTTACCCGCCTTCGGCGAGTCCCGTCTTGCGATGCAGGGCATGGGGTTAAGTCGTACCGTGGCCAAATTGTGACCACCCTTTGCGAGGTCCTCGGTCCGTGACTGTCAGGCCGCGGGCTAGCCCGATGTCCTGCGGGCTTCTGGATTGGCATTCGGAGCAGGGCCGCCTCGAGCAGGGCGCCAGAGCACACATCGCCACATCCTGACAAAAACGCTGCCGGGCCTCTGAATGGGTTGGATTTCGCGGCGATTTGTCTTGCCCCCCACGTAACTTGCTGCCTGCAGTAACCTCTTGCCCGCGCGCCGCAGCTCAGCGACGCCTGGAGAAGTTCATTGTCCGCGCGCGGAACTGACCTGCAAGCGAGGCTCCATGTCGGAGACTTCAATATAAGAAGATGCGATCTTCGGGAGCGACATTGCTCTCACGAACGACATTTTTGGAGGTCATCACGTGAAGTTCGGATGGAAGCATCTCGACAATTGCATTTCCGGGAAGGGTTCTCATGCGACCCGCCTTCTGAACTTCAGTCTGCTGGCTGTCGTGGTAGGGATCGTTGGGTGTGGGCATACCTACGTCGAACGAGGCATCGAGGGAGAGATCACTGACGCAGGGTGGAGCACAACGCCTTTGCCCGCGGAGGCCTGTGGGTTGATGACATTGTGGCCGGGGCCCCAACTCGCGATGGGTAGGTACTCGCTGCCCAAGGCTGTGTGCTATGTGTTCTCGACCGCCCGGGATGAGACACAGCCGCTCTTCCACCTCGTGAAACAGGCCACCGGCGACCACCTCTACACGGCGCGCTCTACTGAAATCCACGAAGCAGCCGCGTGGGGCTATGCTCTCAATGATACCTGTTGCCATGTCTACGCCGCGGCCGGACCCGGTCGGGTTCCGCTTTATCGTCTATTGAAGGAGGGCACATGGTGTCACCTCTACGCCACGTCAGAGTCGGCGCGGGACAGCCTCGTCACCGTTCATGGGTACAGGGATGAGGGCGTGGCCTGCTATGTGCCACAGGATTCTGTTGGCGGAGCAATGACGTTGTACCGGATGCAGCCGAAACCAGTTCGAGAGTGAGCGTCGGTGGTGCTCTCATTTTGAGGTGCACGCGAGTGTCGCACGATCAGTCAACGA
>JACRMA010000131.1 GCA_016235085.1 Candidatus Zixiibacteriota bacterium
AAGATGTCCCAGTCCGCCGATTCCCTGAATGGCCACCAGATCACCGGCGCGGGCGCGGCTGTTGCGCAGTGCATTGTAAGTCGTGATTCCGGCGCACATGAGCGGCGCGGCCTCTGCCGAGCTCAACTGCGTCGGGACGCGCGCGAGTGCGTCAGAGGGCGAGATCATGTACTCGGCATAACCACCATCATGACTGATCGCAGTGGTCTTCGTGTTCTGGCAATTGATGAAATCGCCATGGCGGCAGGGCACACACTCGAAACAATGTCCCCCGTGCCAGCCGATACCGACCCGTTCGCCGGCCTTCCATCCGGTCACGCCTGATCCGATTTTGTCAATAACTCCCACGACTTCATGGCCAGGAATCCGCGGATATGTAATCAGCGGGTTCAGTCCGTCTTTCACATACCGGTCGCTGTAGCAGATTCCACAAGCTTCGACTTTGACCCGGACTTGACTCGCAATCGGTTCCGGAATCTCGCGTTCCACGAGCTGGAAATCGCCCCCCGGCTTCTCGATCTGTACCGCCTTCATTTTTGACATTCGGTCCTCCCTGACGGCGGCACTGCTTTAGACCCATTCTCCCGCCGTGACTCAGAATGTAACGACGCAAGCCCATGCGGGCCACTGATTGCCAATGGCCGTTTCCACTTTGCTTCCATCGCACAAGGTGCTAAGTTGCAAGTGCGGCCGCTTGGCCGCATGGAGGTGGGGCGTGGCATTCCGCATGTTCTTCAGGTTGGCGTTGGCCGTGATTGCCACCATCGCGACTTCGAGTGGCTCAGTTTACGCGCAGGGGACCGACTGGGCACCGGCAGCCCTCAGTGACTCGCTCGGCTCCGAGATCAACGCGACCCAGAGAGAAGCCTACCATCTCTTTCCCGACATCAAGGGATTCGTCTCGGCGCGCTTCCTGACCAAACCCGGGCCGGCGTACCGCTTGGAATACTCATATCAGTCCCCATCGGGTGTCACCAAAACTACCAGCCGGCGAATCACACCCGCCGCGTGGGGACTCGCGCGCGCCCACGTCGCGTTGGTTGAGACCGGCCTGCGCCGCAACGCAACGCCCCTGCCGGTGGACCAGTCCCAATCCGAAATGCAGTATCGGCTGGCGCTCAAGTTTGCCGCCGCAGGCCGTTATGATGTCAGCCACGCGCTGGTCAGTGATCTGCTCAGCGAATACCCGGGAACACCGGTCGCCAACGATGCCGCAACCGTACAGGCCGATATCACGCGGCTGAGCCAAACGCGAAGGGCGCTCTTCCTTCCGGGTGGCCTTCTGGATCAAAGCGGGCGTACCGATGTTCTGGTGTTTTCCGGCTATTACGGCGTGTGGGCGGGTATCGCGATTCCAGTTTGTCTGAATTCCCATTCCTCCGAGGTCTATGCTCTCGGTCTTTTGACCGGCGCGCCTGGTGCCTTGCTGCTGACCAGCCGCCTGACCCGGGATGCCGAACTGGGCCGCGGTCGCGCCTCGGTGATCACACTGGGTGGACACCTTGGAACCTGGCAGGGGCTCGGCTGGGGCGGGGTCTCAGGATGGGATGAGCGCGGTGTCGTGGCCGCCGGGTTGGTCGGCGGCCTGGTTGGGATCACGGGCGCCACATTGTGGACGAGGGACGTCTACATCACCGAGGGCCACGGTTCGCTCATGAGTTCATCAATGAACTGGGGAGCCTGGTTTGGCCTCACCACAGCTGTCGTTGCGGGGCTTGAGGACGACAATGTCCTGCGTGCGGCGCTGATTGGCAGTGATGTGCTGGTTGTGACGGCTGGTATCGCGGCACGCAATGTTCACATGAGCCGTGGTCGCGTGCGGCTGATCAGCCTGATGGGACTGGTCGGCACCGTGGCTGGCTTCGGGCTTGACGCTCTTGTCAACGTAGACGACGGCAAAGTGGTGATGGCCGTCGCCGGTCTTGGCAGCGTAACTGGCCTGCTTTTGGGCGCCCGGATAACGCGTGATTATGACGCGGGGAAGGATCTCGCATCAGCCTCGCCCAATCGATCCAAGACTTCCTGGACACTTTCGCCGCAATTAACCCTGGCTGCCGATCCCGTCTCCCCAAGCCGTTTCATCCCCATGGCTGGCTTTAGACTCAGCTTCTAGTTTTCGCGTTCGACACCAGCTTTTCCTAAAACGGCATCAACCCTGTCATGCTGAGCGACCGCAGGGAGCGAAGCATCTGCAGTGCGCCGCGAATGGCGCGCTGCATGGCTCCGACAGAGATCTCGGCCCCCTGATCTCATTCCCGCTTTCGCGGGAAAGACGTCAGGATGAGTGGTGGGGTAACTCGTACAGGGTCACAATGGCAGCGGTTCAGGCATGTGACGCGCCGCCTCCCGTGAAATCGTCCTTGCGCCGGGTCCTCCTCTCGTTCATCGTGCGCCATGCCCGCGTTCCTCCACCGCTGGTCGTCGTTCCTTGGCCTTCGCCGCAGCATGATAGGTCTATTGGGCATGGTCATCCTCGTGGGAATGGGGGAGAGGATGGCCGAGCGCTTTCTCCCGATCTACCTGCTGGCGCTTGGCGGCGGCAACATTGCCATCGGATTGCTCAACGGACTGCAGAATTTGCTCGGCGCGCTGTACTCATTCCCCGGCGGGTATCTCGCTGACCGGCTGGGGACCAAACGCTCACTGCTCGTCTTCAACCTGCTGGCGATGGCGGGCTTCGTCATCGTTATTCTGATCCCCGTCTGGCCTGCGGTCATCTTCGGCTCCTTCTTCTTTCTGACCTGGTCGGCGATCTCGCTGCCCGCGACCATGGGACTGGTCGCCCGGGTGCTCCCGCAGAACAAGCGCACGATGGGTGTCTCGATGCATTCGCTGGTGCGACGGATCCCGATGTCACTCGGCCCGCTTTTGGGGGGGGCGTTCATCGGCTTGTGGGGAGAACGGGACGGTGTGCGGTTGGCGTTTGTGGCGGCGCTGGTCATGGCCTTGATCGCTGTGATCATGCAGCAGCGTTTGATCGCAGAAGACGATTCCGAACATCGGAGCAATCAACGTTCGGTCGCCGAGAAGAATCCCCTGCGGCTTTGGAAGGAAATGGTCCCGGACCTTCGCAACTTGCTCGTGTCGGATATTCTCATCCGGTTCTGCGAGCAGATTCCCTACGCGTTCGTGGTGGTTTGGTGCATGAAGGTGATCGCCACACCGGTCACCGCGTTTGAATTCGGTATTCTGACCACGATCGAAATGGTCACGGCGATGCTGGTCTATATCCCGGTCGCCTATCTGGCCGACCGCAGCCACAAGAAACCGTACGTCCTCGCGACCTTTGTCTTCTTCACGTTCTTCCCCGCGGTCCTGTATTTCTGCCATTCCTTCGCCGCACTGGCTGTCGCTTTCGTGTTGCGTGGTCTCAAGGAATTCGGCGAGCCCACCCGCAAAGCGCTGATCATGGATCTCGCCCCCGAAAACCGCAAGGCCGGGATGTTCGGGCTGTACTATCTCATTCGCGATGTGATCGTTTCGGTAGCGGCGTTCGGGGGGGCATTCCTCTGGCAAATCAATCCGGCCACCAACCTCGTCATCGCCTTTGTGTTCGGCGCGATCGGGACGATCTGGTTCGCACTCCGGGGCAGGGATCTGTCCAGAGCAGAGCTTCGTTCATGATGTCATTCCCGCGAAAGGGTGTGCTGAAGAATCGGGCAGACAGGAGTGTCTGCCCCACTCTTGGTCATGAAAGTTCTTCTCTCTCAGTGGCGCGGACAC